>JAFGUD010000110.1 GCA_016938685.1 Bacteroidales bacterium | reverse complement strand
AAGTAGTTTCTAATGCTTTGCATTAGAAACTACTTAAAAATCAAACAGTTAATGTTTTGACAAAAATTCTAATGCATAATTCGGGTTTAATCGCTTCAGTAGTCAAAACATTCCTTCCCGATTTGTTATATGTTTCCTCCCAATAAACAATTGCCCTTGGCTATGTTTTCAATCTATCAGTATTTTATTCTCTTAATTTGAATTAGTAGCTAGAAGTTTGCATTTTGCTGATCAGAGACCATGCCTATTTGCTATATTTAGAGTTGTATCTTTTTTTTAACAAAAAAACCGAAGTTAATAACTCCGGTTTTTATGTTATTTATAAATGTATTTACAAACCAATTTTTTCTTTGTATTTCGCAACTTTTTCAAGTTCTAATTTATCATTTCTATTTGCATTTTTCTTTACTACAAATTCAAACCATTTACTGAAAGTTTGAGTTAATGAAGTTTCAGCCGAAGGATCTTTGTCTATTTTTAATAAAGCTTTAACCGCAGCAAGAATATTTTCTTCATATTTGTCAATATTTCTGCTTAAATAAAGAAGTTCGGAATCAACTCTCATGTTAAATTCTTCGTTAAGCATAATTTCGCCGGGTTCTGTCGCAATTGCAATAACTTCCATTAAATCAAGACTAACCATTGTATTAACGTCAATGTCTTTAGTTATTTTATCAAGTAAACGAATTTCGCTTTCATCAACATCTCTGTCACTTGCAATAGCAAGACATACAGGAGCATAGGTTAAAAAAGTAAATAACTGAGCATTACTCATTTTAAACTCTCTGTCAGACATATAAGAGCTAAGATTTTCACGCAATTCGCCAAAAATTTGAACAATTTGCACTCTGTCTTCTGCTGTTAAAGTAGTAGCATCCATAATATTTGGTTTTTTGTTTAATAATTTTTTTTAAAAATAGTAAATTTAAAGAAAAATAAAAAATTTTTTTTACGAAATGATCAATCCATCATACGCCGGTTCTACATTATCGGGTAATGATTCTAATAATTCTTTATGCTTACCTAATATATGAGCCATGTGTGTAATGTATGCTTTTTTCGGCTTCACTTTTTTAATTAATTCTAATGCTTCGTCAAGACTAAAATGAGCATAATGTTCTTTTTTACGAAGGGCATTTACAACTAAAATGTGTGAACCTTTTATTTTTTCAATTTCTTCTTCTGCAATATATTTTGCATCAGTAATATATGTGAAATCATCAATTCTGAATCCCAACATTTCCATGCTATGAAAAACCCGAATTGGAGTTATTTTAATTCCTTCAACAAAAAATGGCTCTGTCGATATTTTTCGCAAATCAAACTTTGGAACTCCTTGATTTTCAGACTCTTCAAAACTGTAAAAAAACATATTTTTAACTGCTTCTATTACATTTTTTTCGGCATAAACAATTGTGTTCTTTTTTTGAATAAAATTAAAAGGACGAACATCATCTAAGCCAGCAATATGGTCTCTGTGAGCATGAGTTAGCAAAACAGCATCTAGCTTAAATTCTTTATTATAACGTAACATTTGCTCTCTAAAATCAGGACCGGCATCAATAATTATTCGTTTGTCTTTGATGTCGATCATTACAGAAGCTCTCAATCGTTTGTCTTTTTCGTCTGTACTTGTACAAACTTCGCAATTGCAACCAATAATTGGTGTTCCGAGTGAAGGACCGGTTCCTAAAAAAGTAATTTTCATTAAATAAAATAAAAGTTTGAGTGTTCAAAATTATAATGTTCTATTTGAAATAATATTTATTATTTTTGCAATAGTTCACAAATTTAAGCAATCTTGAAAAATTAAGGTAATGAAAGATATAAAATTTGAATTTATAAAAATGTCAAACGGGTATATAAACTTTGTTTTAGGCTCTGATATTCAGAAATTTGAAGGAGCTTTAAATTGTAATTTTGACTTGCTGAATAATTTTATAAAATGGCTTGAAGACCTGCTATTTGTCAACAAGGAATATAAATTTGAATTTGAATTTCAAAATGAAAAATTTATGTTTGATATTGACAGACGAAATATTTTTACTATTCTAAAAGATGATTCTAAAGAAGTAATTTTTGAACAAAAAACAGATAGAGCAAAATTTGTAGCAGAAGCTTATAAATCGTTTTTCAGCATTGTTAAAACATCTGATTTTCAAGGATATATTGGGAGTTGTAATCCGGAAAATTTAAAATCAGATAAAATAGAGCTTTTTATTGAGTATAATTTTTAGATTAAATAATTTTGATACTAAAATCAGAATATAGTTGATTTCCTATTTCTAAAATTTTATTAAATTGATCTTCTGATATGTTTTTAATTTTTATTTCCATTTTGTAAAGTAAACCTCCGGATTTTGAATTCCAATAAAAACTGTGTTCTTCTAATCCGCTAAAATTCAAATGATTGTCGATTTCTTCAACGCGTTGCCAAGATTCGCTTATTTCCATGTTTTTTCTGTGACTAATTTGATATTTTCCGGCAAATAAATTCCACGAAAAATCACAACCGCCAAACATATCATATTCCACAACTCCTTTGCATTCAAAAGTTGCTTCAATGTTTGATAATATTTCAAGAATTTCTCCAAGTAAAATAATCGAGGTTTTATCCGGTTTTGATTTTACTCTTATTAATTTTTCATTCCATTTTTGCTCTATTTTCAAAGGAATTTGAGCAATTTCAGAAGATGTAATGAGAATATTCATATTAAAATCTTTTATATTTCAAAAATAGCAATTTTAAATTCCCCGAACTCATTTTTTGTTTAATTTTGTCAAAAAATAAAGATTTTTTGCATATCTCTATTTATTGAACGGCAAAAGTAATACATCAGACGCGTTTTATGTTTAATATTAGATGTGCTTTAATTCATTTAGATAACAAAAAAATTTATTAAAAAAAACTTCAACTATATGATAAAAGACGACACAATAGCAGCAATAGCAACAGCTCCGGGT
This sequence comes from Bacteroidales bacterium, assembly GCA_016938685.1. Lineage (GTDB taxonomy): Bacteria > Bacteroidota > Bacteroidia > Bacteroidales > JAFGUD01 > JAFGUD01. The sequence goes on along the minus strand of JAFGUD010000110.1, from coordinate 6,563 downwards.
ACAGGTGCAATAGCAATTATACGACTTTCAGGTGAAAATTCAATTAAGATTGTTGAGAAATTTTTCAAAAGCAAAAGCAAGAAAAAACTATCCGAACAAAAAGCAAATACAATTCATTTTGGGGAAATAATTGACAACAATAAAATTATTGATGAAGTTTTGGTGTCGGTTTTTCGTGCTCCTCATTCATATACAGGCGAATATTCAGTTGAAATTTCTTGTCACGGTTCTGTTTTTATTCAACAAAAAATTCTTGAAATTACAACAAAAAATGGAGCAAGATTAGCCGATCCTGGCGAATACACAATGCGTGCTTTTTTGAACGGAAAACTTGACCTTTCGCAAGCCGAAGCTGTTGCCGATTTGATAGCATCTAAGTCAGAAGCTGCCAGAAAAGTTGCAATGAGTCAGCTAAAAGGTGGTTTCTCGGACGAATTACAAGTTTTACGCTCCGAATTAGTAAATTTTGTTTCGCTAATTGAACTTGAACTTGATTTCAGCGAAGAAGACGTGGAATTTGCAGACAGAACACAATTAACTGAACTTATCACAAAAATCAGGAATAAAATTCAAACACTCACAAATTCATTTGACTACGGAAATGCTATTAAAAATGGTATTCCGGTGGCAATTGTTGGTCAGCCGAATGTTGGAAAATCAACTCTTTTGAATACTTTGCTAAAAGAAGACAAAGCACTTGTTTCTGATATTGCCGGAACTACACGCGATTCTATTGAAGATATAATTTCAATCAATGGAATTTTGTTCCGTTTTATTGATACAGCAGGACTAAGACACACCGACGATACAATTGAAAATCTTGGAATAGAACGCACTATTGAAAAGGTTCAAAAAGCAGAAATTGTTCTTTACCTGATTGATGCGTCAATAGAAAGAAAAGCAGAACTTTATGATAAAATTAAGCCGTATTTAGAAGAAAAAAAGCTGATTATTGTGCTCAATAAAATGGATAAAGCCGTTTTACATCTCAATCCTACTGATTTTAATGGTTCCGAAATAGTAGAAGTATCTGCAAAGCACAAAACAAACATTACAAATCTTGAAAATGCACTTGTAAAAGCCACTAGTTTCAGCACTTTTGACGAAAACGACATAATCATTACAAACGCCCGCCATTTTGCGGCATTAAATCACAGTTTTGAGGCTTCGGAACGAGTAATTTCTGCTATAGAACAAGGTTTAAGCGGAGATTTATTGTCGTTTGACATTCGCGAAATGCTGACTTATCTCGGTGAGATTACCGGAGAGGTTACCAATGAAGAAATTTTAGGCAATATTTTTGAGAATTTTTGTATCGGGAAATAGGCAGGAAACAATCAACAAAAAAACAGCGTATTAAAAATTACATATCCCTTAAAAATGAACAGTTTGAGGGATTTTTTTTGTTTTTTATTTTCATTTGGTTTCCAAATATTTTCACCTGATTTGTACCTTATTTGTATTTTTATTTTATATTTGCAACATGTTTCACTTAAAGGATAAATTATGAAACATGTTTGAAACGTATTTGAAACATAATTGCAACATAATTGAAATAGAAAAAGGGAAAAAATGAGTTCAAATATCAGAATAAAAAAAACATGTCTATACTGCAATAAAGAGTTCATTGCTCAAAGGACAACTACAAAATATTGTTCACATAAATGTAACCAACGGCATTATAAAGAATTGCAGCGAAATAAAAAGATTGAGAAAGTTAATTCATCCGAAAATGAGATTAAGATAAAAAATTTAGATGTGCTAAAAAACAAAGATTTTTTGAGCATCTCAGAAATTTCTCAATTATTTGGTGTAAGTCGCACAACAATTTGGCGATTGTGTAAATACGATAAGCTAAAATCTGTAAAAATTGGTAAAAGCAGATTTATTAGTAGAAAGCAATTGGAATTTTTGTTTTCAACTGATGATGAACTTGAAACAATTCAGCCGTACGCCAAAGAAGTTGTTTACAAAGAAGAAGATTATTATTCTGTTCTTGAAATACAGGAGAAGTATAATATGTCTCAATCTGCTGTTTATAACCTAGTTAAAAGAAATAATCTTTCAAAAATTACTATTTGGAAGAATATTTTTATTCCAAAAACCGAAATAGAAGCAGTCTTTTCATAAAAAATACTAACGTGTAATGAAGAATACCAAAGTAACACTTAGAGAAAAACCAATATCAAATGTAGAAAAAGTCTTTATCTGGATTTTTATCCTCCAATTATCAGTTCTAAAACTAGTAAGCCCACTAGAAGGGAGTTTTTAGGTCTTTATATTTTTGACAAACCTCAGGATGTTAATCAGAAGCGACATAATAAGGAAATAAAAATCTTGGCAGAAAATATTAAATCTCTACGTCAGATTGAAATGATTAAAGAAATATACGGATTAAACAACAAAGTCGATAAAGAAGCTGATTTTTTAGAGTTTTTTGAAGAAGAAACAAAAAAGCATTACACGAGTAGCAGTAATTACAGCAATTGGAAAAGTTCATTCAATTATCTTTACAAATATACTAACAACAATTTAAAGATTAGAGATATAGATTATCACTTAATTGATGATTTTAGAGATTATTTGTTGAAAAACAAAAAGTTGTCTCAAAATTCAAAATCTTTATATTTTAACAAATTTAAAGCAACTTTAAAAGAAGCGTACAAAGAAGGAATTATTGAAGAAGATTTTGCGAAACGAATAAAAAATATCAAGCCCGAAGAAACTACAAAAGAATATTTGACAACTGAAGAAATCAAACTTATTTCACAAACCGAATGTGATGATCCTTTGATTAAAAATTCTTTTATGTTTTCAATTTTCACCGGATTAAGGTTTTCTGATGTGAAAAATCTTAAATGGAAACAAATTCAGCATAGTCCGCAAATTGGTTATTATATAAGATTTATTCAAAAGAAAACAAAAGGGAATGAAACACTCCCAATTCCCGAAAAAGCTATGAGTTTTCTTGACAATAGAGGAAAACCCGAGCAGTATGTATTTGAAAATTTGGAATATTCATCTACAAATAACAGAAAATTACAAAAATGGATTGATGATAGTGGAGTGTATAAAAAAGTGACTTTTCACGTTGCCCGACATACGTTTGCTACCCTTCAACTAACGCTAGGCACTGATATTTACACAGTCTCTAAAATGTTAGGACATAAGGAACTTAAAACGACACAGGTTTATGCAAAAATAATCGACAAGAAAAAAACTGATGCAGCTAATTTGTTTGAAGATATTGATATTTGTAAATATTATATGTCTGTTATAAGTGACAAAATAAAAATTTATAAACGATTTGTTTGTTATAACAGACAAAAAACACCCTTGCTTTTTGCCCAAAAATGAAAAAATAGAAGAACATTAAAAAGCCAAAATTAAATCATAATTTTGGCTTTTTGAGGATAATAATGCAGAAAAACTATTTCAATGTTTTAATCTGCGTATAAAAATCAATACACTATTCAATTATCAACTTTTTGCTATTCAATATATTTTCAATTTTAGTTGTGATGATATAAATACCTGAATTTAAGTGTGATATGTTTATTTGTGATTGGTTCTCATAATTATCGTTTTTGTAAACACAATTGCCTGAAATATCAAAAATTTTTATTTCAAATCCATTTTTAACTTCTTTTTCGGTGCAAATGAATAAATAATCTGAGCTTGGATTAGGATAAACAATTATTCCCATTTCTTTTGCTATTTCGCTGATTTTCACCAAAGGAGTTTCAAGATTATCAAAGACATAAGCAGAACCACTTGTTGTTCCGTTGTCATCATCTGCTCTTGCTCCAACCAAAGCAGTATTTTCGCAGATTGCAACCGAAAAACCAAATCTGTCACCAACTTGTCCGTCACTTGCCACCATTTTTGCTAATTGTTCCCAAGTACTTCCATTTTTTGTAAAAGCATAAGCACTACCGCTGGTTGTTCCGTTATAATCATTTCTTGGAGCACCAACAATTACAGTATCAGCCCAGATTGCAACAGAACTACCAAAATTATCGCCCACAGCTCCGTCATTTGCTACAAGTTTTGCTTGTTGTTCCCAAGTTCCGTTATAATAAAAAACATAAGCAGAACCGTTACAATCAGGCCAAGGATCGTGAAATGCTCCAACAACTGCGTAGTCTTCTGCAATACCAACTGAAATTCCAAAATATTCATGTGTAGAAGAATTTTCGTCATCAGCTTGTATTTCTTGCACTTGTTCCCAAGAACCGGCGTTGTTATGAAAAATATAAGCTGCATCATTATTTGCGCCAATTATTGCGTTATCTTCATAAACATCAATTGCCCAACCAAATCTATCATCTAATCCGGGTGAATTTGATTTTATTTTACTGTCGTATTCCCAGGTTCCGCTATTGTTGTAATAAACATAAACTGCACCACTGGCATTATTTATGTCATCATCACTATATGAACCGGACATTATCCAATCGCCGGCAATACCTACGGCATAACCAAAATAATCATAAGCTTCACCATCAGGAGCGGAAAATTTTGAAACAAAACCCCAATTATCTGTTCCGCCTTCATCTTTTGCATAAATGTAAATAGAACCGCTGTTTTCGCCGTTATCATCGTCGCGGTACGAGCCAACAACTGCATAATTGCCATCAATTGCTACATCTAAACCAAAATCGTCATTTTCAGCGCCATCGCTCGGTGATAGTTTTTTAATTTCTTCCCATTCGTCATTATTTTTCTTAAAAATGTATGCATAACCACCTTCGTTATTGTCAGAATAGGTTTGGTAAGCTCCTACTATTAAATAATCTCCGGAAACATCTACCGAATAACCAAAATTGTCGGCATCTTGACCGTCAGAGGCGAGTATTTTTTGAGTTTCGATAATTACTGAGGGATTTGAAGAATTTCCAACATGTAATACAGCAAAGTTACTTGTCATTTCAGAAGTTGTATTAGATATTACGCATCTATATTTGTAACCATCCATTTCCAGAGTTGCATTTGTGATATTCAATTCAGAAGTTGTAGAATTAGAATAAACACCTGAATTTGTAATGTCTTCAAAGCCACTTCCGTCATCAACTTGCCACTGATAATCGGTTGCATTTCCGGTAACAACGTAAAATTCTGCATTTTCATCAACATTTACAAAAACGTCGTAAGGTCCATCGAGAATAAAAACGTCTTCTGTTAAGTAATAAACATAAGCAGAGCCACTTACATCTCCAATGTCGTCGTCACCATAAGCTCCTAAAATCACACAGTTTTCTGAAATATTTACATCAAAACCAAGATTATCTCCTGCACTGCCGTCGCTTGCCAGTAGTGTAAATATTTGTTCCCACGAAGATCCATTATAAGTGTAAACATAAGCAGCTCCACTTGTGGTTCCATTGTCATCTCTTTGGTGTGCTCCAACTACAACTGTATCTCCAAAAACCGAGACCGAACAGCCGAATAAATCGCCATCTGCGCCATTATCAGGAGCTAATTCAGCAATTTGAGTTCCTATTCCGTTATTATTCTCAAAAACATATACTTTCCCTATCAGATTTGGATGAGGTTCATGATAAGCTCCTACAACAATATAAGAATCAGAAATTTCAACAGAATTACCGAAATAATCATTTTCTGAAATATTATCAGATGTGATTTTATCCGTTTGTGACCATGTTCCTGCATTCCTTTTAAAAACGTAAACCGCTCCACTGTTTGCGCCGTTATCATCATCATTCATTGCTCCAACAACAGCGTAATCTTCGGAGATATATACGGCAGTTCCTGCTTTGTCGCCTTGGTCATTTCCTGTTATTATTAGATTTGTTTGTTCCCAAACTCCCAGGTTATTGTAAAAAATATAAGCTGATCCACTAATTGGTCCATTATCATCATTTCCATAAGCTCCAACAATAGCATAATTACCTGATATTGAGACAGAATAGCCAAAATAATCTTCGGCTTCTCCATAGATTGCCGTAAGTTTAGTCATTTGCTCCCAAGTGTTTCCATTATTATAAAAAATGTATGCAGAACCACTTTCATCACCATTGTCGTCATCCATATAGGCTCCAACAATTGCATAATTTCCGGAAATTGAGACAGAATAGCCAAATTCATCATCAGCTTCACCGTCATCTGGAACCAATTTTGCTGTTTGTACCCATATTCCGGCATTGTTTTCGAAAATATATGCACATCCGCTGAAATCTCCTTGTGTGTTATTTTGATGAGCACCAATTATTGCATAATTACCCGATGTTGCAACTGCTCGTCCAAATTCGTCGTGTGCTAATCCGTCATCTGCTAAAAATTTCTGAAATTCAGTTATTTGGGCAGAAATAATAAGGTTTAAGACTAAAATTAACGTTAAAAATGAAGTGATTTTTTTCATAATGATTAAGTTTTTATTTATTAAATAGAAAATTGTTCCATTATTCTTTTTAATGCTTTATTTTGAGTTTTTAATTGTTTCAGTTTTGCGTTACGCGCAATTACCCTACTATAAAAATTCAGTTGAATATTTTCGCTAACGGTTGTATCTTTGCTTTGAGTTCCTTGTAAAGTCCGGTTTT
>JAFGUD010000109.1 GCA_016938685.1 Bacteroidales bacterium | reverse complement strand
GTAATTGCAGGTAACGTGTATTGCTTTGTTTTTACCGACAATGAAGCAGAAAAAATTATTGATGCACTTGACGAATTAAAAATATTAGACCCTGCTTGTGGTAGTGGAGCTTTTCCGGTAGGTACGCTGCAAAAAGTTGTTTTTATACTTAACCGCCTCGACCCTGATAATACTAAATGGCGCAAACAACAAAAAAACAGGCTGATTGCACCGCTTCAACAGGATTTGGAAATCACAAAAAAACTTAGTTCCGAATCGGCGAGAGCGCAAGCCGAAAAAGAATTAAAAAATGAAATTACTGAAATTGAAAACGATTTCAATAACAATCCACACGACTACACCCGTAAGCTTTACATTATTCAAAACTCTATATATGGCATAGATATTCAGTCTATTGCAATTCAAATTTCAAAACTTAGGTTTTTCCTTTCGTTAATAATTGAGCAAAACATTGATTTTTCTAAACGTGATAAAAACTATTTGTTAAAACCGTTGCCAAATCTCGAAACTAAATTTGTTGCCGCAGACACACTAAAAGAAATTGACCGAACCAATGCTCATTTATTCCGAACAGACGAAATAGTTCAAATAGAAAACCAGTTATTCGATTTACGGCAAAAATATTTCAATTCACAAAATCGGCAGCATAAACGCGAATTGGAAAAACAAGACGAAACACTTCGCAACCAACTTTCAATTACCTTAAAAAAACTTGGTTTTGATGATACAACAGCAGACCAATTGGCGCATTGGGACCCTTACAACCACAACCAAACTGCACCATTTTTTGACAGCGAATGGATGTTTGGGCATATCACCGGTTTTGATATTATCATTGGCAATCCGCCATACATTAAAGAATATACTAACCGCAAAGCATTCGACAGTATTCGTGGAACAAAATACTATCAGGGCAAAATGGACTTATGGTATGCTTTTGCCTGTAAAGGCATAGACTGGTTGAAACAAAACGGAGTACTTACATTTATTGCCACCAACAACTGGATAACCAATGCCGGTGCATCAATTTTGCGGAATAAAGTAATAGAAGACACCAAACTCTTGCAATTAGTTGATTTCAATTCGTACATGATTTTTCGCAACGCTTCGGTGCAAACGAATGTTTTTGTACTGCAAAAAAATAAAACAGACGACAGCTATACATTTGATTACCGTAAAATTGAAGACGAAAAACCAACTTACGATAATGTTTTAGAAATTTTGCAAGACCGTAACCAATTTACACCAATCGTAAAACGAGAAATGCGAAAAGACAAATCTCTGCATTTTAGTTCGGTAGATTACGATAAAATTTTAGAACATATTGCGAGTCAAAGGAATTTTACATTAGATGAGAAGAAAGAAGTTGCACAAGGGATAGTTACACCACAAGATGCTCTAAATAGGAAAAATTTAAACATACTTGGTAATGACTTTTACCTAAATCAAGGAATATTTGTTATTACAGATAATGAATTGAATAGCCTAAATCTCAATGATAGAGAGATGAAGTTGATAAAACCATTATATACAACAAATGAATTATTAAAAATATATGCAAACAGAAACAACAAGTTTTGGATAATATACACTGATTCGTCTTTTAAAAATAGTTCAAAAATAAAGCCTTATCCGAATATAAAACAACACCTTGATAGATTTCAGTCAATTATTACTTCCTCTAACAAGCCGTATGGTTTACACAGAAGTAGAAAAGAAGAGTTTTTCAAAGGCGAAAAAATCACATCATTAAGGATGTGTAGTAAAACGCCTGTTTTTTCTTATACTAATTTTGATTGCTATGTCTTACAAACATATTTTGTTATTAAATCATTTAGAATAAATCTGAAATATTTATCAAGTCTATTAAACTCAACATTAATTCATTTTTGGCTGAAACAAAAATCAGGTTCGTTAGGAAATGTATTGCAGATTGATAAACCTCAAATAATGAATATTCCAATCAAAAAAATTGAAAACACTCAACCTTTTGAAATTTTAGTAGATTACATTTTACACTCGCATACATTGCCGGATAGCAATAAGGATAAAAAGTTTTTTATAAGCTATTTTCAGCAAATGCTTAACCAAATGTTTTATGAATTGTATTTTGAGAGTGTTACAAAATTAGGTTACGATATAATAAAGCACCTTGCCGATTTGCCTAAACTAACTGGCAATTCCGAAAAGGATAACCTATTAGTAAAAGAACAATCCGAAAAATATTCTCACGAAAAACATCCTGTTAGTAAAGCAATTTATTACAATGAAGTTGTACCTGAAATAAAAATAATTCAGCAATCATTTAGAAAAAACGGAAATGAATAAAATAACCGAGATAACACTAAATAATTACAGAGCATTTTACGGCGAAAATAATGTAATAACCGTAAACGGAAAAAACTTATTAATATACGGTGAAAACGGCAGTGGAAAAACAGCCGTTTTTAATGCTTTAAAAGTTTTTTTCGAGAGTTCAGCAAATCCTGCATCAATGGATTTTAATGGAAATATCTTTGCTCAGGAAGATTCCTTAACAGAGCCTTTTGTGAAAATCAAATTTGAAAACGACGAAAATGACAATGGCTATGTATTTGCGTTTGATAATGCAAATACTACAACTTCAGGTAATTCTCAAATTGTTGAAGCCTATAAGAAAAACCGATTTTTGAGTTACAAAGAACTTTTAAAAACGCATAATTTCGATTTTAATAAATTCAATCTTTTTGATTTATTGGTTGAGAATAATGGATTAATTTCTTCTATTCAAAATCCGGTTACCACTATACCGGAAACAAAAGCAGCAATAGGAGAAGTTTGGGAATTATTACAAACAGATTGGGATACATATATTTCCGATTTTGAAAGTGGTTTGACTCGCATTTTGGAAAATATTGAAACCGATATTGACAGTTTTATTAAAGATTATTTTAACCTTGATTTTAGTGTAAAGTTTTCAACAACTGTTCGGTATAAAAAATTCAACATCAGTTTAGATATTTCTCTTTTTAATGAGCGTATTGAACGAAACCACCAATATTTTTTAAATGAGGCAAGGCTAACAGCATTAGCCCTTTCTCTTTATTTTGCTTCATTGTTAAAAAATCCACCAAGCGACTACCGCTTTTTGTTCCTTGATGATGTATTTATTGGTTTGGATATTGCAAACAGAAAACCGCTACTGAAAATTCTAAAAGAAAAATTTTCAGATTACCAATTATTTGTAACCACCTACGATAAGTATTTCTTTGAAATAGCAAAAGAATACTTCCCCAGTAGCGATTGGTATTCGATTGAGCTATACGTAAATCAGATTGAAGATGAGCAACAAAATGTAATTCGGGAAGAACCGCTAATTATCCAGCCATCACTACCTGTTAGAGATAATTACTTGGAGCAAGCCGAGTTGTTTTTTAAAGCCAAAAATTATCCTGTTGCAGGTAATCATTTACGAAAAGCTACCGAATATTTTATCAAAAAACTGTTGCCGGAAGGATATAAAACAGCCCAATCACATGACAAAATAGAAGAAATAAGCACTCTCGATAGCCTATTTAACCAATTAATTAAGTATTACCAAGATTGTCAATTTGATTTACCCCAAGACATCAGAGATTCGGTAAAAATGTACAAACGTGCTGTTTTAAATCCATTATCCCACGACGATATTGAAAGTCCTTTGTACAGAAGTGAAATCGAAGAAATGTTTAAAGTCGCCAAAAAATTGAGAGATTTGCCAAAATTAGAGCGAGAAAGAATCTTAAAGTCTGGTACACAACTAACTTTTGAGGATACATCACGAGATTATCAGGCAACTATTCAACTAAACGATAATTTGTATAAAACAAGTAATGGTACTGACACAAATATATCAAAATGCAAATTTTCAATTCTTTTTTGGATTTGTGAAAGTAAACCATTTTATAATCCTAAAAATCAGAGAATTTTTAATGATTATGAAAGCCTGAATAATCTAATCAAGGATAATCGTACAATTGAAGAAGTATATGAGGGGATTTGTAAAAGCCTTGATATTCCTGAAAATGAAAGGAAACAAGGAGATGATATACTCAAACTTTTCAAGATAGGCACAGCTACATATTTCGACTTAATACAGTGAAAAAGAGAATAAAAAAATGCACATATCATGGCACTTAACGTCAGTCGGTTTTGGGGTGTTTTGCTTCGCTTCGCAAAAACACCCCAAAACCGCCCGCCGTAAGTGCCTATACGTTATACACAATTACCCTACTATAAAAATTCAGTTGAATATTTTCGCTAACGGTTGTATCTTTGCTTTGAGTTCCTTGTAAAGTCCGGTT
>JAFGUD010000019.1 GCA_016938685.1 Bacteroidales bacterium | reverse complement strand
GCACTTTTTGCTCCTGATTCAAACAGCTTGCTTGAAGCAAAAGCGAGTGCAAAAATAGAAAGTATTTGTAAGCAAGCAAGCCGAAATAGACAAATATTTAAAAAATAAATTGGGAGCTGAGAAAGAGAGTGTGTAAGGTGTAGATATTCAGGAAAATAAAGCGAAACATCAGTAGAGTATTAATTGAATAGTTGCCAAATTACTCCAAATTTTAGGCTTGCATCTTGGTTGGGATAGTGCGAAGTGATGAAGAAATTTTCTGCCATAAAGCTTGTGTTGAATTGCTCGTATTATTAATTGGTATTTAAAGAAGGTGTTAAAAATTAGCTTCATTTTCTTTTTTATAAATCGTTTGATTTAAAATATTCAGCTGTTTTGGATGATTTATTTTTTAATAAATCAATGAATACGCCTTGAAAAATTAAATTTCCACCTTCGTTGCCGGCTCCTGGTCCCAGTTCAAGAATATAATCTGCTCTTTTTATTAGTTCAGGTTTATGCTCAATGATAATAATTGAGGAATTAGATTTGATTAATAGCGAAAAAAGTTCAAATAAATACTTCAAATCTTTTTGGCTTAACCCTTTGCTAGGCTCATCAAAAACAAAAACAGTATTATTTAGTTGGGTATTCATTATTTGATGAATCAATCTTGCACGTTGATATTCACCGTGAGATAGTTGTTTTAGTTTTTGATTTAATTTTAAGTAGGAGAGTCCAATCTTTTGGATTAAAGCCAATTTTTTAAACAATACATTATCTGAAATGAACAAATTAAGCACTTCGTCTATGGTTAGATGCAATATTTCTGAAATACTCTTCTCTTTGTATTTAACTTGTAATATGTTTTGTGTAAACCCTGATCCTCCACAACTTTCACATAGACTATTGATATCATTTAGAAAATCGAGCTTAACAATGTGTATTCCTTGCCCTTTGCAAGTGGGACATTGATTTGCCTTAGAATTTAATGAAAAGTCAATGGACTTAAATCCCAATTCTTTAGCTTTCTGTTGATTCGCAAAGTGTTTTCTGATTTCATCCCAAAGTCCAAAATAACTTGCGACACTTTGTTGATTTAAAATTCCGCTCCTTACGGAAACCCATTGTAGGTCGTTAATGAGAGAAAAACCTTGAATAGTTGCGCAATTAGAAGCATTTTTATTTTTATACGACTGATAAAGAACATCGCGAAGTAAGCTTGTTTTCCCGCTTCCTGAAACCCCGCAAACTACATTGATTGCATTTAATTTGAAAGATACATCGATGTTTTTCAGATTATTTGCGTTTGCTTTGCTGATAAATAGATCATTTCCCTTTAAAGAATTAAATTCATCCAAAGGTTCCTGTGCTTCCAGCAGGCTTGAATCTATAATCTTGTTATGATTTTGTTTTGTTCCTGAAAAGAT
>JAFGUD010000108.1 GCA_016938685.1 Bacteroidales bacterium | reverse complement strand
TATTTCAACAGAATTTATTTCTTCAAAAACCATGGAATCCAAATTATGTCCTGGGCTGTATTTTGTTGGTGAAGTATTAGATATTGCTGGTGATCTGGGTGGATTTAATTTACATTTTGCATTTGCCAGCGGATTGACCGCTGGTGGATATGCTTGATTATTTTTTATAACTCTTTGTCATTGGGTAAAAAATCTTGGAACAATTTATTTTATTTATTGGTATAATTAATTGAATTCCCAAAAAAAACCAAAAGGATCTGACCATGGCAAATCTTACCATTATTGACGGACACAGTTATATATATGGTGCTTTTTATGGTATACCTGACAAAGCTGCTACGAAAGAAAAATTTCGTATTGATGCAGTTTATGGATTTTTTGCACTTTTACGAAATATAATTGATGCCTTTCCAAAAAACAAAATATTTATAGTTTTCGATTCAAAAAAGTGGTTCCAGGAAAAATTAAAAGAAAAAAAATCAACCGAATTAAAAGAATTACGATCGTTAATAGACCAGCAAATGATAATTCAGCAATTATTGGACAAAGTTAATATCAAATGGATTCAACACAATAAAATAAAAGCCGATAATATAATTGCTAGTCTGGCAAATTATTGGGCAAAAAAAGAAGGCAAAGTTCAAATTTCATCTGCTGACTATGATTTTGTTCAATTAATATCAAAAGATATTTCATTGGCACGTAATTTGCATGGATTAGTAACAAAACATGATGCAAAATTTATAAAGCAAAAATTCGGAATATCACCTGAACAGTATGTTGACTATCAATCAATTATTGGCGATGAAAATGACAGCTTTGTTGGAATCAAAGGTATTGGACCAAAAACAGCCGCAAAACTGTTGAATGAATATAAAAACATTTCCGGAATTTATAAATCAATTGATAAAATTCCTGCAACAGTTGCTGATAAATTAAAAGCAAATAAAAAATTGGTTTTAAAAAACGAAAAAGAAATTCCTATGACAAAAACAGTTCCAATAAAAGAATTTTTAAAAGGTAAACTGCCTGATGTGGATAAAAAACTGGTTTCAAAAAATATAAATTCTTTGCTAAATAGCGTAGGTATTAAATAAAAAATGTCGCATTTATATGCGACATTTTTTTATTTCAACCAATCATGTATTTCAGAATCACTGGGAATACGTGAAACACATTTTATTTCTTCATCAATAACCAGAACTGGAACAGTCATAACGCCGTATCCCATAATCTGTACAATATCTGTAACCTTCTCAATACTGGCATCAAAATTATTATCAGCGATTACCTTGCTTACTTTTTGTTTTAAAACTTCACAGTTTGAACAACCACTGCCACTTAGAATTTTTATTTTTTTCATTTTTTATCCTTTATAAAACAATATTATAAAAATATCCTATAAACACTATCATTACGAACAGCATCAATGCAAAATAAATTAACAATTTTGGTTTCATTACTTTTCTTAATATTATCAATTCCGGTAAAGAAATTGCAACTATGCTCATCATCATTGCAAATACGGTTCCAATTGGTACGCCTTTGGTTAACAAAACTTCTGCGATTGGAATAATGCCAATTGCATTTGAATACAATGGTATCCCCAG
>JAFGUD010000107.1 GCA_016938685.1 Bacteroidales bacterium | reverse complement strand
CGTTTAATTTAATAGACATTTTTTATCCTTTTTTAATAAACTAATCCGACCTCCAAGGGTGTCGGCGGCTGTCATTATTTATTAAAATAATCGAAAAATCAAGCTTTTTTTAAAATTAAAAATCTGGCACGGCCATATTTTTTATCGCGCAAAATATCCCAACCGTCTGGAATTTTTTCAAATTTGTCGTTTTCAATTTCCCAAATCAAAATTGTACCGGAATTTACAACGCCAAAAAGTCTCTGCACAAAGGCCATTCCTATATCAGTTTCAGAATATGGTGGATCAATAAAAATCAAATCTGAATGGGAACCGTATTTTTTAATAACATCCATTGCATTTGTCTTTTCAACAGAAAATTTGCCAACTATGTTTTTCAAATTTGATTGAATTGTTTTTATTGAATCTTGTGATTTATCGGTAAAAATCACATTTGAATCATATCTGGATAAACATTCTATTCCAAATGCACCACTACCTGCAAAAGCATCCCAAACATTATTTGGGCGAATTTCCAAAGATTCCAACATATTAAAAAGTGCCATTCTTGCACGATTTTGTGTTGGTCGCGCATCAACAGGTATGTTCAATTTTCTTCCGCGCCATTTTCCCGAAATAATTTGCAATTTTGAATCCATGAGTTAAAGTATAAACTATGGATTTTATGAAACAAGCTTTTATTTGTGCAAAACGTGCATCCCAACATGATGATGTACCAATCGGTGCCGTTATTGTTTGTGATGGAAAAATAATTGCGCGTGGTCGAAACAAAGTTCAATTAAATAAAAACCCAACACTGCACGCAGAAATGGATGCAATTAACAAAGCCTGTAAAAAACTGGACGCAAAATTTTTAGATAACTGTGAAATTTATGTGACATTGGAACCATGTGCAATGTGTGCGACTGCTATTTCATACGCACGAATCAAAAAAATATATTTTGCAGCTATGGATGAAAAAGGTGGTGGAATTTTTCATAATTCAAAAATATTTGAGACTGATAAACATCTTTGGAAACCAGGCGTAGAGCAGTTTTCAGAATATGCCGAACAATCCGCAACAATGCTGCGCGAGTTTTTCAAAAATAAAAGAAAAAATTAATCCCGATAAAAATCGGGATTTTTTAATCAATTAAACTATGTCCTGTCATATCAGACGGCTGAGACAGATTTAATAATTTTAACATTGTTGGTGCAATGTCCGATAGTCCGCCATCACGAACATTATGTTTTTCATTAGATACAACAATAAATGGAACCGGATTTGTAGTATGCGCTGTCCATGG
>JAFGUD010000106.1 GCA_016938685.1 Bacteroidales bacterium | reverse complement strand
ATTGTTATTAACAGTAATTTTGAAGTAGAACGTAAACGCTTAACTCTTTTACACGAGCTTGGTCATTTATTGTTGAATATTTCGGAGTTTTAACAAAAGTTATTGAAAACAACAACGCTGTTATAGCATCTCACAACGATATTCACAAAGAATTTATTACTGCAATGCAATCTTTCCAAAAAACTATCTGGCAAATTAGAAAAGAAAACCAAGATATTTAATAAATTTCTTATATTTGCATTAAGTACAATAGCAGTAAAAAAAGTTATTAATTTGAGTTCTAATAAAGATTGTTTTAAAAATCTTCGTTGGTATTATTTTTACATTGACCAACAAAATAAAAAAGTTACTTACAAATGCAAAGATGTTGATGGTAAAGACCGCTTTTTCATCATGCAAAACAGCAACGGAGTTTTTACACCTTTAGAAATTGATTTTAATAGTGAATTTAGTAAGCTAATTAGAATATCATTTGCAGAAGGTTATCAAGGAGAACTAGCCGACCAACCTTTAGAATGTTTTCAAGCAATTTCTGAAGTTTTGCGTAATCGTGTTAATAGTGCTGGCTTTCCTGATACTTACAGCGGAAATATTTATTATCCGGCTTTTAAAGCTGTAAATAGGATAGAATATAATACACCTTATTCCTTGTTTCATCTAAACGCAAACAGACCAATAAAGGGATTTGTAAAAACAATCATAGGAGCAATAAAAGCAGTTTATTTTAACTCAAATATTGCAAACAATGCTATTTGCTTTAATAAAAGTGCTACAATTTCCGACTGTGGAGATAATGTCAAAGTTGTAGCAGAACATTGTGTACACTATTTTTGGGGCTAACTATGAAAACAAAATTATTCTTTTTATTTCTTCTTTTGTCTAGTGCTTTATTAGCACAAATAGACAACACAAAAAACGTATCTTACAAAATAATAAAAAGTTCTTTATATCCTCGTTGGTTGGAAATTAAAACACCGGACACAACTTTTAATATTTATAACTTTGGTTATTACACTCTTGATTATGCTAGTGATGATTATTTCGTAATAAGCAAGGGTTGCGGGTCAGGCTGTCACGAAATCACAGTAATTATATTCGGAAAAGAAATTGAATACAGACATTATGACTATCCGTATTATGCAAATTATAAAGAACATTATTTCATAAAACGAAATCAAGACAGAAACCGACTTCAGGCAGTCGATTTTTTAACCGGAGAGATTTTTTGGAGCAGAACACTAGCCAATAAAAAAAATGCCTTACAAGTGGAATCTTTGACCGTAGATGTGAAAGAAAATTCTATCTACATAACTTTTGCCAACAAAGGTGTTTTTCTCAATCCTGATGACTTAATAAAACCATACCAACCAAATAAAACTTATTCGTTTACATGGAAGAACAAACAATAATAGAAAATGATTGCTACATAGCAACACACCCAATTTTAGAAGATTGGAATAATCCAGAAAATGACCATTGGGAAGATTATTAAACCTTAATCGAGCAAAAATTAAATATCTTATTTGTAGGCATATATGTATTTTTATCTAAAAATATTTAACCTCGATAACAATTCTTTGCATTATTCAAAAAACTTTCCGTATCTTTGTAGTGATTAAACCCGAATTATGCATTTGAAAAACAATTTCAGCATAATAGCCTTATTTTAAATATATTTCTCAATAAAAGTCAAAACCCTGAT
>JAFGUD010000105.1 GCA_016938685.1 Bacteroidales bacterium | reverse complement strand
TCCACTTTTTTCATTACGAAAGTAGGAGAGAAGCAAGTTTTCAGCCCGTTAGTGAAAAGTTTTCAGGTTAAAAGTTGCGATTTCCTTTCCGGATAGCGTTTTTCAGTCCGTTTTCAGGCTTTCATTGTTGTTTATGCTATTCACTTTCGGATTTTGAATTAGTTTTCGGGTTTGTTTCAATAATAATTCAGCCCGATTTTGCGAAAAAGCGTTTCCCAGAATTTTCAGCGTTTCAGAAAATAAAAACCGACAAAACTAATTCCGCCTCTTTCAATTAAATGATTTTTTTTCTTTCAAAATGCCGAGTCTTGAAGGCGCGTCAGCCAAAACTCAATTTGTCAAACAAATGCGCGAGTAATTGTGTTTCAGAACGTTCTAACTGTTTGATATTCAATTATTTCCGAGAAAGTTAGCAAGGTAGCGACTCAATTGAAATTTCTGCTTCAAATTAGTCGGAAAAGACTGTCATTTTGTTCTTTTCCACTGCACGCTAACGGTCGCAGCTATGTACCGTGCGGATTAGGGAACGCTGGTTTACCTGTCAGAGTTGCTGTGGAGCCGAATTTTGAAATTTTGATTTTAAATTGTTTAGCTAAAAGCCAAATTTTAAAAATTTGGCGGTGAACGTACCCGCTCTGTCCGACCGTCCTAAACCACACCCCGCATGGTATATAGGTGTTGTTAGCGTGTCGGTGGGTTTCATATTGTCTAGCTTTTCTGTTATGGCTGATTTTCTAAAAGCCATTAATTCTTATTCAAAAATGTTTTTTGGAGGAACGCCTCCCGCTTTTAAAATCGAATCATTTCTCAGCTCTCTCTCTTCGTAGTATTCTTCAAACATTTTAATATTATCAATACCTAAATTATCCACGACATATTTATTCCACTTTGTCATTTCAATAACTCTCTTTCCAAAATCTGAATCATAACTAAATTTATAAGTCAGCTTTCCCATGTCTTCCATTGTCTTATTGTACAAAGAATCTATCTGTGAAAGGTTTAAAACACCTAAATCCAATTGATTTTGCATTTTTTGTCTTTCTATTTCGCAAATATCGAAAAGAATATTCACAAAAGGGTTAGTATATTCCTTAACTGGTAAACGATAATAAGATTTTACTTCATCAAACACTGTATATGACCTGCAATTAATAGAATCTTCAAAAGTATTTACATCTAGTAAAATCTGTACTTCAATATTAAACAAGTCTTCAATTCGTAATTCTGAAATCTGAGTTTGGGTTGCGGTCTTATTCGATGGCATTGCTTTATTAATAAATACTCTGCGTTCCGGATACCAAAAAGTGTATTGACCGCTCCATTTTAATGGTTTTCCATCAAACCATTTTAGTTTTCCATCCGACATAAAATCTTTTCCGTAACAGCCCTCTGTAATGTTTACAGAATAATTTTTATCTGTAAAAATTCCTAATTTAGCTTTCTGCTCTGAGGTCAATGTGATAGCATTATTATGATGCCAGAAAAAATCATTGTAAGGAATAAGTGAGATTTTAGTATAATCACTTATTTCACTATCATACTCGAAATATGGCATTAAAAAAGGGATATCATAATCGTAGAGATATAAAATATTTTTACTTGTTATTACTCTGTTCATTTCAGGTAATTCAATAAACCTTAATTGCGCTCCTGTTGCTGTATGATACAATAGTTCATAATTAAATATAATAAGTTCGGGAACTGATTTGCCATCAAGCTCCTTAAATGTTTCAGTAAATTCAATATTTACATTAGAAAGTGAATCTTCTGCATATCCTTCAAAAGGTATTGTCGTGGAATTTTTACATAAAAGATGAATTTTAAGAATTGTTGATTTTTTGCGATTAATCCATATCTCACCTGAAAAATATTTAGTCGTATCTTTCATTGGCGTGAATGAAATTATATACATTAAACTATCAGAACCTATCAGTTTTAAATCATAATATTTAAGTAATTTTCTTTTGTTAAATTGAAGAGGACTTTCAGGAAAGAATGAATCATATTCAACTAGATTTAGCTTTTTAATAATATTGGAATTTGACATGTTGTTGTAAATTCTGTTATCAATTACTGACATGGAAATTCTGCCATTTTTTAGAAACAAATCAATAATATGGTGACCTCTGTATTTTGCATTAAAATAACACTCTATTAGTTCAGCATCACTGTCACTTATCCAAGTTTCAGAACCGTAATATGCTTTGGATGAAAGTCTGGAGTTATCATTTTCTAGAGTTTTTGCACATTTAACCAAAAAATCATATAAATACTCATTGCCAGCATGAACTGTAACCTCATTTAAAATCATTTCTTTTGGTGTCAATAATATTACTGGATGTGCTACAAGTTCCGAAGTTGAAACAGTTTTAGTATCGTATCCAAGATAAGTTATGCTAAGTTTATCAGTAATTGGATTGGCATCTATACTGAATTCACCATTAGTGTTGGTAATTGTACCTTTATTTTTACCTATTACAGAAATGTTACAATACACAAGAGGCTCTTTTGTTTGAGAATCTTTTACTTTAGCTACAATTAGTTGTTGCGCTAGAATGAATTGCGAGACATACAAAAAAAATACTATTAATGGAATTCTCATATGATCTAAGTTTAATAGATAAAATTTACTTTAAGTATTATAATATTGCTAGGTAAACCAAAAGAATATGGGTTTTAGGAATCAGAAAGTTCTATCGCAAGGCTCTTTCCACTGCACGCTAACGAAAAATTGTTGGCGGCGTTGCTTTTTTTTGTGGGCTTTGAAAGTAGAATGTTCGTGTTACCGAAAAAGCTCCTTTCTTGCACAAATGCTCGATTACAGACAAATGCCCACAAAAAAATGCAATGAACGCTCAACAATATGTTATGTTCTTTTTTTTCTTTCATTATCAAGTCGTTACATTATTATCGGCTGATATTTCACGTATCACTTCGCCCAATAAAACATCTAAATCGTTTGAAAAATCTATTTGTTTTATGTTGGGTGTAATCTCTTTTTGTTTTATTTGACTATGTATATGATTATCTGATATATTTCGTAATGAAACCTCTAAATTTAATAAAGTCGATTTAATACTTTTTGCAGATTTATTATTTGCATATTCAGAAAAATTTTTACAACCAAAAATTGGCGGAATGTGGTCAATTACGGCTCTACCTAATAATGATACAGAATAATATGATTTACTTATTGCTGCGTTGTTAAGTTCTTCGCAAATTTGAATAAGTTTTGATAAATCGAACTTTTTATTTTTAAGATTTTTTAGTTCGGAAATTCTATCAATGTCAATGTATGATATTGATTGATTTTTAAATTCAAGCTGTTTTATTTCCGCTTTATTTTCAAGTTCCTTTTTTTTATCAAGTGCTTTCAATTTCGGATTTTTAATTATCTGGTCTGTTACATCTGGACAAGTATTTATAAACGTCTCAATATCTTTTAATTGATTTGTCCACGAAAAACCATGTTTTTGTGCAAAAAGCGGTATTTCATCAATTTTTAAAAGTGTGTAACTTGCTTTTATTCGCTTAATGTTTTTATGCTTTATAATTCTTCCGTTGATTGTCAAATCAATATTATTTTCCCACGCTCGCAAAATGTTATCTTCTAAATCTTTCTTTTTTAAATACGGTTTCGTTTCTTTTTCCGTTTTTCTGTTTTCTGAAAACTCAATCACAATATTATATCTGCCAAAAATATTGTGTTCTCGTTTTGTAATATTAGGGTGCAAACCATAATTATAATAACAATCGTAAATAAATTTTAAAAATTGAAATCTATAATTTGCAGTTGCAATCAATTCATTTGAAATGTGAGCAAAACTTTCTAAAATTATCAGACCTAATTTACCCCAAAAATTATCAACGTCTTGCGACAATGATTTTTGTTTTACTTCGGGGATTTTACTAAAATTCGTAAAAATATCTTTATGAAACTGTTTTTTTATAAAATCTTCGGCTTCAATATCTAATTTTACAGTTTCACTACTTAATAAAGTTTTACGATTAGCAAATATTTGATAACCTTGATATAATGTTTGCAACTTTGCCAAAACTTCGTTTCTGTTGCCTTTAAAGTGATACAAATATTTAAGATAAAACTCTTTCCATTTTGATATTTCGTCTTCAAAAGTAATTTTCGGAAGCTCGAAATTTATTTTTTTCAACTCGTCCATAACCTGCAAATTATTAATATTAATAGCAATATGGCGGCGTAGCCGCCTTTTTGCTTTTTATTTTTCTTTTAAAAGTTCGTTCAAAAGTATTTCCGCCTGTTTCTCGTCTGTTTCTATGTATTTTTCTGTAACTTTTTTTGCTGTTTCTAAATACTTTGAACATAAATTCTTTGATTTAAAACTTTTTTGGATTAAATCTGTTATAATATCTTGCTTTGTATCATCAATTAATGGTATCATTAAATTTGAAACTTCGCTTATTTTCAAATGTTGAATTAATGCACCGCTTGACATTCTTAATACTTGCTGTTGAACAACTATTGAATTTAAAACCAATTCTAAATATTCAAGTTTATTTGAAGTTAAATTTTGTAAACGTAAAATTCCACCGCTTGGAATTACTTTTAAATTATTCCTGAATAAATATGCAATTCCTGCTGTTCCGTCTTTTGAAAAAAGAATTTCGTTATTTTTGGGTTGGTGTAGTTTTTCTATTTTTTTATAATATTCGTTGGAAATATATTTATCAGCACCAAATTTTAAACCTTGACTTGAAATATTACTAATCCTTAAAAATAAAATTTCACCACTTTCGCTATATGCTTTGCCACCAACTTCAATTCCCCTTTGAACATTAAATATTAAGCCTAATCTTGAATTTTTTATTTTGCCCTGCTTTTCAAGTTCTGTAATAACTTTTACAACATTTTCATATTTTGGTTGCCAAAATTCTGCGTCAAAACGATTGGATAAATTTGAAAAACTTATTTGATTAATGGTGTTTTCAGTTTCAATTTCTAATGTTCCAATATTTATTTTTCGTTTTTCTGCGTGCCAATTGACTAAACCTAATTCAGTTAATAAAATGCTTTCGGCTTTTTCGTAAAGTTCCTGCGATTTCTGTCTTTCTTTGTCGGTTTGTAAAACAAGATTTTCAATTTTTGTTTGAAATGCTATGCTTGGTACTGGAATTTCTAATTGATTAATATTTCTGATATACAAATTCGGTTGAACATTTCCTGCGGTTTCTC
Organism: Bacteroidales bacterium; assembly: GCA_016938685.1. GTDB lineage: Bacteria > Bacteroidota > Bacteroidia > Bacteroidales > JAFGUD01 > JAFGUD01. The sequence goes on along the minus strand of JAFGUD010000105.1, from coordinate 2,828 downwards.
GTTTTGTAAATGCTCTGCCGTATTTTGAAACAAAAAAAGTTGATAAAAAGCGTGGCAAAACCGTGTCTTTTAAAATTCGTATAATTCCAACGTGTCTATCACTGTTTGCAGGTAAATGAGTAGAATTTACGACTGCACAATTTCCAATAGTGCCAACAGTTGAAAGAATTACATCATTTTCTCTTAATGCTGTTCTTGGATTTTTTTTGTGCATTTTTTCCGAAATATAACCTGTTTTTGACAAATCAAATTCGTTGTCTTTTGGTGCTTTTGCCGAAACAAGGTTTATATTGCTCGTTTCATCAAAGTCAATTGATGCGTGAATACCGTCTGTTACAAAAGCAAATTGCTTTATTTTTTGGTTTTCTTTTTGTCGTATCTCGTTCAAATACTGCAAATAGATTTTTAAAAAATATTCAGCGTCAATTCTTAAATCTGAGCTTAATTCAGATAGTTTTATTGTTGAATAATCAACGTTTACCGTTTTTTTTTTAACATCTTCTAAAAAAGAAAATGCCGTGTCGCCGTTTTCGTATTGTTCAATGCCAAAATTAATAAATGCTTGTCCAATATCGTAAAGGTCTGTATAATAAAGCGGATTTCCGTTATTATCCAAACAACGGTTTCCTTCGCTGTCTGTTGCAAAAATGTAATCTCCCGAATTGTCTTTAAATGAAATTGTTTGAGTTGCAAAAAAGATATTGTAATCTTTTTCGGCTGCGTTGTTATTTAATTCTTCTTCTGTGAATTTGCGTAAAAATAAAAGTGATGTTTTTGTTCCTGTGTGTGGTTTAAAACTGTTACCGTGCAAACCTACAACGCCTAATAATCGGGCTTTGTTGGTTACAAATTTACGAATGTATTTTTCTGATGTGTTGTTAAAAATGCCTTGTGGTAAAACAATTACGGTTCTTCCGCCCGGCTTTAACATATCAATTATACGTTGTATAAATAAAATGTGTCTGTCTATTTTATCCGATTTGCTTTCCGATTTTCTGAAACGCAAAATATCCCGCAAACGTGAAACAATTAAAGTTTCTTGATAATTTCCGTCTTCGATACATTCATTTAAAACCGATGCAATTTCTTCGATTACTTTGTTTTCGTCTTCGCTGTTTTCTAAATCAATATCATCGTCTTTGTTTATTTCTTTTATTTTGTCTTTTATGCGTTCTTCGGTTTCATCTGCAAATTTGAGTTCAAATTCTTGTGCAAATGATTTTAGCATAGCCGCAATATTGCTGGTTTCCATGCTGTAAGTGTAACGCAAACCTAATAAATCAGAATATAAATTGATTAGCGGTTTTTCTTTAATTTCGCCTGCAAATGGTGGATTAGTTAAAATTACATCAAAATTCAGGTGTTTTAATTCTTTTTCATTATCGACAAGTTTAAATCTTTCTAATTCACCGTAAAGCATGGGCGACCATGCTTTATGGTCTAATGAATTTTGTTGAAAAATATGAGTTCTTCCGTCACCTGCAATTAGCATAATTGCACGACTAATTTTTGACGCTTTTTCGTCAAAATCAATGCCCCAAAGATAGCGTTCTGCATATTCTGCTTGTTGTCTATACGTTTTTAAATTGTATTTTTCCCAAACGTATTCCATTGCATGAACCAAAAAACCTGCACTTCCACAAGCTGGGTCTAAAATATATTCACGTCTTGACGGATTAAGCATTTTAACGCAAACATCAATAATTACTCGGGGCGTAAAATATTGTCCTTTACTTCCTTTTGCAACTTCGGGCATTAAAAATTCAAATGCTTCATCAATAATACGCAAGTTTGAACCAAATAATTTTACTTCGGTTAGTTTACCAATTACAACTTCTAAATGATTTGGTGAAAGTTTAATTTTATCGGAAGCTTCAAAAACAGTTTTCCAATGTTCTTTTGAGCTTTCAAATAATTCAGATATTTTTTTATGTGTTATCTCTGCGTTTGCATAATCACGAAAAAATAATGTTTGATTATCTCGGTTTTCTGCTTCGTTTTCGTCGTAAAGTTTAGCGTAAATTAATTTAAAAATTTCATCAAAACCGTTAAAACCTGAATTTGCTAAAACAAGTTCTTGCAATTCTTCAATGATTGCCCGTAAATCAAAATGTTTTTCTTCGTTTAGTTTATTCAGTTCCGTAAGTGTCCATTTACGCTCTGCAATAAGTTCTTTTATTTTTTGTGCTGGAAAATCAGCGTCTTTTGCAATTTGATATTCATGTTCATACGGTAAATCTCGCAAAGTATCAAATTCTTTCGGGTAGGGGCGAAAATAACGACTTATATTTTTTCCGTTAAAACCTACGCCAATCGGCGAACCTTCGGCGTTTAAATATCCTTTTAATTGTTGCGGATTGTTTTTTTCAAATGGCGATTTTATTTCTGCAACTATCCATGCAGTAATATTATCATTTTGATATACAATTATATCAGCTCGTTTTTTCTCTCTGCCAAAACTAATATTTTGTTCCGTTTTAATTCTGTCTTTTGGATAACCATAATATTCAATAAGCTCAACCAAAAATAATTGTCTTACAATCTCTTCTGGATTTTTTTTATCGTTGGTTTCGTTCCAAACTTGTTTGTCTTTCCCTTCACTATCAAAACTCGTAATAAACCATTTACCCTTTTCCTTTTCGTGAATAGCTTTTCGCACTTTGTCAAAATATTTAACTGACAAAGGCATTTCAATCTCTGGGTTTGGTATTATCTTACTTAGTATATCCATTATTTTAATTTATCATTTTTCAATTATCGGCAAAGATAAAAATTAATCTAATATTTCATCTCGCTGTCGTTTATCGGTTTTTAATAGAACATAACGG
>JAFGUD010000104.1 GCA_016938685.1 Bacteroidales bacterium | reverse complement strand
TCCGCATTCTAAACTGCGTTCACGATTTTGCAAACTGTGGCTGTGAACCGGAAAACCGGCTTGGTGAAGAGCCGCCGCTATTGTAAAACCTTTTTCGCCAACTACTTCTTTTCCTTCATATAGAAAAGTTACTTTTTCAACCGGATTTATATCCAGAATTGGATGTTCGTTTATTTTATACATTACTTTTGAGTTGTCGAGTTTTAGTATTTACGATTTAGATCTAAAATTAGGTTAACTTGCTTACTAATAACCCGTATTTTTTTTTCAAAAGTAATTTTATTTTAAATTATAGTTGATGATTTTTATCAGAAAAGAAATAGAGTTTTATCAGTATTTATTTTTATAAAAACTATTTTTGTTTTTACAAACTAACAGTTTTTGTTCAATCTGTATTATTATAAACTTAAATATTTTTTGTTGAATACTTTCATCGAGTTAGTTAGCAGAGTTTTTCTTGTTTATTTTACTTCAATTGAGATTTAAAAATATTTATTTTATTTGATTTAAATAAAACACAATTTAATAAAAATATTATTTTTTTATCAAAACCATAAGATTTACAACACCCCGGCAGAATAAAAGAATTTCTAATTTTATTATAAAATAAAAAAAAGTCTTTACATTACAGTAAAGACTTAAATTTATGTCGGTCTGCAGGGGGTCGAACCCTGGGCCCCATGATTAAGAGTCACGTGCTCTACCAGCTGAGCTACAGACCGAACTTTAAAACTGCAAAAATATTAAAAGTTTTTTATTTACAACTATTTGGGACGATATAGGTATATAATACCCGAAAAAGGTTCATATTTTTTGCCATCTTTACCTTTTATTACAAAAGAATAATAATAAAAACCGGAAGGAACTCTAATACCATCATTGTTTTTTGTGCCATTCCAACCTTTTAGAACATCTTCCGGATCGTTCCATCTACAAACAATTTCACCGTATCTGTTATAAACGCCTCCGTTTATTTCAGCAATATTTGCAGCCGTAATTTTTTCATCGTTTGAAACAAAAAAGGTAAAAACATCATTTACACCGTCTCCGTTTGGCGTAAAAATATTATAATCAGATATTGACAATGGGTTTCGGGGATAAATTCTTATATCAGTTGTATCAAAATCATAACAACCGGTTTCAGAAAAAGCCGTAAGAATTATCTGATAATATCCCGAATCCAGATATTTTTTATAATCTTCATTTTCATAAGTTATGTTACTTAAATCGCCAAAATCCCACTCCCAAGAAATAGCCCACGATGTAGAATCTTTAACATGAATGCTATCGCCAATTTCCATCATTTCATCGGGTTTATCATTAGTAAAAGCAGCCTTTTCAACTATCACTTTAACATCAGAAGTATCTTGCCAGCAACCAAAATTATCTTTTATAGTAAAAGTAAAATTATGAGATCCGTATCCATAAGGGATAACTTCAGCAACATTATCTACAGTAACAAAAACTTCATCGTCCTCGTTAATCTTACCCCAAAAGCCTTCAGAATAAGTATTGTAATACTTAATAGTGTCTGTTTCAACGTTATTGTTAAAAAATAAAGCCCATTCTTTTAAATAACCATCGTTGTCGTCTTCCACAAAGTCTTCAACCAAAATTGTCCAATCTCCGTTTAGAGAGCATCCGGCAAATTTTGTAAATGAACTATCTGATTGATAAGTTCCCGAAGGAAGAGTATCAGAACCGACAAAAGTATTTATTGTTCCATTAGTTGGAAAATTTGTAAAATAATACCAATACTCAATTCCTTCAGAAAAATCACCGGGTTCAATAATTGGTTCACCAAAATATTTTTCAACTCCGCCGGTATCTTTTAAAACAACTGTTTTTCCAGTCGGACAGGTTAAAGAAATTCTAATATTTGAAGTATTTGAATGTTCAAGTTTTACTCCAATGCTATCAATATCGGTTGAATTCATTAAAGTTTGACCAATATTAAAACTACGTCGGGTAATGTAAGAAGAATATGGGTGATCGGTATCTATATACATTGGAAAAACTTCGTTGCGAATATTTTGCCTTGTTTCTGTCCAAGTATTACTCAGAGCAACACCAATTAAATCAACATTATCACCGTTGCAAACACCAGTTTGTCCATCAGGCAAATCGGCTTTAGTTCCTGTAAAAAGAGGAGGCTGTCCAAGCTGAACGGGTAATATGGCATAATCCCACAATGTATCATTCCAAACAGTAACCATAACTCTATTGAGTTTAGGAACAGAAAATTCATGAATAATAGTGTCCACGTCTATACCATTTTCAAAATAACCATCATCAAAATCCCATTTATAATTTAAGTTACTTAATGTGTCGCCGTTATAGATACCAAAAGCATAAAAAGCTAATTCGTTTTGTTTGCAAATTTTAATTGTATCGTCAAGAAAATCAGAACTTAAAGAAACAACAAATTGTGAATTTGCTGCAAAATAAAAAATCATCAATATATTTAGTAAAAAGTATTTTTTCATACGATAGTTATGTTAAGTTTTGCTTAAATTTATTAAAAAAATATGTTTTTAAAAAATTTTATTATAAAATTGATTATGTTTTTAAAAAATACTCCAAATTTTTGGCAAAGATAAAAAAATTAGTGTTTGAAATAGTTAAAAAATCAGAAATAAAACGTTATCGCAGTATAATTATTTCAAGTTTTGAAAAAATAGCGGTTATAATTTACAATAGTAAAAGTGTTTCTTGAAAAAATTTCTAATAAATTGAGATAAATATCTATTTTTGCAAAAAAAATAGCAATGCACAAAGCAGGTTTTGTAAATATAATAGGAAATCCGAATGTTGGTAAATCAACACTAATGAATCAGTTAACCGGCGAAAAACTGTCAATTATTACATCTAAAGCACAAACCACCCGACACCGAATTATGGGTATTGTTTCGGGAGATGATTTCCAGATTGTTTATTCAGATACTCCGGGTATTTTACAACCAAAGTATAAATTGCAGGAATCTATGTTAAAATATGTAGAAAGTGCACTTTCAGATGCCGATATTTTTCTTTTTGTTACAGATTCTGTTGACTCTAAAAACGTTAATATCGAATATGTTGAACGCCTGAAACAAATGGAAACTCCGATTATTGTTGTAATTAATAAAATAGATACAATTGACCAAGAAGCAGCAACAGTTTTAATTGATCAATGGCTAAAACTTATTCCACAGGCCGAAATTGCACCTATTTCTGCTTTGCATAAATTTAATATTCCTAAGGTTTTTGATCTTATTATTTCAAAATTACCCGAATCGCCTGCATATTTTGAAAAAGAAAAGCTTACGGATAAACCAATGCGTTTTTTTGTGTCGGAAATTATCAGAGAGAAAATATTAGTTCATTTTCGTCAAGAAATACCTTACGCAACTCAAGTAGTTGTTGAATCATTTAAAGAATTTCCTCAAATAACTAAAATATCAGCAACAATTTATGTGGAAAGAGAATCTCAAAAACCAATCATTATTGGAAATAAAGGACTGGCTATTAAACGTATAGGCATTGAAGCCCGAAAAGATATCGAAAAATTTGTTGATGCAAAAGTTTATCTCGAATTATTTGTAAAAGTTAATAAAGATTGGAGGAGTAATCCCTCAAAATTAAAAGGTTTTGGATTTGATGTTTAAAAAAACAGGTTTATTATGCAATGTTAAATTGCTTTTAACCAGTTTGTTAAAATAGCTTTGCCATCTTTAGTCATATACGACTCGGGGTGAAATTGCACGCCTTTTACATCATAATATTTATGCGAAATTGCCATAATTATGTTTTGTTTACTAATTGCCGTTATTTTTAAAATGGCAGGTAAATTTTCTTTTTGAACAGCCCAAGAATGGTATAAACCAACATCGATATTTTTGTTAAATCCGGCAAAAATTGGGTCGCTGTTATCAACATTGATTTCAATTTTTTTGCCATGATAAACTGTATTCAAATTTAATAAACTTCCACCAAAAAACTCTGCAATTGCCTGCATTCCCAAACAAACACCAAATATTGGTTTTTTATCGTAAAATTCTTTTATTACCTGCATCATTTGTCCGGCTTCAGAAGGTATTCCGGCACCCGGAGAGAGTAAAATTTTATCGTAATTATTTATATTTTGAAAATCAATTTTATCATTTTTTTTAATCACAAAAGAACACAATTTACTTTCATCAAGCAACTGAGCTAAATTATATGTAAATGAATCGTAATTATCAACAAGTAAAACCCGCATCTTTTTTATTTTTGCAAATCTGACCAATTTATTGATATGAACAAAAAAGAAGCTGAAATAAAAATGAATAAATTAGGAGAAAATAAAACCCCTTTTTTATTTATTATTGATTTTGAAATGCAAAATTCTATTGTTCTACCTCTTAATAAACTTATTAAGAATAATATTTTTTATTCTTTTAATGAAAAAACAAATTTTAGAACAATTAAATCTGTTGCTGATTTTAGTTTTTCGGCGGAAAAATTAAAATTTAACACTTATAAAAAATCATTTGATTTTGTAATGCAGAATATTTTAAAAGGCAACAGTTATTTGGTAAATTTAACAGCTCAAACAAAAATATTTTCAACATATAATTTATTAGAACTATTCTATTTAAGCCGAGCAAAATATAAACTTTATTACGACGATAATTTCATTTTCTTTTCGCCCGAAACTTTTATTCAAATTACTGATAATCAGATATTTTCATTTCCAATGAAAGGAACTATTAATGCTAACATTTTAAATGCCGAAAAAATCATTTTATCCGATGAAAAAGAAACTGCCGAACATTACACTATTGTTGATTTGATTAGAAATGATTTAAACATTGTTGCAAAAAACGTTAAAGTTGACAAATTTAGATACATTGATAAAATACTTACAAGTAATAAAAATTTACTACAAGTAAGCTCAAAAATCAGCGGTTTTTTAGATAAAAATTTCAGTAATAAAATTGGAGATATTATTTTTTCGCTATTGCCTGCCGGCTCAGTTAGTGGGGCACCAAAAAAGAAAACAGTAGAAATTATTTTAGACGCCGAAACTTATAAACGCGGATTTTACACCGGAGTTGCCGGAATTTTTGACGGAAGAAATGTTGATAGCTGTGTAATGATTCGTTTTATTCAAAAAAATAATGGAAATTTGTACTACAAAAGCGGCGGAGGAATTACGTCAACAAGCAAACTTGAAAACGAATACAATGAACTAAATGATAAAATTTATATTCCTTTTTAAATCAATATCAGCATATTTTCCAAAACAACATTTTTTATTGTAATCTTAATTATTGATATTTATTTGGTGATTATTTAACTTTTTATTTTTTCTAAAAAAATATTTTTTACAACAACCATAGCTATATTTTTATGTGTGTTAAATTGATTTATTTTAAAAAAAATTCAGCTATATAAAATTTAAAACGAACCAAGTCTGTGGTTTCAACATTATTTATTGAACAAGAATTAGATTTTTTTTAAACAAGAGTATGATTACAATAATAATAAAATTTATAACCCAATAAAATACACATAAATTTTAAAACAAATAATAAAACTATCTAATTCGTTCGAGAGTAAATTCAATCAAGTCATCGCCATCAGAGGTTCGGGCTACGCAATTTGCTTCTTTATTATTTTCAGATTCACAAACAAAAGTATGAACAAGGTAACGTTCAGAGTTATCGCATAATGCTTCGCCGGTTTGTGCAAATGAAAAAGTATTATTATCCAAAGCTAATGTTAAATCTGAATAACACTTATTTCCATCAGTTTCAACAAATGTAACTTCACCGGTTCCATCAGCATTAAACTGAAAATACAACTCTACCTGCTTGTTATTCAACGTATTATGCAAATCAGATGTACTTTTCCATAAGCCTTCGGCAAATTTATAATCTTGTGGATCATCAGGTATAATAAAATCATCGGCGGTAGTGTCTCCTTGTCTGCATTGATCTTTTAAGCGTTCAATTTCTAATAAAAGACTATCAATTTGAGCTTGAATTTCAGGGCAATCAACTAAAAAATCTAAAGAATCGGCAGCACCAAGAGCCACTGAAAGTTGCATTAAATTTCCAATGTGTTTAGGTGTATTTAACACAACGCCTGTTTGTTGTAAAATTTGAATAATTTCGGCAGTTTTAAGATCAGGATTTAACGATTTTAATAATGCCACACCACCTGTAACCATTGGTGCTGCCATGCTTGTGCCTTGTAAAAAACCGGCGTCGTTATTTGGCAGGGCACTATAAATTTCTGTGCCCGGAGCACTAATTGTTGATAGTTTTCCATAATTACTAAATACAGCCTTTTGTAAATTTGGGTCAATTGCCGAAACATTTATAGTGTATGGAGAACGTTGCATTGGATCTATTCCAATGATAACATCATCGTTTCCACCGGCTAAAACTACGGTTATATTATTATCATCACAAATTTGAAAAATCTGATTCCATAGTTCAGCTTCTTCGAGAAATGTATTATTCATGATGTATTCTTGTTCAATAAGACTTAAATCGCTTGTACCTTGTGGAACAGGCATTCCGAGCGACATATTTATAACGTTTGCACCTTTATCTACTGCATAAAAAATTCCGTCAATTATTGCAGTAGTTGACATTAATCCATTTCGGTCGCCAACCTGAATAGGCATAAAAGCACAATTTGGAGCAATGCCGCACAACCCAAACGAGTTTCCAACATTACCAATTGAAGTTGCGGCAACGTGAGTTCCGTGATACATACCAACAGCACCGGTATTAGGTTCAGTACTTCCGGCAGGCACATTAAACGGATCAATAATTTTGCCTTCAAATTCAGGGTGAGTTAAATCAAAACCGTCGTCAATTATTGCAACAATGATATTTGGATCACCTTGAGTTAAGTCCCAAGCCGGAAAAACTTTAACTGCTTGGTATGACCAATTTTTATCATTATCAGAAAAAGCCGGATCAGGAGGAATCATTTCATAATTAAAAATTGCTTCATCTACAATAACTAACTTATAATCAGATAATTGTGTTTTCAAATTTCGTTTTAAATTTTCTTTTTGATCGGCAGGAAATTGAATATTTATTCTTTTAACTCCGTTTGAATTATAATATATAATTTCATAATCGTTACTTGGATACAATTTTTTAAAATCTTGTGCAAGTTCATCAACGGTCTTGTCGGGTGAACCAATGTATAAAATAAGTTGGTCTGAAATTACATTTCTTCCGGTTGAATCTTCAACTATTTTTGTTGTATCTATTGGAGGAATAATTGCTTCATCATCGGGTAATAAAGTTTGACTTTTACAGCAAAAAAACAAAAAATAAACAAGTCCTAAAATTAAGAGTAAAATTATTAACCAAAGCCACCATTTAGAGAAAATTGATTTTTTAGATTTTCTATGTTCGGTGTTTTTTGTTTCATTTTTTTGTTGAGAATTTACAACCGGAGCAACGATATTTTTTTCGGGTTCGGGTGTAACAAGTTGTTCATTTTTCACAACTTCGTTTTTAACTTCCGGTGTTTTTTCCTCAAAATTATTTATTGGCGGAGGAGGCGGAATAACTTGATTAGATTTTTCCTTTAATATTTCTTTAGTTAACTTAAAATTTGAATTAACAGTTTCTACGGTTTCAAACCCCCAAGCAGTTAAAACAACATTGCCGTTTTCAAAATACACATAATCAAAAGACGGAACATCAGTGGCATTTTGAATAATTTCAGCCCATTTTACAGCCTCAGAATCATTAGAACTTTTAAGGTTTTCGGCAAATTGATCAATTCTGGCAAGTTTACTTTTTAAAATTATTTTTGCTGCACTTTGATCAATATCAGATAGTTGAGATATTTTTTTTGCATCAGCACTTACTTTTTCAGAGAACCATCTTATTTTAGAATAATCTTGAGAAACAACAGGGTCTGCAAAAATTTCGGCGTATTCAGCTCCAATTTGTTGAGATAAATAATTTTTTAGTTGCGATGAATAAGTGTAAATTTCTTTACCTGAGAATAATACAGGCTTAAAATCGTCAAATTTTCCGGATAAAATAATATTAGGAGCCATTTTTTAAGATGATTAAAAGTTAGAAAACAAAATTAACAAAAAAAAATGAGAAAAAAGGATTTTGAAATAATTATAAACGAATAAAAAAGTTTTTAAAGGTTTTATATAGAAATGACTTGCACAATATTATAGAATTGAATAATAAAACCAAAAAAAGAGGCTGTTTAAAAAAACAGCCTCTTAAAATTCAATATATTATATTTTTAGAAAATTTCAGCCTCTACACGTCTGTTATTTTGTTTACCTTCGTCGGTTGCATTTGTGTCAATTGGACGTGAAGATCCATAACCTTCGGCTTTTAATCTGTCGGCTTTTATACCTTTTGAAACCATATAATTAACCACCGATTGTGCTCTATCTTTAGATAATTGCAAGTTAAACACATCAGTTCCTGTATTATCAGTGTGTCCCGAAATTTTAACATTTAAAGTAGGATTTTGGACCATTACAAAAATTAAACGATTAATTTCCGTATATGATTCTGTTCTTAGATCTGATTTTCCGGTGTCGAAGAAAATATTTTTAAGAATTATTGAAGCTCCTACTTCGAGAGGTTGCAGAGCAAAGTTTTTTTCATTTTGAAAAGTTAAAAAATCAACATCAAAATTATCAGTTTGAAAGAAATAATTATCAGCAGAAACAGAAACTGAAAAATTTTGAATTAAAGGAATATTAAGAGAATAATTTCCATCAGCATCAGATTGAATACTTGCAACTAACTCATCAGTAGTGTTATTGTATAATTCAATTTTGGCAGAAATTGGTTCATTAGTTTTAACATCAGTTATTTTTCCAACAAGAGATATATTTGGAGTTAAAGCGAAGTCTTGTGTCATTTTTTGAGTTCCTTGAGGCACTACAAAAGCAGAATCAAGTTCTTGATAATTTGCGGATCTAACAATAATTTTGTAGGTTTTATTAGAGGGTAAAACAACACTATAATTTCCGTTATTGTCGGAATTAACAGTTTTAATTACTCTATTGTTTTCTAAAAACATAATTTCTGCTTCTGCCGGAATATTAATAATTTTATTACTTGTAATTCCAGAAATAAGAGCATCTTTAGAAATAAGCTGAATATTATATTCAAAATCTTTTACACCTTGAGGAATAGTAATAAGTTCATCTTTTTGTTCAAAACCGCGTGCAGTTACGGTTATTTTATATGTTTTTTCGGGTTCAAGTTCAATACTATAATCTCCTGTTTGTGAAGGAGTTGTGATTTTTCCTACGTAATTATTATCTTCATAAATTGTTATTTGCGAAGCAATTGGTTGATCATCAAGATTGCTTGTTACAACTCCAAATAAATTTACTTTTGGAGTTATTAATGACTTATCGTTATTATTTAATTTAAAGATGATTTGAATTTCGTGGCTGCCGGCAGAACCTGTATTTATTGGGTTCATGTCAGCCTGATAAGCATACCCGATTGAATAATTACTAATATCTACACCAACGCTAAAAATTAAACTGTTGCTTGAACGATAACCAACTTGAGCCCAGATCATATTTCTCCATTTTGCTCCAAAATTACCATCAAACTGAAAGGGACTTTCTTTTGCTCCCCTAAGCACAACCGAAGGCAAAAAATCAAGATTATCATTAAAATGATAATCATAGCTAAAAACACCAATGGAATACATATTTAATGCGTTGTATTCAAAAAGCTGCGGCATAGTTATTTGAGCGTTAAAATCCTTAATTTTATAAGCAAACCCAACTCCCGAAGTAAAAACAGTTTTATTATAATATTCAGATGTTAAATTAACATCTGATAAATCAACATTTTCGGCATTTTGACTTATAACTTTGTTGCTTGCTATACCAAAAGAAACACCCATTTTTAAAAATTGCTCGTTCCCAATTTTAAGCTGATAACCATATTTTGCATTAGCATATAAATTATTAAATAAACCATGTTGGGTTTTAGTAACAGAAAAACCTGCTCCCATATTTGGGAAAAAATTCATCGAAGCTCCTATATCATAACTTCTAGGGGCACCAATTAAAGAAGCCCACTGTAAATGCGAATTTGAATAAGCGGTTAAAAAATTATCATTGATTGCAAAAGCTGGGTTAAACAGAACCGGATTCTGAAAATATAAATTGTAATTTTTTAATTCTTGAGCCTTAGTGATTGATGTAAAAAACGTTAAGATTAAAAAAATTGAAATAAAAATATTTTTTTTCATGTGTATTTTTTTTAAATAAATATATTAAAAGTTATAAGCAGGACAAGTTTTATCTTGTTTTATTCTGAATCTTACTAAAATTTCATGAGACCCAAGGGTTACACCTGAAAAATTATTTACCGGAGTTTCATAAGCATAAGCAATTGTCTGGTTTCCAACACCAAAAAACAAACAACCATTTGATCTAACACCAGTTTGAACCCATAATTTTTTCATCCATTCAATGTTTATTACAGCATCAGCCTGAACCTTTACAAGTTCGGTATTACGAATTAAAACGCTTGGCTTAAATGATAATTTTTTATCAGATTTAAATTTGCATGAAAAAATTCCAATTCCATAAAAATTTAGTTTATTGTATTCAAATAATTGAGGCAAAACTAATTGTGCTTCAAAATTATTAATTGTATATGAAACACCAAAAGATGAGGTTATGCTTGTTTTATTGTAATAATCCGGCTGAACAAGTTCATCGCTTAAATCTACATATTCAAGTTGCGACATTAAAATTTTATTATTAATAATGCCCAAAGACAAACCAAAAGTTATGTAATGTTTATCTGAAAACATAGCTCTGTAAGCGTAATTTACTTTTGCTTTTAGATTATTGAAAACGCCATGAGTACTATTAAATAAAGACATTCCCAATCTCATTTTTGGAGAAATAGAATAAGACGCTCCCATAGAATTATATTTAGGAAAGCCATCAACACCAGCCCATTGCAAACGAGACGTAAAATAAAAAGATGCAATATCGTCATTTAAAATCGCTGAGGGATTATATATTTCAGGATTTTGATTAAATAAACTGTAATTAAATAAGTTCTGAGAATTTAAATTGATATTAGAAAAAATAAAAATTACAATTATTAGTGCTTTTGTAAATTGTTTCATGATGTTTAAAATGTTAATTTTTGATTTTTATCTAATAACTGAAATATAACCTGAATAAGAATTCACATCAGCTTTAAAAACGTAATAATAAGTACCATCAGGAAGTTCTTGACCATTAAAAGTAGCATTCCAAGTATTATCATAAGCTTCTGAATGATAGATTATTTCGCCAATTTTATTAAAAATATCTAAAGTATATCCATCTAATTTTTCAATTCCTTTAATTTCCCAATAATCATTAACACCATCATTATCAGGCGAAACAAAATTAGGAATTTGCAACGTATAATCAATAATAATAGTAACAACGGCCGATTTAGTAGATACATTTCCATAATAATCAACAACCGTTAAATTAACAATATTTTCGCCGGCATCATCAACAGAAAAAGTTGTTCTATCTAAGTACATCGAATCAAGTCCGCAATCGTCATAAGAACCATTATCTATATCGGCAGGAGTAATTGTTACTATTTCGGCACTTGTTGAAATAATAGTAAAAGCTGTATCTTTGGTTTCGGCAACAGGATTATCATCATCAACAACAATATTTTGAGTTTGAGAAATAGAATTTCCCTGATTGTCGGTATAATTCCAGGTAATAATATAAAGTCCTTCCACGTCATAAAAAAGACTATCTGTTGTTGTTCCTAATATTTGCCCTTCACAATTATCTGTAGCTGTAGGAACATCGCTAACTGTTGTGCTGCAATTTCCGGAAATGGTTGGCAAGGTAGAAAGATCCGGCACAGGTGCAGTAATATCCTGAATAAAAACATCTTGCACTAAAAATGAAGTGTTCCCAAAAGAATCTTCAAAAGACCAAATAACAACTGTTGTATCTGTAATAGGGAATACGGCATCGGTAAAACCGATAATATTTCCTTCGCATTCATCGTAAGCAGTAGGAGGAATAATTGATGTAACTTCACATTGGCCAATAATGTCGGGTAATGTAATGGCATCTGGAGTAGGTGGAGTATTATCTCCAATAATTGCTGCACTTTCAGACCATGCATCACCGTAAACATTAGCCATCAAACATCTAAATTCAACACCCACAAGCCCGGTTGCATCTGAAATGTGCAGTGTGTCGTTATTTGCACCTGAAAAAACATCATCATCAATAATGTTAGTCCAAACACTTGTGTTTTTTTGCCATTGATAAGCGGTTGCATTATCACTTTGAACAAAAAAAGTAACAGCTTCATCAGGAGAGCAAACATCTTGATCTACAGGGTTTAAAACACAAGAAGGCATAATCGATAATACTTCAATATATGCTTTATCATCGGCAGTTTGATCATTAGCACTGGCTTGCAAAGTAACTTTTGCAATATTTCCGGGTTCTTCAGACAGAGGGCAATAAATTGACAATGTTACGTCAATATCTTCAAGCGAAGCAAGCTCAAAAATTCCTGAAGGGCTTACAACGTTTGCTGTCCAGTTTGGCAAATCAATTACTTCGGAAAGAACGATATCTGTTACAGTTTCGGGTGAATTATTTTTAATATTAAAAGTTAAATATTTAGTTTCGCCCTGATAAATTGTTTGGTTATACGGAGCTGTAACCATGAGATTAGTAATATCTTTATCGGAATATTTTTCGATTGTATGAATTTCCCAAGTTTCGCCAACCTCAAGAGGAGCTTTACGCCATTCAAGAGCAATAGCATTATCATGAGAAACCAAAACAACATCACCGGTTAAAGCATTGTTCATAATATGAGATTCCACACCTGAATACCAACCCCAATATGAGCTTTCGTGTTGAAAAGGAGTTTCAATAGATTGCAAAAAAACGCTAACGATACCACCATTGCCCGGTTTTTGACAACCAACTGTATTTGTTGGTCCGTCCCAATATCCTATTCCGTAGTCGTCGCCATAAGAATAGGTGTCGCCACCTTGGAAAAACCGCAAATCATTCATTGTTGAATTACTGATATTTGTTATTTCCCAAGCATAATTAACATAATCAGATTCAGGAGGGTAATATATTGTAAGTGTTGCTTCAATTACATTTGCTTTAGTTAATTGTACTGTTGCGTTGTAGTCATCTATTCTGGTAATATCTATTCTGTCGTAAGGAATACCGTCAGAATCTTCAAAATATGACAAATTACTGCCACTTGGATATCCATCAACATAAATATCTGTAGATGAATTAACATAATAAAACTGACCATCAATATAAAGATGTATCCCTCTTCCGGGGTGGTCAGACCATTCAAAATATTGATATTCCCAGTTACTTAATCCTATATTTCTGTGAACTTGTAAATTATCTCCAATAACTTGTATTTTTAAACTTGAAAGAACATTATCACCACCTAATGTTATGTTTACGTTGTAACTTAATGGAGCTTGGGTTCCATTTTTTTGAGAAATAGGTCGTTGATGTGTTTGAGATATTAAATTTAAAGACATCATTGCCAAAAATATTAAGACAATAGTGAATTTTGAGAATTTCATATTTAAAGAATTTATTATTAAAAAGTTGATTTTTTTTGATTATCTAATTACAGAAACATATCCGCTGTATGTTTGGAACGGAGAATTAAAAATGTAATAATATGTACCTTCGGGCAAAGGTGCACCGTTGAAAGTTGCGTCCCAAGTATTATCGTAATTATCTGATTTATAAACTAATTCGCCTAATTTATTAAATATATTTAAAGAAAACCCTTCTAATGCTTCCACGCCAGTAATAACCCAAAAGTCATTTTTACCATTTCCGTCGGGTGTTATTAAATTGGGAAATTCAAGACTGTAATCTATTACTACTGTTACTATAGCCGGTTCGGTTGAGATATTTCCATCTTCGTCAATTACAGAAAGATATACAGTATTTTGGCCTTCGTTAGCTGTTGTAAAATCGGTAATATCAAGATACATGCTGTCTATTCCGCAATCATCATACGAGTTATTGTTAATGTCCAGAGGAGAAATTGTAACTATTTCATCGGAATTAGAAGGTATATTAATTGTTATATTTTGAGTTGTAACAAAAGGAGGATAATTTTCGATAATAACAGTTTGTTCTTGCAAAGTAATATTTCCATTATTATCTTCAAAAGACCAATTAATTGTATAAATTCCGTCTGTATCATAAAATAATGTATCGGTTGTTGTAGCCAAAAACTGACCTCGGCAATTGTCGGTAGCTGAAGGGTATCCTACAAAAGCACCGCAATTTTCGATAATAGTAGGCAATGTTTGAACATCAGGAATGGGAGGAGTTTGATCATCAATAATAATATTTTGATTTTGAGTGATTTTATTTTCGTTAGCATCTTCAAAAAGCCAAGTAATTGTTGTTGAGGCAGTTACAGGGAAAGAAATGTCGGTTGTTCCAAAAATTTTACCTGAACAAAAATCGGTTGCTGTAGGAGGAAAAATAGTGTCAATATCACACTCATTAACAATATCTCTTAAAATTGCAGAATCCGGAATTGGAGCTTCTTGATCATCTATTATAATATTTTGATTTTGAGTAATTGTATTTCCGTTAGCATCTTCAAAAACCCATAATATTGATAAAGAATGATTAATGGGAAAAACAACATCAGTAGTTGCGGTTATTATTCCATCGCAAGCATCTGTAGCGGTAGGAAAACTTATTGAAGTTAATTCACATTCAACAATTATATCGTTTAATGAAGCAGAATCAAGAACGGGAGCTTGCTGATCATCAATAATTACTTGCTGACCTTGAGATGTAACATTTCCATTTCCGTCATCATAAAACCATGTAATATTATAAACGCCTGCACTATCAAAAGTTAAGGGGTCGGTTGTTGTTCCATATATTGTTCCAGCACAATTATCATGGGAAGTAGGAAAATCTGTTAATTCAAAACTACAATCGCCAATAAGAGTATTTAAAATTGCCATATCTCTAATTGGAATTTCGGTATCATCAATAATAACGGTTTGAACTTGAGTTGTGGAATTTCCAAAACCATCTTCGTAAAGCCAAGTTACTTCATAAGTTCCTTGAGTGTCATAAAACAATGTATCATTGGTTGTTGCAGTAATAACACCCAAACAATTATCAGTTGCAGTTGGAGGAACTAAAGTTGCTTGACATTGATCCATTATTAGTGGCAAGTTTACAATATTGGGAAACGGAGCGTTAACATCGGGCAGAATTTCAACAACATTAGAAGGAATTTCGCCATAAATATTTGAAATTAAACATCTGTATTCTGATCCAATTATGCCAAAAACGTCAGCAATTACCAACGTATCCGTATTAGTACCAAAATAAACACCGCCATCAGTTAAATTTTCCCAAGAACCTGTATTATTTATTTGCCACTGATAATTATCGGTATTACCGGCTTTTAAAAAAAAGCTAACACCTTCGTTTTCTGAGCAAACAGTTTGATCAAGAGGTTGTTGTTCAACACGCGGCATGTTTGAAAACACTTCAATATATGCTCTGTCGTTTGCGGTTTCTGAATTTGCTGTTGCCGATAAAGTTGCCTGAGCAATTGTACCTTCAATTTCGGTAACAGGACAAAAAATTTGAATTGTTACGTCTATTTCTTCATTAGGATTAAGAGCAAATGTTCCTACAGGATCTATTACATTGATTGTCCACCCCGACAAATCAACAATTTCTTCAAGTTCAATATCGGAAACAACATCATTTGAATTATTCTTAACATTAAAAACAAAATCTTTAGTTGTTCCGGCATAAATAAATTCATTAAAAGGAGCTGTAACAATTAAATCAGTAATATCTTTATCTGAATATTTTTCAATTGTGTGTATTGTGAAAGTTTCGCCGGGGTTTAGTGTAGCTTGTCTCCATTCTAGGGCAATTGCATTATCGTGGCTTGAATAGTTAACATTTCCTGTTAACGCATTATCCATAACATGCGATTCAACTCCGCTTGTAAAACCGTAATTTGCACTTTCGTGCTGAAAAGGAGTTTCAATAGATTGTAGAAAAACGCTAACTGTTTCGCCGTTTTCTTCTTTCTGGCAGCCTACGGTATTTGTTGGTTCGTCCCAATATCCTACGCCGTAATCGTCGCCGTATGAGTATGTATCTCCGGCCTGAAAAAATCTTAAATCGGTAATTTGGCTTGAGCCGATGTTGGTTATGTGCCAAGTATAGTTAATATAGTCTGATTCAGCCGGATAGTATATTAATAAAAGGGCTTCAATAACATCAGTTTTTGTTAATTTAACCGTTGCGTTATAATCGTCAATAATATCAATATCAACTCTATCGTAGGGCACTCCGGTTGAGCCGTCAAAATAAGACAAATTGCTTCCTGATGGAGCCCCATTTACATATATATCTGTACTGTAATCATCAACATAATAATAAGTTCCGCCATTGTATAAGTGAATACCTCTTCCCGGGTGATCACTCCAATCGTAGTATTGATGACTCCAGCTACCTACGCCAACATTTCTGAATATTTGTAAATTATCTCCAATAATTTGAATTTTTAAACTGGAAAGAACATTATCACCACCTAAAGTGGCATTAACATTGTAAGAAATAGGAGCTCTACTGTTGAGGGTTTTATCTCTGATATTGTTAGTTGAGTCTGAGGCTACTTGAGAGTAAATATTAAACGAAAAAATTAGAATAATTAAAAAAACAATTGTTAACTTAGAAAACATTGTATTAGTTTTATCGGGTTATTCTTTTTTATTAAATTGACGATATTATATATATTTAGAATACATAAAAGCGATTTAAAAACACATAAAACAAGACAAATTATTTACAATTAGTTGCACGTATCCTAAAAATATTTACTTTTTCACATAACATTTTTAATTGCCTAAAAATCACTACTATAAAGTTATCCCAGAAAACAGGTTTTATTAACAAAAGATTGTTTTATTTACAACTAAAAATTTATAGTTAACAATTATTTTACGTTAAAGGAGCAGCATATTTAACCACATCTTCGCCGGTAATAGTTTCATGACCAAGTATCATTAAACGTTCGATAACATTTCTAAATTCTCTTATATTTCCCGACCATGGAAGTTTTTGGAGCTCAATTTTTGCATCATCGGTTATTTTTTTAGCCGACATATTATGCTCATTTGCAACCATTTTTATAAAATGATCTGTTAACAAAGGTATATCTTCTACACGCTCTTTAAGTGATGGCATTTTTATTATAATAACACTTAAACGATGATATAAATCTTCTCTAAAATTACCTTCTTCAATTTCTTTTTTTAAATTTTTATTAGTTGCAGCTAAAACTCTAACATCAATACTAATCAATTTGTTGCTGCCAACAGGAGAGATTTTATTTTCTTCCAAAACACGTAATACTTTTGCTTGAGCAGCAAGACTCATGTCGCCAATTTCATCAAGAAAAATAGTTCCGGTGTGAGCAAGTTGAAATTTTCCGTCACGTTTTTTATGAGCAGATGTAAAAGCACCTTTTTCGTGTCCAAACAGTTCACTTTCAATAAGTTCCGAAGGTATTGCGGCACAATTAACTTCAACAAAAGGATTATCAGCTCTATTACTTTTTTCGTGCAACCATCTGGCTACAAGCTCTTTTCCAGTGCCGTTTTCACCAGTTATCATTACTCGAGCATCTGTAGCTGCAACGCGATCAATAATTTCTTTAATATTTTTTATTTGAATGCTTTCACCAACAATATCGTAAGCTTTTTTAATTTTTCGGCGTAATGATTTATTTTCTTTTACAATCATTTTTTTCTCTAAAGCATTTCTAACCGAAACAATTAACCGGTTCATATCCAGAGGTTTTTCGATAAAGTCGTAGGCACCTTTTTTCAAGGCCTCAACAGCTGTGTCAACAGAGCCATGACCGGTAATTATTATCACCGGTAAATCTGGATTAGTTTCATGAACCTTCTCTAAAACTTCAATTCCGTCCATTTGAGGCATTTTAATATCACATAAAAGTGCATCATAATTTCCGGATTGAAGCATTTCTATGCCTTCAAACCCCGATTTTGCTACATCTACTGTATATTTTTCGTATTCCAAAATATCACTAAGAGCAATTCGTATAGCTTCTTGATCATCAATAACTAAAATATTAGACATAATTTTCTGACTTTTTATTGTAAAACATGCTTTACAAAGATACGAAAAAAAATATTCTTTTAAAATACTTTTAAAAAAAATTGCAACTAATACTATATTTTCTGTCTATTTCATTGAGTTTATTCTTCTTTTTTTGCAATTTATTTATTTTTTAAAACCCTTAAAATCAACATCTTATAAAATTATTTTATGAAAAAGATTAAAATTTCGGGCTTATTAAGTCTATTATTATTGCCTTTATTTTTTCAGGCTCAGTCAAATTATTCAAGAGTACAAATTTTTGCCGATAAAACAAACTACGCTCAACTTGGGGCTGCGGGAATTGCTCTTGATGATGCTTTTTTTTATAAAGACTACATTGTTGCTGAACTTTCTGATTCTGATATTCTTAAAATACAAAATACTGGTTTTCAAACATCTATATTAATTGAAGATGTTTCAAACTTTTATGTTCAACGAAGTAAAAATTCTAATCCGGCAATTAAAACAGATAGAACACCTGATAATTTTAACTTAGGTTCAATGGGCGGATATTTAACAAATGATGAAATGATTGCCGAGCTTGATGAAATGTTTTCGTTATTTCCTAACTTAATTACCGAAAAACAAAATATTGATGGATTAAATTCAACTACTAATGGAAATCAAATTTATGTGGTTAAAATTTCCGATAACCCTAATGCTGACGAAGATGAACCGGAAGTTTTATACACCGGTATGCACCACGCTCGAGAACCTGTTTCTATGATGCACCTTATATATTACATGTGGTATTTATTAGAAAATTATGAAACCAATGCCGAAGTACAATATATAGTTGATAATTTTGAGCAATTTTTTATACCCATTGTCAACCCTGACGGATATTTATATAATCAACAAACATATCCAAGCGGAGGAGGAATGTTCCGCAAAAACCGAAGAGATAACGGCGATGGTACTCATGGAGTAGATTTAAACAGAAATTATCCGTACCAATGGGCATTTGATAATAGCGGATCTTCAGGATATACCGATGATGAAACCTACAGAGGACCATCAGCAGGATCGGAACCCGAAACCCAAATGATGATGAATTACAGCCAAACAAGAAATTTTTTAATCGCTAATAATCACCATACTTACAGCAATTTAATGCTATATCCTTATGGTTACGACCAAAATGCTGTTAATACCGAAATTGAACTTTTTGAGGAATATGCACGCATAATGACACGCGTAAATAACTTTGTCTGTGGGCGTGCTTGGGAATTATTGTACACTGTTAACGGAGAATCAAACGACTGGATGTATCACGAATTAGGAATTTATGCTTTTACTGCCGAAACAGGCACAAGTACTGATGGTTTTTGGCCTTCGCAAGATAGAATTATTCCATTATGTGATGAAAATTTATATATGAATGAAATGATGACCATTTTAGCTGGTAGTTACGCCGAAGCAAGAGATGTTAGTCCTAATTCAATGAAAAGAAATGATTTCTTTAATTTCAATATGACCTTTTTAGGATTAGATACTACTGCCATTTTTAAAGTATATCTTTCGGGCGATGATATTATTTATTCCGATACAGCTTATTTTTCGGAGTATTCATTTATGCAAATTGAAGCCGATTCATTATATTTTATTTTATCCGAAAATGTTAATTATGGCGATAATTTTACTTTTGATATTGTTGTTGACAACGGTTTAGGCTCTTTTAAAACTCCTACAACCAAAGTTTTACAAAAAAACATTGTTATTTTTAATGACGATGGAAACGATTTAACAAATTGGACATCAACAAGTTGGAACACAACTACAGAAGATTATTATTCACCAAGTATGAGTATTACCGATTCTCCAAATTCCAATTATTCCGATAATAGCACAACTTATATTGTATCAAATTCAATAGATTTGAGTGCATCACCCAATGCAGCCATCAACTTTTATGCAAAATGGGATATCGAAGGCGGTTGGGATTATGCTCAAATACAAATTTCTTCAAACGGCGGAAGCACTTGGACGCCACTTGCTACAGAAGGAACAGTTGCAGGTTCCGGAGGCGTTCAACCAAACAGCGAACCGATTTTTGAAGGCTCAAATGACTGGGTTGCTCAGTCGGTAAATATTAGCTCATATATATCAAACGACGTTAAAATTAGATTTGAATTAGGTTCTGATCAAAGTGTTACTTTTGATGGCTTCTATTTTGATGATTTTCAGATAGCTGTAACCGCAAATAATGAGGCTCCGGTTATTGTTGATCAAAATAATGTTTTTATTCAGCTTAACGAACCTTACTACATAAATTTTAACGATTTAATTGTTACTGACGCCGATGATACATACCCAAACGGTTTTGGAATTGTTGCTCTTGCCGGCAGCAATTATACGCTTGGAAACATGCCAAATCAAATTATTCCGAATAATGATTATTCAGGTATGCTTACCGTTCCGGTTAAAGTAACTGATGGCTACGAATATAGTAATGTATATGATTTACAAGTAAATGTAACTGTTGCTGTTGATGAAATTCAAAAAGCAGATATTAACATTTTCCCAAATCCAGCGTCCAATTTCATTCAAATAAATAGCTTAAATGAAAACATTGAACTTGTTACCATTTATGACTTAAACGGAAGAAAAGTTATTTCAAATCGAATAAATTCAAGCACTTCAATGATTAACATAACAACTTTAAAATCAGGAGTTTATTTTATAGAAGTAATTACTAATTCACAAACACAAATTCAAAAGCTACTTATTAAATAATTTTTTTCATTCTTTTGATTTGCCTCTGATTTTTTTTAAATCAGAGGCTTTTGGGGGTTGAATGAAAAAGATATGTTCCTTACGAATAATCCAAAACAATTAGGTTTAAAAAAAATAAAATTTGTGCTGCAAAAAAATCTGTAAACAAGCTAAATGTTTGAAAAAAAAATTAAACTTTAAGAACAAAAAAAAAGAATATAAATTATCAAATATTTTGTACTTTTGTAAAAAAGATAAAGAATGGAAAATCAATTAACCCCCAGATTTATAAATCCATTTACCGATTTTGGATTTAAAAAAATATTTGGCGAAGAAGCAAATAAAGACCTGCTTATTGATTTTTTGAATGAACTATTAAGCTTTCAAAATCAGCATATTAAAGATTTA
>JAFGUD010000103.1 GCA_016938685.1 Bacteroidales bacterium | reverse complement strand
GTCGAGAATTCAATTTTAGAAAATAATTTGTACGGAGTTGATATTAATGAAGAAAGCGTTGAAATTGCTAAACTTTCTCTCTGGTTGAGGACAGCACAAAAAGGGAGAAAACTAACAACCTTAAACAATAATATTAAATGTGGAAACTCCCTGATTGACGACCCCGAATTTGCCGGAGAAAAGGCATTTAACTGGCAAACCGAGTTTCCTGAAATATTTGCAAAAGGCGGTTTTGATGTGGTAATTGGAAATCCTCCGTATGTTAAAGAGGCTACAAATAAATCAGCGTTTGATGGTTTACACAAACATCCTTGCTATCAAGGCAAAATGGATTTGTGGTATTTTTTTGGTGCTTTAGCATTAGACATAATTAAAAAAGATTACGGCTTAATTGGTTACATAGCTCCAAATAATTGGATAACAAATGATGGTGCATCAAAATTTAGAGATTATATAATCGAAAGAGGAAGAATCATTGAATTTATTGATTTTAGCGATTTCAAAGTTTTCGATTCAGCAGGAATCCAAACAATGATTTATATTATGAGAAGTACTGACGATAATGCAAATTATAATCTTAACTTTTCAAAAGTAAGTAATAGTAAAATCAAACACGAAGATGCTCAATTGTTCTTGGAAAAGATTACCGATGATAAATTTGAATATTTTACTTCTAATGTTATCAAGACAGAGTTGATAAATCAACCTATTAATTTTATAAACGCAGAATTAAATCTGATAATTGAAAAAATTAAGTCAAAGGAAAATTTTAATTTGGATTCCAACGAAATTGCTTCAGGAATAGATTTATTGCAAGATTTCGTAAATAAAAATCATAAAGAAGTAATTGAAAACGTTGAAATTGGAGATGGCATTTTTAATTTAAGCCAGTCTGAATATGATAAATTGAACCTTTCCGAAAAAGAGAAAGAATTATTAAAACCATTTTATACAACAAGTGAACTACAAGAATTTTATGGTAACCCTAAAAATAAACTTTGGATTATTTACACAGATTCAAGTTTCAAGGATGAAGAAAAAATTCTTCCTTATCCAAATATAAAAGAACATTTAGATAAGTTTTTAGATGTATTTACTTCTGTTAATAAACCATATGGCTTGCATCGTTCAAGGGACGAAAATTATTTTAAAGGCGAAAAGATTTTTTCATTGAGAAAATGTTCCGTTCGTCCAAAATTTACTTACACAGATTTTGACGCTTATGTTAATAGAACTTTTATGATAATTAAAACTGACAGAATTAATCAAAAGTTTTTGACAGGAATATTGAACTCAAATTTGATAGCGTTTTGGTTAAAGTATAAAGGTAAAATGCAAGGCAACAATTATCAAATTGACAAGACACCTTTAGAAAACTTACCTCTAATAAATGCAAGTTTTGAAGTTCAAGAAAAAATTTCTGATTTAGTTAATGACATTATTATTAAAACACAGAAAAGTTTGGATTACCAAGAATTGTTGAACAAAGCAAAAACGGAAAACAACTTTGACAGAGAAATACAACTGACAAAAGAATTGGAGCAACTCACAGTTGAATTGGAAAAAGCTGAAAAAAAAATCAACTCGATTACGTACGAACTATACGAAATAGAACCTAATGAAATTGCAACAATTGAAAAAAATATAAACTAAATGAAAGCCAACTCTTAAGCCATACACATTTGCAATTCGCACAATCCAACGCTAAACCAAAAATTGCAAAAGAGTATGTCTTGCCCACGCTTTGACCAAACAAAATTCGTAGAAATATGAAAAATAAATTACTATAAAATAAAAGCCAGTTTGTAACAAATTGTATATGGCAGGCGGGGGTTTTAGCGGTCTGACAAGTCAGACCACTCGCCCACTTTCCTGCGGGTCTGACAGGATTT
>JAFGUD010000102.1 GCA_016938685.1 Bacteroidales bacterium | reverse complement strand
TTTACCTGAATTAACCAGCGACGACCCGGTTATCGGGCACGATTCGTCAACCAACGGGCTGATAAATGCTTACAAGGAAATGCGATAGAATAGGAGATTTATAATGTAATAAAAGGGATGATGACATTTTAATTAATGTCATTCTTTTTGATTTTCTGTTTTTGTGATTTGGGAAATATTCAAATAGAAAATAGTATATTACGAGATTGCCAATTCAACAAACTAATGGTAAAAAAAAAGATACCTAAATTTATTTATCATTATACAAAAGCAATAAATTTTCTTTTAATTCTTCCGTTGATGAGGTTGAAAATGGGAAGAATAGAAGCAACAAATGATCCTAAGGAGAAAATCAGGTATTTTGAAGTAATGGTACATGGAGATTACTTTGATCCTAAAGATGAGCGTATTGAAATAATTGAAGATTTTTTGAATAATTATCCTTCTATTACGTGCTTTTCAGCTGGGGATGCTCACAAGAACGGATTTGATCTTCCGACAATGTGGGCTCATTATGCAGATAATCATAAGGGAATATGTTTGGAATTAAACACCCATAAATTCCTTTATGAAAATAATCCAAATTTCATTTTTGATAATGTAGACTACGCTTTAACAGCAGAATACAACAAATTTAGTATTACAAAAAATACCACAAAAAAAGAGATATTAAAGAAACTTGTTTTTTTGAAACGAGATGATTGGTCCTCTGAAAATGAGTGGAGATTATTTTCTTTAGAAGGAGAAGATTTTTGTAGTATAAAAGAGTCATTAGAATCAATAATTTTAGGTCTCGATTTCAACGATGAAAAGTATTTAGAACTGATTAAACTGTTTATACCAACTAAAACTAAAATTAAAAAAATTGTTTTAGATGAATCTACTCAGAAATTTGGGGTTAAAACAGTTAATTAAGTATTGAATATTAGAACATATTTGTAAAATTTATATTTGTCAACTTAGTTCCTGCGTCAGTTTTTCCATTTCCTTTTTTGGCGAGGCATTTTCATATAAAATCCGGTAAACGGTTTCGCAAATGGGCATC
>JAFGUD010000018.1 GCA_016938685.1 Bacteroidales bacterium | reverse complement strand
TGTTTTTTGATTAGCCCAAATTTGGGCTATTAAATTTGAATAAAAAATCAACATAAACTTTTGACTTTCAACTTTATAAACTTTCAACTGCACATTATTTATGAATAATGTGGGCTAAGCTGGTGATTCTACTTTAAATACATCGCTAATTGCTTGTTTTAATGATTCTTTTGGTAATGCACCAACTGCCATTTGAGGTTGACCATCAACTGGAACAAACAACAAAGAAGGAATACTTCTAATGCCAAACATACCGGCTACTTTTTGTTGTTCTTCTGTATTTACTTTAAAGATTTGAATTTTATCTCCGTATTCGTTTTGTAATTCATCTAAAATAGGAGCAACCATTTGACATGGTTTACACCAAGCTGCCCAAAAATCTATAATTGCAGGTACTTTACCTTCGTATTTCCATTCTTGATTTGCTTCCCAGTTAAAAACTAATTCTTTAAATGATTGTTCTGTTAAGTGAATAACTTCTGCCATTGTGTTTAATTTAATTTGATTACTTATTTAATATTTTAAATACAAGATGTCAAAAAAAGTACCATTAAAGAAAAATGGACAAATTGTCATAATTTCACATGTAATCACCCTAAAATCAAATTTTTTGAAAAATATCTAACCTTTTTAACAAAAATTTCGTTGCTTTGTACAGATTAAACTAATTTAAAACATAAAAAGATGAAAAGAATCAGTATTTTAACAATTTTATTGGTTGCTATTATTTCAACCACATTATTTACAGGATGTAAAAAACTTCCAACAATGTCAGCTACTGTTGATGGAACAACAAAAAACTTTGTTTTCAGAAGCACAAGTAAAGTAGGCATTACTGACGGATTAGAAGGAATGGTAATAATTGGCACTACAGGAGCAGATATTTCAAACGGAGAATATTTGACCTTATTGATTAGAGGAGCAGAAAAAGGAACTTATGACTTAAATGTTACTATAACTTCAGATGCTAAATTTCAATGTGAAGCTATTTACAGACCAGGTGGAGAAAACGACACAACAGTTTACAAAGGAACTTCAGGAACAATTACAATTTCAGAAATTGACGGAAAATATATTTCAGGAAGTTTCAGTTTTGAAATGACAAATAAATTACTTGACTCAGATAAAGTTAATATTACAAATGGCAAATTCGAAGATTTGAGATATTATTCAGCATCATTGTCAGATATTGCAGATGCAGCATTCGATTTATAGTGTCATTTTGTCCTTAATATACAGAGATCATCAGTCAGATGGTCTCTTTTTTTTCAATTACTAACTTGAAATTATAAATTTAATTTTAATGCCAATTTCGAATCTGTTAAAGTTCATAAAACCAAATTTAATAACCTTAAAATCAGTATTTTAAACACAATTATCAAACTATAATAATTAAGACTATAGTATAATTATCAACTTCATTATAAATTTAAACCAATTGTAGATTAGCTTAGTAGAAATTTTGTAAAATCTTTTTATTATTTTTGCAAATAAATTTGCAAGGTATTTGCATAACAATAAACTGATGGAAAGCATAGAAATACGCTCATCATTAATTTTTTCACATAAAGATAATGTTAATATATGGCTACATATTCAAATAAATCAAATAATATTTTCACATACAGCAGAGAAGAAGCTGTTAGGCTTGGCAATGAAGAAATTATGCCTGAACATATTTTCCTGGGAATATTAAGAGATGGAGACAATAGTATTCTAGACTTACTTGTTCATAATAATATAGAATTAAATGGATTAAGAAAGAAAATAGAAAAAGAAATCAAGGGTTCAAATTTTGTGGACAACATTGACAGGGAGATGAAATACAGCTCAACAACTTCCAGAGTTGTAGCACTAATGCAACTCGAAGCAATGTCGTTGGAAAGCAAAGAAATAGAACCTGAACATATTTTTTTAGCTTTATTAAGAGCAAAAAACAACACAATATACGCGTATATGCAAGAAAACAATTTAGAATATTCATACGTTCGTAAACTATTATCTGCTCCAAAAGCAGAAAAAGATTTACCCGATGACGACAGCGATGAAGATGATGAGGAGTATTTTTCAGACAAAAAAAGAACTCCTCAACCAGGACAAAGACAAAGAGGTGCCAAAAGTGACACTCCGGTTTTAGACAATTTTGGAGTTGACATTACGAGAGCCGCACAAATGGGGAAATTAGACCCAATTGTTGGACGAGATATTGAAATCGAAAGAGTTGTTCAAATTTTGAGCCGACGCAAAAAGAACAATCCTGTATTAATTGGTGAACCAGGAGTTGGAAAATCTGCAATAGTAGAAGGATTAGCTTTAAGAATTAACAGCAAAAAAGTATCTAGAGTCCTATTCGGCAAAAAAATTATTTCATTAGACTTAGCGTCACTTGTAGCCGGAACAAAATACAGAGGACAATTCGAAGAAAGAATGAAATCTTTACTTAGAGAACTATCTGAAAATGATGACGTTATACTTTTTATTGATGAAATTCATACAATTGTTGGAGCAGGTGGCGCAACAGGCTCGCTTGATGCATCAAACATGTTGAAACCTGCATTAGCACGAGGCGAAATACAATGTATTGGCGCAACAACTCTTGACGAATACCGTCAAAATATTGAAAAAGACGGTGCTTTAGAACGACGTTTTCAAAAAATAATTGTAGAACCAACAACAGTTGACGAAACAGTTGAAATTTTACATAACATAAAAAGCAGATACGAAGATTTTCACAATGTAGCATACACAAAAGATGCTATTGAAGCTTGTGTTAATTTAAGCTCACGATATGTAACAGACAGACACTTACCAGATAAAGCAATTGACGTTTTAGATGAAGCCGGTTCCAGAGTTCATATTTCAAAGATTTCAGTGCCGGAAATTATCGAAAAAATTGAAAAAGATTTAGAACAAGTAAGATTAGATAAATTAAACTCTGTCAAAGAACAAAACTTTGAAAAAGCAGCTGCGTTTAGAGACGACGAAAAAAATCTTCTAACAAAACTTGATTTTGAAAAGACCGAATGGCAAAAAAGTTTGGAAAGCAACAAAGAAACTGTTGATTTGAATAACGTAGAAGAAGTTATTGCCATGATGACAGGTGTTCCTGTTCACAGAATAGCACAAGGCGAAAACGAACGTTTAAAAAACATGCGCGATTTACTGAAAAAGAAAATTGTTGGACAATCGCAAGCTGTTGACAAAATAGTACGATCTATTCAAAGAAACAGAACCGGACTTAAAGACCCAAACAGACCTATTGGTTCTTTTATTTTCCTTGGTCCTACAGGAGTTGGAAAAACATATTTGGCTAAATTACTGGCAGAATTTTTATTTGACACATCAGACGCTCTTATTAGAATTGATATGAGCGAATATATGGAAAAATTCAGCATTTCGAGACTTGTTGGAGCGCCTCCCGGATACATTGGATACGAAGAAGGTGGACAACTTACCGAAAAAGTTAGAAGAAAACCATATTCTATTGTATTATTAGACGAAGTAGAAAAAGCACATCCTGATGTTTTCAATTTACTATTGCAAGTGCTTGACGAAGGTTTACTTACTGATAGTTTGGGCAGAAAAGTAGATTTTAAAAACACTGTCATAATAATGACATCAAACATCGGAACAAGAGAACTTGAAAGTTTTGGACGTGGAATTGGATTTTCAGATGAAAAAGAAGGTGACGAAAAAACACAAAGTATTCTTAAAAAAGCTCTTAAAAAAGCATTTACACCGGAATTTCTTAACAGAATTGATGACGTTATTATTTTCAATTCACTTGAAAAAGAACAAATTGACTTAATAGTTGACATTGAACTTGATAAATTTATTAAAAGAGTTGAAAAATCAGAATATTACATTGAATTTGCTCCTAATGTCAGAGAATATATCGCGGTAAAAGGATTAGATATAAAATATGGTGCAAGACCAATTAAAAGAGCAATTCAAAAATACATCGAAGACGAAATTGCTACGGCAATTATAGAACTTTCGATTGAAAAAGGCTCAAAAGTAGTTATCAGTTACGATGATATTGAAGAAAAAATGAAAATAGATGTAGTCGGAAAAGAAAAAGCAAAAGAGTAACAAAAATCCCCTTATTGGGGATTTTTTTTATAATACTTGTTGCTAACCTGCTTATTTTTATTTTTGCAGAACGATTTCTGTTGAAAATAAATATATTTTGTATCCAATTTCGACAACACATTCGTTATGTAAATTCTAATATGTAAGTTCATGATTAATTTTACTTTTATAAAAAAATACGTTCCACAGTGGACTGTTCTTGTGTTTGACGTAATTGTTTCGATTGCTTCTGTAGTGATTGCTTATTTTCTACGATTCAATTTTAATATTCCTGACTCATATTTACTTACACTTGTTTACGTATTACCAATAGTTGGATTTACAAGAGGTATTAGCTTTTTAATTTCAAAAACTTACGCAGGAGTAATAAGATACACAAGCACTAGAGACGCATTCCGAATTTTTGTCACCATTTTTTTTGGCTCTTTATTTTTAATGCTTTTAAATTTGATTTATTACGCAATAAAAGAAATTTTTATTATTCCTTACTCTGTAATTCTGATTGATTTAGCGATTATTATCAGCATTTTAATTGTTACAAGAGTTGCAATAAAGGCTCTTTATTTTGAAAGTATTAATGGCCATAAAATTTTCAAGAACGTAATAATATACGGTGGCGACGAATTTGGTCTTGCTACAAAAAGAACACTCGAAAGAGATCCTGAAAAAAACTTCAAAGTTGTTGCTTATGTTGACAATCTAAGTCAAGGCAAAAAAATTGACGGAATAGATGTTTTTGGCGTTTCCGATTTAGAAAAAATTATAGATGAATATGATATTTCATACTTAATTTTAGCAAAAAAACAAAAGTTTCAGGCAGTTGAAAATGAAGTTATTGAAACTTGTTTAAGCATGTCTGTCAGTATTCTAAGAGTTCCACAAGTTAATTCATGGATAAACGGAGAATTAAGCGTAAAACAAATTCGCCAGATAAAAATTGAAGATTTACTGGAAAGGGAACCAATTTTATTAGATGAGAAAAAAATTAGCCAAACAGTAATTGGGAAAACGATTCTTGTCACAGGAGCAGCAGGTTCAATAGGTAGCGAAATTGTAAGACAATTGACCAAATTTTCGCCTAAACTAATTATTCTTTTTGATCAGGCAGAAACTCCTTTGTACGATTTGGAACTTGAAATCAGAGAAACATATAATTGTAGAAACGCAGAAGCCGTAATAGGCGACATTTCTGATTCTATAAGAATGCGAAAAGTTTTTTCGGTTTTAAAGCCTGACATTATTTACCACGCAGCGGCATACAAACATGTTCCAATGATGGAAAATAACCCTTACGAAGCCATAAAAGCAAACGTTAGAGGCACAAAAATTCTTGCCGATTTGGCAGTTGAATTTAATGTAGAAAAATTTGTAATGATTTCAACAGATAAAGCAGTTCGACCAACAAACGTAATGGGCGCATCAAAACGAATTGCAGAAATATACACCCAATCTTTAAATAATATTTCAAAAACGATTTTTATTACTACCAGATTTGGAAATGTTTTAGGATCAAATGGTTCCGTAATTCCACGTTTTAGAAAACAAATTCAGCAAGGCGGACCTGTAACAGTTACCGATCCTGAAATTACGCGTTATTTTATGACTATTCCCGAAGCATGTCAGCTTGTTTTAGAAGCAAGTGCGTTTGGTTCAGGCGGAGAGATTTTTATTTTTGACATGGGAAAATCCGTAAAAATTGTGGATTTGGCTAAAAAAATGATTCAACTTTCAGGTTTAACCTTAGGAATAGATATTCAGATAAAATTCACAGGACTCAGACCGGGCGAAAAACTGTACGAAGAATTGCTAAACGACGAAGAAAACACGATAGCAACTCACCACCCGCAAATAATGATTGCAAATGTTACTGAATATAAATACGAAGAAGTAAAAGTTCAAATTGACGATTTAATAAACAACAATGACAAACACGACAATTTTCTGTCGGTAGGTTTAATGAAAAAAATTGTACCCGAATTTTTGAGTAAAAATTCTGACTATGAACAGTTGGATTGATTCAATACTATCTAATTATTCAGCTGAAAATTAATTGGCATTGAAAACCAAACATTTACAGGTTTTCCTCCTTGCACACCAGGAATAAAATCAGGTAAAAGTTTAACAACTCTAACCGCTTCGGCATCAAAAAGAGGGTCAACTCCTCTTGTTACTAGAATATCTCCAACTTTTCCGGTTTTCCCCACAACAAATCTAACAAACACGGTCCCATGAAGGTTGTTTAAATAATCAGATTCTGGAAATATAATATTTTCGGCAATAAAAACTTTTAATGCTGCTTCTCCACCCGGAAAAGCAGGCATTTGTTCTGCCCAAACTTGGGCTTCTTCATCTGACTTATTATTATCATCTTCTAATTTCCCATCTATATAATAATATTTCCACTCGACAGTTTGTAAACTATCAAAAGAATTCCCAATACAACTTAATTGCCCATTTTCATGATAAAACTTCCATTCACCAATTGTTCTTCCTTCAGAAAAATTACCGACTATACTTAATTGTCCATTTTCATAGTAAATTTTCCATTCACCAGTTGCTTTTCCATTGGAAAATTTTCCAATTTGCCTTATTTGTCCGTTTTCATAATACTCCTTATATTCCTGAGCACTAACACTTAAGAAAACAGATAACAATAATGCTATTAATGCGATTTTTCGTATCATAATTATACTTTTTTATTATTGGTATACATTTGGTCCTGCAAAATAATCATTTTCAAGAAAAAAACAGAAAATTAAAATCAGCAATAAATAAACAAAAAACCAAAGTTTTACAAATACTCTTCTGCCCGCTGGTTTTAACCCCTAATTCTTCAGTTTTAAGCGATTGATTTTGTTAATAATCGAATTATCAATTTGATAAAAAAAAGAGAATATTTACGGAACAACTTATGTTCTACATAAACAAAATTTATTCATGCTGAGAAAGGTTTTAACTAATTTAAAACCTGTCGCAGTATAGACTCCTCCTTTTGTCGGAGTGACAAAAAAAGAAAAACATTAACTAATTTAAAACCAATCACAGTATAGACTCCTCCTTTTATCGGAGTAACAAAAAAAACATTAACTAATTTAAAACCAGTCGCAGTGTAGACTCCTCCTTTTGTCGGAGTGACAAAAAAAGAAAAACATTAACTAATTTAAAACCAATCACAGTATAGACTCCTCCTTTTGTCGGAGTGACAAAAAAACATTAACTAATTTAAAACCAGTCGCAGTATAAACTCCTCCATTCGTCGGAGTGACAAAAACAAACAAGGGCTAGAAAACTAAAAATCAAAAACTTTTCATAATAATAAAAAGAAACAATCCTTTATTGCTAAAGGATTGTTTTGTCACTCTCTCTTAAAAGCGAGTTATTTTTGTAAAAATTAAATTATCTTACAATATTCAATTCATCAATAAGTCTTGTAGCTTCGCCGTATTTGTCAATAATAAACAAAACATAACGAACATCAACACTAATTGTACGCTGCAATTCAGGCTCAAAAGCGATATCGCCGCTCATTGCTTCCCAATTGCCGTCAAAAGCAAGACCAATTAGTTCTCCATTGGCATTCAAAACAGGACTTCCTGAATTTCCACCGGTAATATCATTATTACTCAAAAAACAAACCGGCATTTCGCCATCAGCATTTGCATATTGCCCAAAATCTTTTGTTTCATATAATTTTTTCAGTTTTTCAGGAACAGTAAATTCAGGATTTTCTTCATCTTCTTTTTCCATGTAACCTTTCAAAGTAGTGTAATATTTGTACTCAACTCCATCTTTTGGAGAATAACCTCCAATAGTTCCATAAGTTAAACGCATTGTAAAATTAGCATCAGGATAGAAGAAAATTTCAGGTTGCATTTCCATTAAACCAGCCATCCAAAGGCGTTTAGCTCTCTTCAATTTTTCGTTTCCATATTTCAAATTGTCTCTTAATTCACTGCGTTTTTCAAAAACAGATTGAGAAGCAACAAAAGCAGGATCATTTTGAAGTTTTTCGAGAGTAGGATTTAATAAAAAGTCATCAAATTTTGCTTTGTTTACAAAAATTGAAACCTTAAAAATATTAGCAATATAATCATCAAAACTTGAAAACTCTTTTTTAGCATTAGAAATAAATGAAGGATAATACTTCATGTCAACTTTTTCTGTAAATAATTTCATCATTACAAGAGCAACTTTTTTATCGGTTGGAGCATTGTAATCTTTAAAAAAAACTTCGGAACTACCTCTTAGGTTTGCAATAGCATCTACTAAATCAGCTCCGGTTTTCCCGGCTTTTAATAAATCAAATAAATCATTTGCAGCATGAGCAAAACTAATATATTCTGTTCCTGAAACAAAACATTCGCGAATATATAATTCGGAATAGACATTGTCTTTTCTTTCACTATAAACCTCCTTAAAAGTAGGTAAAACTTCAGAATACTTAGCTTTTCGTGTTTCATCAGCACTTATCCATTTGCTGAATTTATTTTCAAGATTTTTCTTTTTATCAATAACTTTCAGTTTTTTCAAACCTTGATTTTGACCAATAGAATATTTCCAGTAATTGCTACTTCTTGCATATTTAGAAGCATATTTGATATAAACTTCCTGATCAGCACGCATATCTTTTAGTAAAACATTTTGACGTTCACCTCTAATGATTTCTCTGTTATAATTTGTAATATTCATCACTTCCTCTATGCCATAAGTAGTTGAATATCTATTAGTTCTTCCGGGAAAACCTAAAATCATTGCATAATCCCCTTCTTGAATACCTCTAATAGATACAGGTAAAACATGTTTCGGTTTCAATGGAACATTTTTAGTTGAATATTTTGCAGGGTTGCCATCTTTATCAGCGTAAACTCTGAATATACTAAAATCCCCTGTGTGACGAGTCCACATCCAATTGTCAGTATCTCCTCCAAATTTTCCAATTGAAGAAGGCGGAGTTCCAACCAAACGCACATCATCATATTTCAAATAAATAATTGAAAAATACTGATTATTTTCAAAAAAAGACTGAATATCAACATCATAACCATTTTTTTCAGAATATTGCTTAGATAATTTCTTTTCAATTTTTTCAATATTTTTTTTAATCTTTTCATCTCGTTGAGTTTCTGTCATATCATCAGAAACACCTTTAAGAACATCAGCCGACACATCGTCCATTCTTATCAAAAACTTAACAAAAAGTCCGGGATTTGGCAATTCGTCTTCAAAAGAAGCTGCCCAAAATCCATCTGTAAGATAATCATGTTCTACTGTGCTATGAGATTGAATACTACCAAAACCGCAATGATGATTAGTGAAAATTAAGCCTTGTTCAGACACTAATTCACCTGTGCAAAATCCGCCAAAAATAACAATTGCATCTTTTACAGAAGACTCATTCAAATTGTAGATATCTTCAGGAGTAAGTTTAAAACCTTCGGCTTTCATTTGCTCATAATTCTTATTAAGCAAAGTTAATAACCACATTCCTTCGTCGGCAAAACTAATTTGCAACGAAAACAGCAACACAAAAATTGCTAATAAAATTTTCTTCATAATACGTTTATTTTTAATTATTTAAACAAAAAAATGGTTGTTCTTAGCGACATCAAATGTTATAAAAAAAATTAACAAAACAAAACGAGCTAATCAAGAAAAGTCTTTAATAACATTGGCTTTCGCTTTATAATTTTTAAGATTATCTTTGCAACGTTATTTAAAATTCAACTCTTACTTTTAAAATAAACAAATTTAAAATAAAAACTATGAAAACTAAATTCTCATTAATTCTTGGATTAATACTTATTCTAAACATCACTATATTTGCAAAAGAAATACCGATAAATGAAGCAAGAATTGTAGCGAAGAATTTTCTTTACGAAAAAACAGGAATAAATCAATCAAAATTTTCTTTTACAGAAAGCACTGTTGCAGAAAAAGGAGAAAACATATTATACGTATTTAACATTAAAAACGGTGGATTTGTACTAGTAGCGGCTGATGATAATTATTACCCTATTATTGGCTATTCATTTGATCAAAATTTTAAAACAGAAGGACAACCGGAAAACGTAAAATGGTGGATTAATCAGTATATCCAAGATATAAAATACGTTAAAGAAAATAATATTAAAGCCAGTAACTCCAACTTATGGAGCTATTACAATATTTCTTATTCTGAATTTTCTCAAAAAAATTCACCAAAAACCAAAACAGTTATTGTAGAACCACTTACCGAAAATATTTTATGGAATCAAGATGCAGGTTGGAATGAAGCCTGCCCTGCTGATGCAGCAGGTCCTGATGGACATGTTTATGCCGGTTGTGTTGCAACTGCTATGAGTATTATAATGAAATACTGGAATTATCCTATCAACGGTTCAGGTTCTCACTCCTATAATTCTGCTTATGGAACTTTAACAGCTAACTACGGAAATACAACTTACATGTGGTCATACATGGATAACACTAACCCAAATTGGTATAGCGCTTTACTTATGTATCACGCAGGAGTAGCCGTTAATATGGGTTACTCTCCAACCGGTTCAGGTGCTTATAGCTGGGATGTTCCTACTGCATTAGAAAATTATTTCAATTACAACTATTCTGCAGAATACGTTTCAAAATCAAGTTACTCTGAATATACATGGATAAATACAATTCTTAAACCGCAATTAGATGCCGCAAAACCTGTTTATTACAGCGGAAGAGATGACAGCAACGGAGGACACGCTTTTGTTTGTGATGGATACGATGATTCAGATTATTTTCATTATAATTTTGGCTGGGGAGGTAGTGCAAACGGATTATACTCTTTAAGTAGTGTTGGTGGTTTTCATAATAGTCAGGCTGCAGTAATTAATATTATTCCAAACGGAAATTATGATTATCCCGCAGCTCCTCAAACAATTATCGGGGAAATAGATACAATAAACTTAGAGTCATTTAAAGTCAATTTAGAATGGACAGCCCCTTCTACAAAAGAAAAATCTTTAACGGGCTATGATTTGTATAGAGGTGATGCCGTGATACAAAACAATCTTTCAACTTCAACCTTTTCTTTCATTGATGAAAATGCAGCTGCTGTAGACAATTATTACGGAATAAGAGCAAAATATTCTGATGGAAGTATGTCTCTTTGTGCTATGGCTTTTGTTGACGCAACTTTCAGCGTAACAATTCACGTTTCAAATACTGATGGAGACTTGATTCACCCGGGAACAGCTGAATTAAACGGAACGACGACATCAATTGGATTTGGTTCTGCAAATTTTTACCAAATTCCTTTTGGTTACAACTACAACTATTCATTGAGCGCAACTGGTTATACAACATACTATGGGACAATAGATATTCTATATAAACAAACTGATATTTATGTGGTATTAAACTATGCCGACATTAATTCAACAGAAAAAGCAATTGTTATTGCATATCCTAATCCATCAAATGGTGTGGTATATTTATCAGGTTTAGAAAAAGAAAATAATGTAACAGTTTTTGACACAAATGGGAAACTGGTTTTTGAACAACAAAATGTTGTAGACAAATCAGAAATAAACTTAACAAACACTCAATCAGGTGTTTATATTATGAACATTTCAACCGGTGGCAACACAATTCAACACAAACTTATCATAAAATAATTCACATATAAAACTTCAAAAAATGCAGTCAAATAAAATTGGCTGCATTTTTTTTGACGAAATTTTTCAATTATTTCGTAATTTGACGAAAATTGGAAAAGATTTTGTATTTTTATGAAAAATAAATTTATGGTAAAAAAAATATTTTTAAGTCTTTCGATTATTGCTTTATTACTAAGTAGTTGTGAAAATACAGCAAAAAGCATGTATTACGACGAGGAATGTGATTACTCAAACTGCGACGGATATGAACCTTTTTACACTTATTTGGATATCCGGTTTTCCAGAACAAACGAAAACCCAAACCCACTAATTTACATAATGATAGGCGATTTTGAAGAACAAAACATTATCGACACAATAAAAACAGACACTATTGAAAATTATATGTTCTGGACAGAAATTGAAGTTCCTTTGAATTTTAATTACACAGTTTGCGCCGAGTATTTAATAGGAGATGACACTATAATGGTAATTGATGGAAATTATGTGTATAAAAAGACTCATTACGTTTGTGATTCTACTTGTTGGGATACTTATAACGAAAACTTTAATGTTAAACTTAAATTTTAATGATAGAATGATAGAATGATTGAATAATAGAGTGACAGAATAATAGAATTAAAGAATAATAGAGTGATAAAATGAAAAATAAAATATAAAGAATGAAGAACTAATATCTTCAACTTAAACATGCAAAAGTCCCTGCGGGACGACCTGTTTGTAAGTTTCGACGTAAGTCAGAACTGAATAGATAACAGACAATAAAGTGCCGTGAGGTACGTCCCGTTTTTTCTTTTAACTTAACAACATTGAATAAAAGATGAAAAATGAGGACTAAATAATTGAAAAACAGAAAAAAATGAAATCACACAGAAAAGAATTATGGTTTAATGTACCACAAAGAAGGGGTTTTGTAAATATTACATTTGATGTGCAAAAAGAAGTAACCGAAAGTGGTATTAAAGAAGGAATGGTACTTGTAAATGCAATGCACATAACCGCCAGCGTTTTTATAAATGACGATGAAAGAGGATTACATAACGACTTTGAAAGATGGCTGGAAGAATTAGCTCCTGAAAAGCCATATTCACAATATATGCACAACAAAACCGGCGAAGACAACGGCGATGCACATATAAAAAGAACCCTAATGGGACGGGAAGTTGTTGTAGCAATTACGAATGGCCAATTAGATTTTGGACCGTGGGAACAAATATTTTACGGAGAATTTGATGGTAAACGACGCAAAAGAGTTTTAGTCAAAATTATAGGAGAATAATATTAATAAAAATCTTAATTATTATATGAACAGAAAAATTTCAATCATACTCATTCTGATTCTGTTATCTACAAATATTTTTGCTCAATTTTTCAGAATAAGATTCGAACATTTATCAGTTACAGAAGGTCTATCCCAAAGCTCTGTAAAATCAATAACGCAAGATTCTCATGGATTTATGTGGTTTGCTACTTTGGACGGATTAAACAAATTTGATGGTTACGAAATCTATACTTATTATTCAAGCCTAAGACCGGGAGGGCTACCTGATAATGTAATAAATTGCGTATATACAACTCCTGACAAACAACAACTATGGATTGGTACCGCCGATCATGGAATCTGTAAATACGTTCATATATTTGATTCTTTTATCAATTATTCTCACGAAAAAAACCCACAAACACTTATCAATGACCATATTACAACAATAATTGGAGATAAAGAAAACTTGTGGATTGGAACAGAAGAAGGACTATCCAAATTCAGTCAAAATGATAGTGTTTGGATAAGTTATACTGTTGAAAATTCACCTCTTACATCGGATTATATAACATGCCTTTTAATAGACAAAAAAGAAAACCTTTGGATTGGAACCAAAGACGGTTTATTTGTATTTGATATAGTTACTAAAAAGTTTGAACAGATAAACCAAAACAACGGATTACCTTGCAATAACATAAATGCTTTATCAATAGATATTTATGGTAATATTTGGATTGGAACCGCTAATGGCATAATATATTACAATTCGCAATCCGGCAATTTCCAGGAAGTTGATGTTTTGAAGGATTTACCCGACCAAAATATTACTTCTTTGCGTTCTGATTTTGAAAATATTCTTTGGATTGGCACTAATAACGAAGGCTTAGTCAGATACGACCCAAGCTCATCAAGTTTTATGGTGTTAGTTCATAATCCCACTGATTTAAACAGTTTAACTGTTAATTCCATACTTGACATTTATATTGACAAAACAAATATTTTATGGATTGGAACTTCTCTTGGAGGTGTTGACAAATGGAACAGAGCAGCTCAAGAGCTCTTAGTTTTCAGACACAATCCGTATAATTCAAACAGTCTTAGTTCTAGTAGAGTTAGAAGTATTTTTGAAGATAAAGATGGCATAATTTGGATTGGTACAGTTGATGGAGGATTAAATAAATGGGACAAAGACTTACAAAAATTTATCGATATTAAACATAATCCCAACGACAAAAATAGTATTCCTGGAAATCATATTAGATCAATTTTAGAAGACTCAAAAGGACGTTTTTGGATAGGAACAGGCAATAATGGCGCATGTATAATAAATCAAAAAACACTTAAAGTATCCAAAATTTACACATATAATGAAGAAGACAGTACTTCTTTGAGCAATAATTCTATCTGGAAAATAATAGAAGACAAATCCAATAATATCTGGTTTGCAACATACGGAGGCGGTTTATGCAAACTAATAGAAGATACTGACAAAACTTATTTTAAACGATTTCAAAATAATATTGACGATCCTACTTCTTTAAGTAATAACTATTGTACTACTATTTTATGCGACAGCAAAGGACGTGTATGGGCAGGCACTAATAACGGACTTAACATATTTAACGCTAAGGAAGAAAATTTCACAAATTTCAAAAACATTTTAGACGACTCTACTTCGCTGAGCAACAATAGAATATATTCAATAATTGAAGCTAATGACGGTACAATTTGGATAGGCACAAAAGGCGGGTTGAATAAGTATAATGAAGACGGAACTTTTTCTTCATATACAAAAGAAAGCCATGACTTATCTAATAATGTTATTATGGGAATTTTGGAAGACAACAATAAAAATCTTTGGCTAACTACTAATCAAGGACTATGCAAATTTGACCCAACAACATTTAAATCAAGGACTTACGATGTGAAAGACGGAATTCAAAGTAATGAATTTTTAGTTGGTTCTTTTCTTAAAACAAAAGATAATATGTTTATTGTCGGTGGAATCAATGGTTTTAATGCCTTTTACCCCGAAAAAATTAAAGACAACGAAAACATTCCATCAATTGTTATTACAGAATTAATGCTTTCAAACCAAAACATTAAACTTGATACTGCTATTTCAGAGAAAAAATATATTGAGCTTACAAACAAACAAAACGACCTGACTTTCAGATTTGTTGCAATAGACTACATTCTACCCGAAAAAAACCAGTACGCATATCGTTTAATTGGTTACGACAAAGACTGGATTTATTGCAAATATGAAAAATCAGCAAAATACACTAACTTACCTCCCGGACATTACACATTTCAAGTAAAAGGATCAAATAATGACCTAAAATGGAACGAGGAAGGAGCAAAAATTAAAATCTACATTAAACCTGCTTTTTATCAGACATTAGCTTTTAAAATAGGTATTATTTTATTCTCAGTTTTTATTATTGTTTTTATTGCTTGGCTGAGAATTAGAATAGAAAAACAACAAAAAGAGCATCTACAAAGGGAGGTTGACAGACAAACAAAGGAAATTAGACAACAACGTGACGAAATTCTTGAAAAGAATGATGTTCTAACTCAACAAAAAGAAGAAATATTACAACAAAATGAAGTTTTAGAACAACAAAAAGAAGAAATTGAGGCACAAAGAGATGAAATTGAAGATCAAAGACTAATAGCAGTCAAACAACGCGATGAAATTGGTTTACATAAAAAAGAAATAGAAGACAGTATTATTTACGCTAAACGTATTCAAACTGCGGCTTTACCTGAAAATAAAATACTCCAAATGTTATTTTCCGAATATTTTATTCTTTTCAGACCAAGAGATATTGTCAGCGGAGATTTTTATTGGGCTACACAAAAAAACGGAAAACTTATTGCAGTTGCTGCAGATTGCACCGGACACGGAGTTCCTGGTGCTTTTATGAGTATGTTGGGAATAAGTTTTTTACACAAAATAGTTAATGAAAAAGATATTACAGACGCTGATGTTATTCTTAATCGACTAAGGAACAACGTAGTAAGCTCGCTTCGACAAACGAAAGATGGAGATTCTAAAGACGGAATGGACATTACTATTTGTGTAATTGACT
This sequence comes from Bacteroidales bacterium, assembly GCA_016938685.1. Classification (GTDB taxonomy): domain Bacteria; phylum Bacteroidota; class Bacteroidia; order Bacteroidales; family JAFGUD01; genus JAFGUD01. The sequence continues at coordinate 6,798 of JAFGUD010000018.1, read as the reverse complement.
ACAATACAAACACTTTTGACTTTGCGGCAGCAAACAATCCTCTTTATTTAATTAGAGATGAAGAGCTAATTGAATATAAAGCCGAAAAAATGCCGATTGCAATTTTTGAGGACATGAAACCATTCTCAAAACAGACAATTGAATTTAAAAAGGAAGATATAATATACATGTTTTCTGATGGTTATGCTGATCAATTTGGCGGTCCTAAATCTAAAAAGTTCAGATATAGTTCTTTACAAAAAGTCCTTTTAAAAATTCATAAAGAATCTATGCCGGCTCAAAAAGACTATCTTGAAAATACTCTTGATAGATGGATGAGCTATCCTGATCCATACACAGGAGAAGACTTTCAATCTCAAATTGATGATATTATAATTTTTGGAATAAGACTGTAAATAAGTAATAATTAATGGTTAATAGTTAATAGTTAATTGCGCATTGTTCTTTTGTCATTGTTCACTATTCTTTGTTAATTGTGCATTGTTAATTGTTTTTTATCCAATTTTCGATCATTTGTTTGCCGTTTTTTGTAATATAAGATTCGGGATGAAATTGAACTCCTCTTACATTATAATTTTTATGCGAAATTGCCATAATTATTCCATCGGTTGAGGTTGCAGTAATCCGTAATTCAGACGGAAAATTTTCTTTTGAAACAGCCCAGGAATGATATAAACCTACATTCTGAACTTCATCAAGTTTATGAAACAACACTTCACCAGAATCAACTATAATCTGCTGATTTACACCATGATATACTTTTTGCAAATTATAAATCTGTCCACCAAAAAATTCTGCAATAGCTTGCATTCCAAGACAAACCCCTAAAATGGGCTTTTTATCAAAATATTGAGCAATTAAATCCGCCATTTTACCGGCTTTTGATGGAATATCAGGTCCGGGCGAAAGTAAAATTTTATCATATTTCTCAACATCCAACAATTCAACTTCATCATTTTTAACAATATCAAAAGTACACATTCCGCTTTCTTCAAGCAATTGAGCGAGATTATAAGTGAATGAATCGTAATTATCTAAAAGAAGAATTTTCATAAAGTAACCAGTTGAATGTAAAAAGTTGTAAAGTTGTAAAGCTAAAAAAAACACAAGCGAAAGAATATAAAATTTCACACGTAAAAAAATTGTAAACTTTCAAAAAATCCGGATTCAAAAGTAAAAATTTTCATCTATTTTTGAGCCGATGTTAACAGAACGTAACCAAAATATTATCAAACAAATAAATGAATTCGGGCATAACCGAACTCCTTTTTTATTCATTATAGACTTTGAAGAAAAATTTCCGAAAGTTTATAACCTCGACAAAATTGATAATTCAAAAATTAAATTTTCATTCAACGGAAAAACTAACTTCAAACCTGAAAAAATCAACAAAACACCTATCATCAAAGCCTTTCCTCCAAGTTTTGATGAGTACAAAAAATCATTCAACATAGTCAAAAAAAACATTCTGCACGGCAATAGTTATTTAACAAATCTGACTTTTAAGAGCAAAATTGAGTCAAATTTAAGCTTAGAAGAAATTTTTCACATTAGCAAAGCAAAATACAAACTTTGGTTTAACAATGAATTTACCTTTTTTTCACCCGAAATTTTTGTTCAAATAAAAAACAACAAGATACTCTCCTACCCTATGAAAGGTACAATTGACGCTAATTTACCTAATGCAAAAAAGAAACTTTTATCAGATGAAAAAGAAACTGCCGAACATTATACTATAGTAGATTTAATCAGAAACGACTTAAATATTATTGCAAAAAACGTAAAAGTTGACAAATTTCGTTACATAGACAGAATAAAATCTACTCACAAAGAACTTCTGCAAATGAGTTCACAAATTAGTGGAATTTTGCCAGCTAATTACAACCAAAAATTAGGCGAAATAATTTTTTCTCTGCTTCCGGCAGGTTCAATCAGCGGTGCGCCAAAGAAAAAAACGTTAGAAATTATCAGCAATGCCGAAACGTACAAACGTGGCTATTACACAGGGATTGCAGGAATTTTTGACGGCAAAAATCTTGACAGTTGCGTAATGATTCGCTTTATTGAAAAACAAAACGAAAAACTTTTTTACAAAAGCGGTGGCGGAATAACTTCGCAAAGCATTGCTGAAAAAGAATATCAGGAAATGATTGATAAAATTTACATTCCTATTTAGTGCTTAAAAAAAATAGACACAGAATTCACTATTTACGTTTGTATATAAATGCTATGTTTTTTGCAAATCGACAATAATCTGAGAAATCAGTATCAAATATAACAAGTTTTTTTGCAAACACAACATAATAAAAAACACAATAAACAACAATTACAACATATTAAATTTTTATCCCAACAAGAGTAATATCATCACGTTGCTCAGTTCCAGACATCCACAATTTAAGAGCAACATAAAACACGTTATATTGTTCATTGATAGGTTTTTGGACATTTTGGCTTATTAAGGAAATAAAATAGTTAGTTCCAAACTTTTTTCTGTCAACATTATTCTGGTCTACAAAACCGTCAGATGCTAAATAAATATGACTTCCTTTTTCAAGTGTTATTTGCTGTGAAGTAAATTCCAGTTTACTTTTGCGTAACAATATCCCACCAATTGATTTTCTGTCAGCTTTTAGAATTTCAACTTGATTACTATTATTTTTAACATAAAACAAATTGTTTTTAGCACCTGAAAACTGAATTATCCAATTATTTTTGTCATTTTCAAATCTACAAAAAGTAGCATCCATACCATCTGTATTTCCGGTTTGTTCTTGTCTTAGAGCAGATTTTATACTAATGTCAAGTTCTTTTAAAACCAAATCGGTTTCAAATATTTTTTTAACTTTTACTATTTCTGTTAAAAGAGTATTTGCAATCAGACTCATAAAAGCACCCGGAACACCATGCCCGGTGCAATCAACAACAGCAAAAAAATGATACTTATCTGTTTTTGTGTACCAATAAAAATCCCCTGAAACAATATCTTTGGGCATAAAAATGATAAAATTCTCAAAAATAGCATCTAATTCATCTTGATATGGTAAAATTGCATTTTGAATTGTCTTCGCATATCTTATGCTGCCTTTTATTAACTCATTTTTTTCCTTAATTTCAAAATTCTGAGTTTCAATAAGAGTATTTTTCGCCAAAATCTCATCATTCTGTGCCATTATTTCTTCATTTTGACACATAATCTCTTCGCTTTTCTGTAAAATTTCCTGCTCAGCTTGTTTTAGTTTTCTAATGTCAGAATCTATTGCAATTAATTTATAAATTTCACCATTATGATCTAAAATTGGAGTAATTGTAGTCTGCACCCAAATATTTCTGCCATTTTTGGCATTTGATTCAGATTCGTAAATAACAGATTTTTTTGTAGTAATACACTTTTTAAAAACTTCCTGTATTTCTGTATTATTACTAGCTTCAATGAAATTAGCACCGGCTTGACGAATAAATTCCTGCAAACTATATCCGTATAATCTTGTAAAGGCATGATTTATCCATTCGATATTACCATCTTTATCGGCAATTACAATAGCATTATCCGTTTCTGATGCTACAATTGAAAGTTTTTCAAGTTCTTTGTTCGTTACTTCCAATTCTTCTGCTTGTGCCTGTATTTCTTCTTTTTGAAGCATAATTTCAGAAGTTCTTTCCTGAACAATTTTTTCCAGTTCTTTGTTTTTTGCTTCTAATCTTTTGGTATATAATTTAATTACCAAAACAAAAAATAAAATAAATACGATAGCATAAGAAATATACGCCCAAATTGTTCTATACCAAGGAGGAGATATCGAAAATTGATATTCGGCAATAACACTTTCAACACCATAAATATTAATTGCTTTTACTCGGAATTTATAAGTTCCTTCGGGAATATTTGTGTAAACAGCTTTTTTATCAAAAGTTTGAGTCGACCATTCTTTTTCGAAACCTTCTAAAATATAAGAATAGGTTGTTTTATCTGCATCTTCGTAGAAACCCGAAGAGTACTCAAAAACAAGAGAGTTATTTGTATAATCGAGTTTAGGAATCAATGTTTGTGGTTGTGTTAGAGTGAAAACATCAAAAACGCTATCCTTCGAATTTGTTTGGTTGTAGTAATTTCCACTAAAAAGTATGGAATCGTTTTTTAAATGAACTTTTCTAATATAAGAATTAAATTCATGTTCTAAATTGTTTTCAACTTCGGTGTTGTAAACATACAAACCCTGACTTGTATAAATAAGAATAAGATTTTGGTCTAACAATGAAACTTTATAACTGTTAGGAAATCTTTTTGAAAAAATACTGTTATAAATTATCGAATCTTTGTTTGATTTGTCAACAATAATTAGTTTTTCAGCAGCACTTCCTACCAAAAATTTTTTTCCAAAAGGGATTATTTGAGCAATCGGGAAAGAATCAATATTCTCATAACTCCCAAAAAAATCGGATTGGACAAACTTAATACTATCATTTATTAAAACAGGTTCGTAAACCCCTTTTCTTGTAGAAACTAATATTTGTTCATCTATAATATCAATAAAATTATACTCATCGAAAGGTAAACCATCTTTTGTGGTGTAATGTGAAATGGAATAATTACTTAAATTATCATGAAAATTCATAATATAAATGCCATCGTAATTAGTTTCGAGCCAGAGGTTACCTTCTTTATCTTCATGTATTGAAATTACTTTTTCTTTTATTACTTCGAAATTTTTTAATTCTTTGAGGCTAATTTTGTTGTCGGTATCAGTAATAATTTCATAGGCTTTGAAAGAATTTTCAAAGCCAACAAAAAGGATTTTTTCAAATTTGTCTGATTTATGTATAGAATATCCGTTTTCAATTAAAATAGGAATTAATTGGTTGTTATATAATTGATATATTTTATTGCCTATTGCGAATAAAATATCATCAAAATAATCAAAGCCCCAAAATTCCTGAATTTCATCATTAAGTTTTTCAAATTCGGGGTTTTCTCCTGAAATAATACTATAATCGGCAGGAAACTTGAACGCTCCGCTCATAGTTCCGATAAAAAAATCATTGTTGAAATCCAAACTATTTGTTACATAACCAAAAAGATTGTTTTTTTCTTCATTAAAATATGATAAAGGGTAATTTATATCAATTCTTGCTATTCCTTGTTGCAAACCTGCCCATAAATTTCCGGTGTAATCTGTATAAAGACAGTAAACACAGTTGTTATTTAATCCTTTGTCTTTATTAATAATTCTTTTACATTTCCCTGTTTCATCTGTAATTATTATTCCTCCATTTACAGTTCCAAATGCAAAGTTATTATCGTTAATTTTTACAGCAGAGTATAGTGAATTTATTGCCAGATAACTTGTCACATCAGTTTCAAGTTTAAATAATACATCTTCGGGGACATCTTTTTTATTAAAATTGTAAGTACCGTTTGAATAAAAATAACTCAAATCATAAGTATATAATCCATCGTTTCTGGTTCCGATTAGAAGTTTATTACTACTAAACTCAATGATTTGGTACATTCTGTGTTCTGAATTAAAAATTTCGGTATGCGGAAGTAAAATTAATTCTCCGTCTTGCATAACAAACAATCCCTCGTCTTTTTTTAGAACAAATAAATTATCATAAGCTTTAAATCCGAACATTGCTTCCATCAGACAATTTTGAACAGTTATTTGATTATCGTAATATCTGAAAATTCTATCTGGAGTAAAAAAATACACACCGGAAGAAATAGCAATTGTTCTCCAAATATTTTGAAAATCTTTTTCTTCATCGGGAATTAAATTATTTAAAGAAACATATTCTGTTTCTCCCAGATGATTACATGCTAGGTAGCCGAACTCGCCAACGCTTCCCACGAAAATTGCACCATTTTGGTCAATATCAATACTTTGAGCCGGTTTAAGATCCGGAAGCCTTATTTTTTTCCAGGTTGTTCCGTCAAATTCCATAACACTCTCAGTATTGCCAAAATACATTATTCCTCTATTGTCCTGAATTATTGACCAATTTTGGGAACTTGCATTGTATTCTGCCGGCAAATAATTCTGTATTAATGGCGAACCGGAATAGAATAAAGTCTGTCCTGAAACTTTAATCACAAAAAAAATAAATAATAAAAAAGATATATATTTACTCATAATTACAATATTATTGCATAAAAATAAAAAATATTTTCAACTTAATTTTATAAACAAAATAAAGGACAATATTTAAGCCAAATAGCGTAAATAACAACTCTCGCAAAGTAATAATTTTTGGAAGAAGGAAAAAATGAAATTTGCATTTTGGTAGATATTTTCACAAAAAAGTAAAAAACAATAAAAAATGAGCGGAAAGCACAAAATCAATGAGGATTTATTTAATTTTGAATCGTGCATTAGAAATTAGAAAATTTTAAATAAGAAGTTTTGTTTTTTCAAACAATAACAAGTTGCAATTATTTATTGAGTTTACTCTGATTATAAAGCAGAAAGACGATAGTCATACAATTTCATTTGCTCCGGTTCTGCAACTTCAGTTGCTGTTTGTTGACAGAAGGCAAGTTAAAAACTTGCTATTATTCAAGCATGAGAGCAGAATTGTCTGACAGCTGTCAGACAAATAGGTACAGAAAGGTTCGGGATTGCAAATCCCGAACAGCAAGGTGGTCATGCAAATTCACTTGCTCCAGTTCTGCAACTTCAGTTGCGAAAAGCTGTTGCTAAAGCAACTTAACCGGAGCGATTAAAATCGCATAACCAAAAAAGTATTGACCTCGTTTAAAACCTTGTCGCAGTTGAGACTCCTCCTTTTGTCGGAGTGACA
>JAFGUD010000101.1 GCA_016938685.1 Bacteroidales bacterium | reverse complement strand
GCACTTATGACGGGCGGCTGCGGTGGTTTTGTGTAGCGAAGCGGAACAAAACTACCGCAGACGGCTGGCATTAAGTGCAATGTTGTGTGCATTTCTATTCTTTTAATCGTTTCTGTTCGTTAATGTAAGTATCATCTGTTAATTTTTTCAATGCTTTCATAAAATCCTTTTCATTGAGAATTTTCAACTGATATTCACATATTTGTCTTAATTTATGAAATCGTTCAGTCTTGTCAATTTTATTGCTTATCATATCTGCATTTAAACTCTCAATGTTTGATAAAACAGCTAACTCATTGATACTTGCAAAATCTCTGATGTTTAATCCTTTTTTGGCGTGTTCAGGGTTTGCTTCTCGCCATTGTTTTGCAGTGCAACCAAATAAAGCTCCGTTTAATAAATCAGCTTCTTCTGCATAAATCAACCATTGGTCATCTTTTTCTAATTCAGATTGCGGAATAATATGATTTTTAATTGCATCTGTATGAATATGATAATTCATCTTGCTCAAAACTCGTTTAAAGTTCCATTCAAGATTGTATTGATTGTATTCAACTTCTTTTAATCGCTGATATTCATGTATCAAATAGAGTTTAAAAGTCGGACTTATCCACGTTCCAAATTCAAATGCAATATCTTTGTGTGCATAAGTTCCGCCATATCTACCGGCTTTGGCAAAAATTCCAATTGCGTTTGTTTTCTCAACCCACTCTTTTACACTTACTTTAAAACTGTTCAATCCTGATTGATTTCTAATTGTGGCGAATTCGCCATAATTAAAATTTGGGTTGTGTAATTTTTCCCAAACGCTAAGAAATTCAAGTGTATTTCGATTTCTCAACCAGTCTGTGATAAAAAAATCACCGTCCTTTGCTTTCAGCATATCAGTCAAACAGATAAAATCGTCATCATCATGTTCTACTATTGCGATTACTTTATCAAGAACTTCTATTTGCTTTGTTTTTGCCATATGTCATTTGAATATTAATACTACCAAAAATACTTACAGTCAAATTTAATAAAATCTATTAATTAATTTTTGTAATCCTTCTGTTAATTCTCTGATATACTTATCTTCCTGCTGCTTCATTGTTTCAAAATACTCTATGCACTCGGCATTTCCAATCTCACCCAAAACGTAATAAACTAAATCTCTATGTTCGTATCGGGGTATTGTAAATAAATGAAGAAGTGGTGCAATTGAATGTTCACCTAATTGCATAAACGCCCCAAAAATATCTGGAACCTTTTTTTCGTCTGCACAAATGAATAAATATTCGAGCAAAGGAACAACAACTTTTTCATCATATTTTACTAAATTTACAAAATCATCTGTGTATAAATAATATGGAATTGCCAATTCAACATTTTGCGGAATAAATTCCATTTTTTTAAGTTTTATTGCCGAATTTACTTTGTCAATATATTCACCGTTAATTAACTTGTTTGTTAATTCTTTAATGCTTATTTCAGAGTTTTCTTTTTTTGCAATTTTAGCAACAATTGGCTGAGTAAGAAAATTTTCAAGTTTTCTAAATGTAACAATTTCACCATTCAATGACGTTGTCAAGTCATAATAATATTCGTTTAAGTCAGCAAAATAACTGTATTTAACCACTTTCAATGGTTTCATAAGTAAAACTTTCTGGTCAAGATAACCAGCATAAAGAGGATGACTTAAAAACTTTGGGAAATAATTCAAATACTTACTTCTTGCATTTTCAAGATTAACACCCATTTTTAGAAAAAGCTGTTCTCCTATTTTATATTTCGGTTCATTCTGCATATTCGGTTCTTTTTGGTTCCAACTAACGTAAAATTTAACTCGTTAAAAATCAGAATTTAAGTTAAATCCAACATCTTCGGGTTTAAGGTCAAATTTAGCAAT
>JAFGUD010000100.1 GCA_016938685.1 Bacteroidales bacterium | reverse complement strand
CGATTTGTCACTCCGACGTTAGGAGGAGTCTATACAGCGACTGGTTTTTAACGGGTTATAGACTCCTCATTCTTCGGAGTAGCACAAGTTGGTTGTTGTTGAAAATCACAAATTATTCGGTTTGGATTAGAGATTACTGACGTGCTAGCTCCGCTGGTGTTTCACTATTGTAAACTATTACAGAACAAGTGTAAAGACCTGTTTTTTCGCAACAAATCTCGTCGTCATTGTGAGGAACGAAGCAATCCCTAACGAGTTACAACTAATTCTTGATAGAAATCGCTTAGTTCATAGCGATGACGAAAGTCTGTTTGTCATTTCACTTTTACGCAAAATTCTGATTCTTCTTCTCAAAATAATCAAGAGTAATTTATAGAAAAAAAATTAAACAAACATGTGTGAAACTCCAAATTATGTGCAAATATTCAAGAATCAGACAAATTTTCTGACTTCAAAAAGAATCAAACATTAAATGAAAAAAGGAAAATTCACAGTTATATTACATGGAATCATAAAGTAGGTAAACATTTTTGAACAATCGGCGTTTATATTAATGAATTTGAGTTAGATAATAAGTTTTGGGGTTCAGCTTTGTTTGGCGGTTTTTTCGGAAACCGCCTTTTTTTATATCTTTATCTCAAAAACAAAATGAGTAAGCTTCTTATTTTCAATGGTTTAGTAATCAATAATGGTAAAAAAACAAATGCCTCTATTTTTATAAAAGATGGTAAAATTGAAAAGATTACTGAAAATATTTTTCCCGAAAAGCACTTAGATTACGATTTTTTTGATGCCACAGGAAAAATAATAATTCCCGGAATAATTGACACACATGTTCATTTTCGCGATCCCGGATTGACAGACAAAGCTGACATTTATACCGAAAGTTGTGCCGCAGCTGCCGGTGGTGTTACTTCTTTTTTCGACATGCCAAATACCAATCCGCAAACAACAACAAATGAATTATTAAAAGAAAAATTTAAAATTGCAGCAGAAAAATCGCTCATAAATTATTCTTTTTACATTGGAGCAGCCAATGATAATGAAGAGGAACTTGCAAATGTTAACCCGAGCGAAGTAGCAGGAATAAAACTTTTTTACGCTTCTTCTACCGGAAATATGTTGGTTGATAAAGCCGAAGCTATCGAAAATATTTTCAAAAATGCAAAAATTCCGGTTGCAATTCACAGCGAAGAACAGGAAATTATAAACCAAAATTACAGTAAAATAAGCAAAGAATTTGATGAAATTCCACCTAAACAACACGAGTATATTCGTTCTGCCGAATCTTGCTACGTAGCAACAAAAACTTTGGTTGAACTTGCAAAAAAACATGACACAAAAATTCATTTTTTACACATTACAACTGCCGAAGAACTTGAACTTTTTTCTAGTGAAAATATTCAAAATAAAAATATTACAGCCGAAGTTTCGCCAAATCACTTGTATTTTGACAGTTCTGATTATTCTTCACTAAAAATGCAGATAAAATGTAATCCGTCGATAAAATCGGCATTCCACAAAAAAGCACTTTTAGAGGGTTTAAAATCGAATAAAATTGATTCTATTGCAACAGATCATGCTCCGCATATTTTTTCGCATAAACAAAAAAAATACGACCAAGCACCTTCGGGAATTCCTTCTATTCAGCATTCATTGAATATTATGCTTGAATTTGTTAAAAACGGCGAATTGGAAATAGAACAAGTTGTAGAAAAAATGTGTCACAATCCGGCTCGAATTTTTGATGTTTCAAAACGCGGTTTTATTGAAGAAGGTTTTTGGGCTGATTTAGCAATTCTAGATTTGAATGATAAAACACTAGTCAATAAAGAAAATCTGCTATACAAATGCGGTTGGAGTCCGCTTGAAGGCAAAATTTTTAGTTCAAAAGTTGTTGCAACAGTTGTAAATGGCGAATTTGTTTATAAAAACGGACAATTTACCGGAAAAAAATCGGCGAAGAGAGTTGAGTTTGTTAGGAGTTAGGAGACGGAAGTCGGGAAGTCCGAAGTTGGGAGTCCGAAGTCGGAAGCTGGAAGTCGGGAGTTGGGAGATGGGTGTTTTAGTCGGAAGCCTGAAGCTGGAAGTCGGGAGTTGGGAGTGGTTGATTGATGTCGGAATTCAATATTTTTAAATAAACAGTTGTTTAAAACATAAATAATGTAATGAAACGAACCTTTAAAAATAATTATTTACACACAAGAAAATGATTGTTTTTTCGTTTTGGTATTGCTTTGCAATATTATCTGACAATAATTTAAAAATAAACAGATGAAACGAATATGTAAAAATAATTATTTACACTCAAGGAAATGATTATTTTTTCGTGGAGTAACATCTGACAATAATGTAAAAAATAAAAAAATAATAAACAGATGAAATTCAAATTTGAAAAGTTAATTATTTGGCAAAAATCTATGGATTTTGGAGAAAGAATAAATAAATTGGCTTTAAGCTTTCCTAAATTAGAGGTTTTTAATCTATCATCTCAAATAAGAAGAGCCGCGGATTCTATTGCCCTTAATATTTCAGAAGAAGCTATTGGACAATCAAATCCTGAGTTTAGAAAATTTATGGGATATTCAATTCGTTCATTAGCTGAAGTTGTAACTTGTTTACACAAAGCAAAAAACAGAGAATACTTGTCAATTGAAAATTTCAATAATTTGTACGAAGAATCTTTTAATTTAATAAATATGATGGTTGCATTTAAAAATAAAATAAAATAGTATAAAGTCTATACATCATAACAAACATCAAACATTAGACTAAAGTCACCTGATTTCCGATTCCCGACTTCTGACTTCAAACTCCAGTCTCCCAACTCCCAACTTCAAACTCCCTACTTTTTCACAAACTTTGAACTCATTATTCTTTGTCCATAATCGCCATTTACTATTGCAGAAATAATGTAAATTCCTGTTGGTAAACTAGATACGTTTAATTGAGAGCTTTTTTCAGCTAAAAGAATTTTTGCGCCGTTAGCATTATAAATTGTAATTAGCTCAACATTATTTTCTTCAACGTTCAAAAACAAAATATCTTCAACGGGGTTTGGATAAACGCTGAATGTAAAATCATCAGCAAATTCATTATTATTGCTCAAATCATTAGAATAACCCGGAGTAGGATGAACAAAATATCTATAATCGACACTTCCGTCCGAAACGCAACCATACGAAATATCTGTATTCTGCGCTCCAAAAGTTAGAGTATCAATCAACAAATATTCGTTACCGTTTTTCAAAAAAACGCCAATTTGTTCGCCGTCTTTGCTCAATTTAAAATTAGCATGCAGATTTCCATCTTCAATGTCATTATCAGCCCAAACAAGAATAAAACCATTTGGTTGAAGGTTAATATCCGGTAATCGCCATTTATCGGGAGCGTAAAAATCATCAGTAAGATAAATATCGCCCATAAAAACAGATTCAGAACCGTCATTGTACAATTCTATCCAGTCTTCATATTCTCCGTTTTCATCTTGGTTTGTGTTGTCATTATCAGCCATAAATTCATTGATAACTATTTGTAAATCAGAAGTTTCAGGTCTGGTTACGGTGTAGTATCCAAGAAAAGGTTCACGCGAAATATTTGCATCATTATCAGTAAATTCGTAATAAAAATCTATTTTTGTAACATCTGTCAAAATACCTGTTCGGGCTGTATAAACATTATCATTTGCCAGCGTGTCGCCGTTAGTAAAATTGTCGTTCATGTTTAAAGTTTCCCAATTTCCATCATTCAAAGAGTAATGAAAAACGGCGGAAGTAATTGTTCCGTCATCTTCGGCATAAACTTCCGATTCAAAATACTGATTTTGTTTAAGATGCCCAAATTCAACAATAGAAATAAGCGGAGAAACTGGTTGCAAATCAAGCTGCGATTTTGCTGAATTATTTCTATCTTCAATGTACGGCTTCAATCCTTCTTTAACGTGCATTCCAAGTGATTCAATATATGAATTGTTAAAATCGTCGATAGTAAAACCATAATCCAAAGTACGATAAATATCAGCTTCGGCGTAAGGAGTAATCATGTCTTTAATATCATCAATATGAGAATAAAACAAAATAATATCTAAAATATTGTCTGTCAGTTCATTAACATAAAAAGAATATCTGTTTTTGTATTCCTCATTTTCTAATAATCTATTAGCCAAAGGTCGTCCATTGTCAGCCCAAGTATAAATATTTCTTTCTGTCCAATCAATGTTGAACCAGTCAATTCCGAAAGTATTGTCGGTGTCGTAGGGAATGTAAATTAATTTTCCGGTTGTCGGATTGTGATATAAATAGTAATTATTTTGGTTAAAAGCGTATCCGTCCCAATGACCAACAAGCACTTCAAAAGCCAAAGTTTTTAGGTAAAGATTAACATTAAATAAAGGTTCAAGATTTGTTGGGAAATCATCAACCGAAGAATTATTAAGAACGTCAATAAACTCTGCCAAATCAGAATAATCATCAAGATCTTCGTTGGTTTTAAGCTCGTAAACACGTCTGCCGTTTCCGTCATCAAATTTGTAAGAGTCTGGATTTGAGTCGATATACTGCAAATTAGCACCCCAATAACATTTGTACAAATTGCCCGAAGAAATTTCAAAACGTTTGTCTAAAAAATTATCGTCAATATGTTCAACGTTTATGTATAAACCATAATATTCGTTGTTGATATAAACTTCAACGTGATTTGTTCTTGCAGCCGGAATAGCAAAATCATGCAAAATATCACCATTTAATTTAGAGCGAATAATTGACGGATCGTTGTGTTCTCCGTTTAAATTTAAGTTATCGAGTCCATAAAATTCTGAACTGCTCGCAAAAGTATTAAAGCTGACTTTAAAAGATTTCTTAGCCGAATAACGAGATGTGTTTCCACGTAATCGAAATCCTACAAGGTCAAAAGTATCGCAGATTTGAGAACTTGTATAGATAAAAGTTGCCGGATATTCGTGGTCGCTTTCCAGGTTTTCGTAAGTGAAAATTTCAGCCAAAGAATCAGCATCTATAATAATGTCGATTCTAGGAACTTCTGTGTCTGAATAAACCGGAAAAGAACCGGGGAAATATTGTTGAGCATTTACAAATTGTGCAAAAAATAATGTTAATATTATGAGTATTGCAGATAATTTTATCTTCATTTTGATTTGATTTTGAGTGTGTTTTGTGTAAATTATTTCAAAAAATTGAACAACAAATTTAATTAAAAAAACAATAAATATGTAATTTTGAGTAAACTAAAAAGAGTTATCGAGTTGACAAGTTAACCAGTTATCGAGTTAATCAGTTGACCAGTTAACCAGTAATTGAGTTAACCATTTAACCAGTTTTCGAGTTAACTAGTGCTTGCGTTAGCCAATTGTAAAGTAATTGTTTTCACAATTACTATTGTAAATTGTTAATTGTTTTGTTTTTTCCTATTTTTGATCTAAATTATTCAATCGAAAAAATAATTTTGCAATTGTTAACAAAAATCTAACTTTTTCTTTTAATGAAAGATTTAAAATCAAAATTATACAGGATAATATTCCATGTTGATACTTTTTGGGGCAAATTTTTTGATGTTTTTTTGCTTATTTTGATATTTATTAGCGTTGTACTTGTTGCTTTGGAAAGTGTTACTTCGATTAAACAAAATTTTGGGCAATTATTGTTTGTTTCTGAATGGGTAATTACTATTATTTTTACAATTGAGTACATTTTGAGAATTATTGTCAGTTGGAATACTTACAAATATGTAAAAAGTTTTTGGGGGATAATAGATTTTATATCAATTCTGCCACTTTATATTGCAATTTTTATTTCCGGAGCGCATGTTTTATCGGTAATTCGTTCGCTCAGACTTATTCGTATTTTCAGAGTGTTGAATTTATCTGCATTTGAAAACGACAGTAAATTATTAGGCAAAGCTCTTCGTGATAGTTTGCGGAAAATTGAAGTTTTTCTTTATATCGTTCTTGTAATGGTAATTATTATTGGAACAATGATGTATTATATCGAAGGAGCAGAAAATGGATTTACATCTATTCCTAAAAGTGTTTATTGGGCAATTGTATCACTAACAACTGTTGGTTATGGGGATATTTCTCCACAAACCGGAATTGGTCAATTTCTTGCAAGTGCCGTAATGATAATTGGTTATGCTATTATTGCTGTTCCTACCGGAATTGTAAGTGCCGAAATGGTTAACGCGAAATCTGATAATACTATACCGAAATGCTTTAAAAAATCCGATTTCATTTTCTTAAAATTAGTTTTAAAGTCAATCGGCATTACTTGTCCCGAAATATTTCGGGAACAACTTGTAAAAAATAATTCTCGGAATTATTTTAACAATTT
>JAFGUD010000099.1 GCA_016938685.1 Bacteroidales bacterium | reverse complement strand
TCCTGTCCGAAGGACATGGAACTGCGAAACGAGAATCCGCAGTTGGCGTACCACCGAACCCCGCCCTGCAATATGTACTGTGTTAGCGGTAGTATTTTATTTTTTTTCATTTTCAATCATCTCATTGACTGCATATATTTTATTCAGTCTTGGTTGAATAATCCAAATTCCAATTGGGAAGATAAAAAGCAATAAAGCATCAATAATCCATTCTGGGAATTTTGCCTTCCTGTCAAATTCTATTGATTTTAATGATTTTGGAACATTATAAAAAGCGTAAAATATTCCAAAGAAAACCAGTGGTGTCATAATAGCTGAAAGCGGGTTTGGAGTATTGCCTCCTGCAAGTGTGAGTCTTTGCATGTTTAAGTCAGAGTATCCAATAAGACAAAATAAAATTGAGATTATTAAAAGCCACTTTTTAAATCGATGTGGATTGTCTGGGATACTATTTAGAAAAAGACCAATTGATAAAATCCATGAAAAGAAAAGAATAAGTGAAAGTATACCAGCAAATACAGAAATTTCAAGGGCTGTGATATTTCCAATCGAGAAATTTTCTTGCCAAAAAATGATGCTAACTATGTAAGGTGTACAAAGCAATGCAAAAATTTGCCAGTGTTTCAGTTTTATAAGTCTTTTCATTTTAATAGTTCTTTATTTTTTTCTAAAAGTCATAAACAAAAGAGGCCATTATTGACATGATGATTATGATTACATAAAAGTTTCTCCAATATGGGAATAGATTTGTTTTATAATACTTTCTACGAAACTGAACAAATACAAATGCAAGAATCCAGGACGAAATAACTTGAAATATTGCACTAAAAAAGCTTTGAGCAATTCTAAAGTCATGCAGAAATAATTGTATTAAAAACGATGAAATAAAAAGTCCACCTATTATTAAATTGTTTCTTTGGGTTTTATCTATTCTCAATTTATGCGCCTTTAAGGTTTATGTTGACATTTCTTCATTCAATATTACCGCTAACGTATGTGGAAATGCAGGATTACATTTATTTCGCTATTGGCAATAATATTTCGTTACATTTCCAACTTCTTCTTACTAAAAGCTATGTCCGGTTGCAATTAATTGTAAACGTTTACAGGTACTTACAATCGGAAATTATTCTTTATTAATTTCTGGGGTGGCAAAATCTATCGCTGCTGATCGTCCCGGGGTGTCACCACATTAATGGCTCTAATGTAG
>JAFGUD010000098.1 GCA_016938685.1 Bacteroidales bacterium | reverse complement strand
TGTTCCTTTCCCGGGTTCCGAATCAATGTTAAACTGTCCCTTAATACTATCCAAACGTTCGGTGATACTTAGTAACCCGAATCCTCCGTCTTTTGAGGCTTTTTTGCTATTTTGCTTTTTAAAGCCCACTCCGTCATCTTCAACTGAAATATAGTAATATTTTTTCCCTTTATAGATATTTAGTGTTATTAAATTTGCATTTGCATGTTTTATTATGTTCGTTAATAGCTCACTAACAATCCGGTACAGAAATATATTGAACTCTTTTTTTATTTTTATTTTCTGATTTTCTCCAATCAATTTTGTTTTTATACCGTTATTCCGGCTTAATTGTTCCAGTTTCCATTTAAAAGCCGGAATCAATCCCAATTCATAAAGAATGGGCGGGCTCAGGTCGTAGGTAAGCGTTCTGGATTCAGAGATGGCCTTGTCCAACAGAAATGATGTTTCTGAAATGACCTTATTTACGTGTGGCCTGGTATTTTCGTCAGCTATTGACGACAGTTTTATAAAAGCCAATGAGAGAGTTTGCCCCAAACTATCGTGCAGATTTTCAGCAATTCTTCTTCTTTCGCGTTCTTCAACCAGTGTAATTTCGGTGTTGAGTTTTTTTAATTTTTTCTGATAACTTTTTATTTGCCTTACATTTTTATTCAAAGCAATTTCGGCATTTTTTCGGGTGGTAATATTGTAACATACCCCTCTGAAACCGTAAAATTCCTTGTTTTTGTCAAAAACAGCAAAACCACTAACAGCCAGCCAAATTTTCTGTTTGTTTGTTAATCGTATTTCTGCTTCATAATCGTTAAATCCTGATTTTTCCATGAAACTGAGTTCAATCTTGCTTTTTTTGGTTTTCCGGTTGTTTACCTGAAAAAAATCGAGATAATGCATCTCGCCAATCACTTTGTGTGGTTCGATGAACAGAATTTTTTCCACAGCAGGACTGACATAGGTAAATATTCCTTTTGAATCTACTTCCCAGTAAAATTCCAGGGCATGAGCAGAAATTTGCAGAAATCTTTCTTCGTTTTCGAGGTATTTGTTGGTTTGGTCTTTTATTAAAAGTTCAAGGCTTTCATTTCTTTTCCGAAGTAAATCTTCCACTTTTTTTATTCGCAGTGCAACGTTAATTTGGGCGCGTAACTCGCTTTGGCTAAAAGGTTTTGAAATAAATGCATCGGCACCAACATTCAGTCCCTTTGTTCTTTCTTCCGAATTCTGCCCCAGCGCCGAAATCATGATAATGGGGATATTTTGTGTTGTCATCTCCTTTTTTAAATACTGGCATACTTCATACCCGTTCATTTCCGGCATAATAATATCGAGTAAAATAATTTCCGGCTTTTCATTTATTGCCAGCTCAATACCTTCTTTTCCTGAAATTGCTTTGAGAAACAAATATTCAGGATAATGCAATTTAAAAATGCGAAATAATAATTCTAAATTGATCTCACTGTCGTCAATGGCCAGTATCTTTTTCATGAAATTTTGAAAAGAGATTTATTTCGGTTTTATCT
>JAFGUD010000097.1 GCA_016938685.1 Bacteroidales bacterium | reverse complement strand
CTTTCCATTTTGTTTACTTCTTGTTTTTAAAAAGGTAAACAAAAGGGTATTTAAAAGGTTCGATAAAAAATATCTATTTATCTTTTATTCTGCATTCTGCCAACCCAATTTTGGCTCGAATGCGTTGTGTGCTTTTTGTTTCGGCAATAATTTTATCGTTTTCCAGAAGTGAATGTGTATTCCTTTCGTTGTGAAAAAGATGATACTGGATGGCATTAAATTTTAGTTTTAGCTTCTTTCTTCCACTTGATAATAAACGAAGAACAATATCAGAGTCTTCACGGCCCCAACCTTCAAATTGCTCATCAAAACCGTTTACTTCAACTAAATCATCCTTCCAAAACGACATATTACAGCCTCTGACGTTGTAAATTCCTTTATTCTCTTTTGATATTAGTAAAGATAAAAAATCGTTGTGAATACCGTTTATCCTATTTTTTGCTGAATAATTCAGCCATTTAAATAAATAATCCTCAGAATTTAGCCTGGATGTTGTTTCCTTTTCAGAAAGCAGGACGCGGCTACCTGTTATAAAGAAATTAGGTTTTCTATTTTTTACATGGTCATAAATAAAATATGGGTGGAGTAAGATATCGCCATCAACAAATACCAAATAATCGCTCTCTGAATTTATTATTGCCCTGTTTCTTATTTTGGCAAGTCTGAATCCCCTGTCCTCCTGCCAAACATGTTTTACCCTGACAGGAAATTTTTCTTTAACGTGTTTTACAAGTTTTTGTGTTCTTTCGTCTGACCCATCATCTGCAATAATAATTTCATCAGGAAAGATTTTTTGAATAAGAACACTTTTTAAACATAAATTCAGTGCTTCCGGCCAATTGTAAGTTGAAATAATTAGCGCTGTTTTTTTCATGAAATTTTCAAATAGTTGGGTTTGTTAAGGATAAACAAACAGTAAAAAAACACAAAGAATGAACTTCCCATGTGCGACTCAAAATTGGAATCGCCCCAATTGGCAAAAAACATAAAAACCAGGAAAAGCAGAAACAAAATATCTTTGTACTGTCGTGTTTTTAACACAGGGTAAAGAAGCAGAGCAAAAATGGCTATAAAACCAACTACTCCAAATTTTACCATGTAGTTTAAATACTGATTGTGTGCTGAGGCATAAAATTCTTCTTTCAGATTGGGAGTGTTTTTCTGGTAGGTATTTTTAAATTCCTGTTTCCAGTTTCCGGTACCAACGCCAAACCACGGATTTTCTTTGATAATAGAAAGCGCCGCCCGGGCATATTCTATGCGTTGAGAAAATGATTTCTGGTTGGCATTTCCGGTTTTTGAATAGGTGTAATATTCCCATACGGTTTGATAAATTCGCGGATAAAGCGAAAACTTATTCTCTGCATAAATAACATTGGCTATCCCGTTTTCAACATTTTGAATGTCTTCGCTGGTGAGTGATTTTACCCCTTCTGCATCTTTTCGCAGCCCTTTTGATGTTAAATAACGAAGTAAAGTCGAATACACCGGATATCCGTTAACTCCAATGGAATCGTATTGGAATTCCGATAATTTGTTCCATTCTTCACGCACCTCTTCTTCACAAACATACAGGTATACATATTTCCCGTTTTCAACCAACGGGTTGTTAAAATCATGCCGGTATAAATTACCTTTTTCAGTTTGTTTATCGATACTGTTTTTGTCAACCACTTCAAAATCGTAAAATTTTTGAACTGCATGTATAATATAGCCGACAGGAAAAACCATTAAAACCACTACAAAAGCCACCAGATAAATTTGAAATCGGGAACCCGTTTTAAAAAGAGAAAATAGAAGAAAAAACGCAACACTTCCCAAAAAAGCAATCAAGCCGGTTAACGATTGCTGGAAAAACAGAAATGCAATAAAGTAAACTGCTCCGGCGGCAAGAAGTAAAAAATGAAACCGTCGAAGTTTTTTGAAATTCATAAAAATAAGTAAGACGGAAAACCAAAAGGCCAGAATCAACTGAAAACTGAACCGGATATGCGATATTAAACTTGCATGGTGAACACTAAAAGCTTCAGAATTAGCAGATATCTTCCAGTTAACAATTGCGATAACAGTTGAAATTACAATTGAAACTAAAAATGAATAAAAAACAAAACGTTTTTGATTGCTGCTAATCGGCTTTCCTAATAAGAATGCGACAGGAATTACGAGAAAAAACAGGCTTTTTTGCAAATCGTACAATGATGCAGTTATTTTGTTGGATACTACAGCACTCAACAGATAAATGAGGTAAATGGCAGGGAGGGCAAATAAAATTCTGTTTTGTTTGAGACGGTTGAGTTTGTTTTTCCATCTGTCTTCACTCAGTGCAATAAAAAGCATTATTCCTGCACCGATAGAAACAAATGCCTGAGAGAGAGGCAACACTATTGCAAATAAAACAAGCGAAACAAAAAACCAATTGTTATCAATTATTTTGATCACATGTTTTTTCATGAAGTGGTTTTATTTAGAATGAAACGCAGGTTTTAAAAAGTTATTGTTATCATAAAGAAAGCCCGTGCTCTGTTGAACACGGGCTTTGAATAAATTTGGCAGCGACCTACTCTCCCACTTTTACGCAGTACCATCGGCGCT
>JAFGUD010000096.1 GCA_016938685.1 Bacteroidales bacterium | reverse complement strand
TTCGGCAACGCATTGGATTGGCGGAATTGGCATTATTATATTTGTTTTACTTATTCTTCCTCAATCAAAAGGTCAAAGAGTAACAATTTATAATACAGAAATTTCAAGTTTGTCTAAAATGAACTTCCGCTTCAAGGCGCGTAAAATAGTGCATATTCTTGCATTGGTTTATATTAGTCTTACATTGCTTGAAACTATTGCATTAATGCTTTTCGGAATGAGTTTTTTCGATGCTATTAACCATTCATTTGCAACAATTGCAACAGGTGGATTTTCAACCAAAAATTTAAGTATTGCAGCATTTAATAATATCGGAATAGAAATAGTCATAATGATTTTTATGATTTTAAGCGGTATTCACTTCGGTTTGATTTACGGTACAATTATGCTGAAAAAAGAAAACTTGTTCCGGTCTTCGCTTGCAAAAACTTTTATTTTAGTAATGTTTATTGGAATTTTGCTTGTTAGTTTAAAATTATATTTATCAGGAAACTATGATTTATGGACTTCTTTACGATATGCTTCATTTCAGGTAATTTCGTTAGGCACAACAACTGGTTTTGCAACCGAAGATACAGCACATTGGCCAATTTTTTCGCGAATAATTCTAATATATTTCACAATTCAATGTGCAATGACAGGCTCAACATCGGGTGGATTAAAATTTGATCGTGTGTATATTTTCTTTAAACTAATTGGAAAACAGATTAAGTTATTGAAACATCCACAAGGAATTTTTGTAGCTAAATTTGACGGCAAAAGAATAGACGAGAAATTGGAACAGCAAACAATGGTTTTCATTGTACTCTATATTGCAGTATTTTTTATTACAACCATAATATTAACTGCAATGGATATTGATGGAATGACTGCATTTTCGGCATCAATTGCTACAATCGGAAATGTAGGGCCAGGTTTTGAAAAAGTAAGCTCATTGGGTAATTTCGCTTCAATACCTGATTTAGGAAAATATGTTTTATCAATAAATATGCTTTTAGGAAGACTTGAAATATTTAATATACTTGCTTTGATAATGATTAAAAAATAAAAAAAAGGCCTTTTTTTGAACGTTTTTCCATTAACCTGCTACACCGAATTCAAAATCAAATCAAAAAAAACCTGCAAATCATCAAAATCAACCACTTACAGCATCCTAGTCGGGGTGGGGCGACTCGAACGCCCGACCTCTACGTCCCGAACGTAGCACGCTACCAACTGCGCTACACCCCGAAATATTTGCGTGCAAAGAAAATTATTTTTTAATTTTCAACAAAATATTTGTTTTACAAAAATTTAAAGAAGATATTTGTGTCTGAATATAAATATTAACACAAAAACACTATAATTATGAGTTTAGTAGGAAAAAATGCTCCGGCTTTTGAAGCTCCGGCTGTAATAAATGGTAAAGATATTCTCGAAAATTTTTCGATGGAACAATATATTGGAGAAAAATACATAATTTTCTTCTTTTATCCTGCCGATTTTACTTTTGTTTGTCCAACTGAAATTTTGGCTTTTCAGAAAAAATTAGCAGAATTTGAAAAACGCGAAGCTGTTGTTATCGGTTGTTCGGTTGATTCTCATTTTTCGCATTGGAAATGGCTTCAAACAGAAAAAAATGACGGCGGAATAAAAGGTGTAACCTACCCTCTTGTGGCTGATCAAACTCAAACTATTTCTGAAAACTACGGTGTATTAGCCGGAAATTATGGCTATACAGATGACGGCGAAGCTGTTTTTCAAGGTTCTCCGGTTGCTTACAGAGCTACTTTTATTATCGACAAAAAAGGTTTAGTGAGACACGAAGTAGTTAACGACATGGGAATTGGTAGAAGTATCGAAGAAACAATCCGAACATTAGATTCTTTAATCTATTTTGAAAAACACGGAGAAGTTTGTCCGGCAAATTGGAAACAAGGCGACGAAGCTATGAAACCAACTTTCAACGGAGTTGCAGAATATCTAAGCAAACACTAATTCAGTAACGAGTAGCCAGTAACCAGTAGCGAGTAGCCAGTAGCGAGTAGCCAGTAACCAGTGCCGAGTTGCCAGTAATCAGTATCAAGAAATAGTTGTCTTCTACTCGAAACTAACTACTAGTTACTCGAGACTCAACGAACTCAATAAATTGAAATAATATGAATATCATAAAATTTGAAGATATAAAATCATGGCAAAAAGCAAAAGAACTTACAATTAGCGTTTATAAGTTATTTGAAAAAACAAATGATTTTGGATTCAAAAATCAAATTGAAAGAGCTTCTGTTTCGATAATGAATAATATTGCAGAAGGATATGACAGACAAACAAATAAGGAATTCAGACAGTTTTTGTATATTGCAAAAGGTTCTTGTGCAGAAGTACGTTCAATGCTGTATTTAGCAGCAGAATTAGAGAAAATTTCAAAAGAAGATTTCAACCGATTGTATAAGTTAACAGAAGAGATATCAAAACTTTTATTCGGTTTAATAAAAACTATAAACGTATAACTACTCAAAACTCGTCACTAGCTACTGGCTACTCGACACTGATTACTGGTTACTCGGTACTGGCCACTGGCAACTCGCTACTCGTTACTGATCACTGTTTACTCGATTATTTTCCGAATTCAAACACTTCAATTTTTGGTATATGTTCGTTATACATCCATTTTAACATTAAATTATCGTTTGTTGTTATTTCGCCGATGTAATAATGATTTGAAATAAAACTTTTCGATAATACCGCAAATTCAATTGTTACTTTATTGCGAGTACGACTGGAATGTATTAAAAAAACTTCATTTTGATGATATAAAATGAATGCACAATGATAATCCAAACCAACAATGAATAAACCCTCTTCGTAGTTTTCCTTTATGAATTCTATTGCCTCTTTACTTCCAACTAACGTAAAATTTAACTCGTTAAAAATCAGAATTTAAGTTAAATCCAACATCTTCGGGTTTAAGGTCAAATTTAGCAAT
>JAFGUD010000095.1 GCA_016938685.1 Bacteroidales bacterium | reverse complement strand
CAATTAGTCAAAAAATCAATTCTGGCTTAACTAGTGGAGTTGTATTTAAACATATTTCACAAAAAAGTTTAGGGATTCAGATAGAACTGAACTATAAACAATCAGGGTGGAATGAAAATTTAGATTCGACAAATACATATAAACGACAATTAGATTTTATAGAACTTCCATTTATGACTCATGTCAATTTAGGAAATCAAAAAACAAGATTTGTGATTAATTTGGGACCATATATATCATACCTTCTTTCAGAAAAAGAGAAAATAAACTTGTTGGACGGAATTGAAGAAAAAGAGTATTACGGAATAAAAACTGATAACAAAGCTGGCTTTGGATTATGTTTGGGATTAGGAATTTCACGATATACTTCAATTGGATTATTTCAAATTGAAAGTAGAATTTCATCCAGTTTAACTGATAATTTCAAAAAAACATCAGACTCTCCTTTTTCTTCGTCAAAAAATTTGAATGCCGAACTAAGTTTATCATATATGATTGATTACAAGAATATAAAAAAGTAGAGCCCAAAGAATGATTAATTATAAAATAAAAATTTACAAAAAAGTATGGATTATAAATCCACCCCATTTGCGGACCATTTTATCGTACGAAACGGATGAAGCAGTTTTATGAAGAACTGAAAAACATAATGAATGGATGGGTTGTTAAGAAAAAAGTGCAATACAATGCAACCATGCAGCAGTAAGGCAGGCAATTACCGAGAGTGTGATCCGGTTTATTAACACATTAAAAAGCAGAGAAAAATGATATTTGTAACCCAACTAATTTACCTTATCGACAAACAGGAACAAGTATTTGATGAATTTGAAAGTATTGCTATTCCGATAATTTTAAAATACAATGGGAGACTTTTGCTGCGAATCAGACCAACAGCAGATAATTTCATTGAAAGTAATATTGAAAAACCTTATGAAATTCATCTTGCAGAATTTGAAACACAGGATGATTTTAACAATTTCATGAAAGACGAAGAACGAAAGAAGTTTTTACATTTGAAAGAACAATCAATTAAGGCGACAATTTTAATCAGGGGAACAAAGTTATAGCAAGCAGGTTACCACGCAAAATCCTTTTGTGGT
>JAFGUD010000017.1 GCA_016938685.1 Bacteroidales bacterium | reverse complement strand
GTCGTCTCCGACTATTATAATATTTTTTGAAATGTACAGTAAAAAAATAGCATCTGGACCAAGCTGACTTGCTTCATCAATTATGGCGTAATCATAAATGCCTTTTTCCGGTTGGATGGTTTCAGTTACTTTATATAGAGGCATAATCCAGCAAGGAACAGAGGTTTTGCAATATTCCATTTCTTCCTGCGCAATTTTTCTAAATTTCAAAGCTCGTTTGCCTTTCCCGGTTTTTCCAATCTTTTTAACTGCCTGAACCCACGCTTCAAGATGTTGTCTAAGGCTTCTATTTTGCTTTAGGTTGACTAAAACATAAATCCATGATTTTTTTGCGGCAATTTTTGCAATTAGTTTTTCTTCTCTTGAATCGTAAGATTTAATTTTTTCGCTTAGTTCTTTTTCAAAATCGCTGCTTAATAAGTTTGTTAATTCATCAAATGCATGCCGATAAAGAATTGCTTGTTTTAAATCTGTAATTTGAGAATGCGAAAATTCGTTGTTTTCTACTTTTTCTATTAGATTCTGAAAATTTTGGGATAAATCTTTGCGAAGATTTGTAAACCTCTCATATTCTTCAAAATCGTTCTGGAGTTGAGAAAGATTTTTGCAAAGAATTTTGTATTCACTTAATGCTAAATCGGAAATTGATTGGTAAATATCTTTCGCAATTGGATGAAAGTTATTGCGGGATAAATAGCCTTGAATAATTTTTCTTTTCTTGTTGTAATCAGATATTTTGTTTAGAATCAGAGTATTCTTTGTTTTATGAATCACTTGCTGTAATTCTTTAAGGTCAAAGCCATTAAAAGAAATGTCCGAAATACTATGGATGAGTTTTATTTTGGTTTGAGCGTTTGAAATAGTTTCAAATAATGATAATGTTTCGTTGTTCAATTGTTGGTAGAAATTAAACTTCTCATTGTAAGAATTTGAAGTGCTGGAACTATCCCATATTTCAGCTAATTCTTCAAGATTTTGTTTGACTTTAATGTCATTTATTACTTTGTCAAATTCTTCTTTGGTGTCGCAAGGACTGCCATTAACTTTAACTGTTTCAATGAAATACAGTTTCTCCTTTATTTCTGTCGGCAAGAAAGGTTTTTTAAGCTTAAAACTTAACCCGGATAAAACATTTCCGGCATTTAGAAAATCTAAAAGAGTTTTAGCATCGTTTTTTAAGTTTATTAGTGATTTTCCTTTTGGAAAAGTAATTTCAATATTCCGGTCAAGAAACCGTAAGTCAATCTTTTCTAACTCTGTAAGAACTGGCTTGTATTTTTCTACCTTGTTAAACCAAACTTTATTATTGTGATTTATGAAGTCTGTAACAAGTTCCGTTTTATTTGGGTGCTGATTGATTGAGATTTTGTCAAAT
>JAFGUD010000094.1 GCA_016938685.1 Bacteroidales bacterium | reverse complement strand
AACGTTCTAGCTATGTGCAGTAAGGGATTGCGTGGTTTTCAACTGTCAACCCGCTATAAAGTTGGATCGGTGCAAAATGCTTCAATTACCGCCAAAACCCTTATTGCACATAGCGTTTGTTAGCACTCGTTAATTCTTCTTCCATCCTTGAATTTCATCAATTTCTCCAAAAACGTTTTCACTTTTTACTTTTTGTGTCTTGTGAATATTTAAACTTAATGCATTATCAGCAAGAAATTTTGCAATTTGACTATTAACTGTCCTGAAAGCATCAGAACCTCTATATTTATTCAAGAAATCCACATAGTCAGGTTCAAATCTTTTGGCAATTTTTTTAATAAAATCGTGAGAATTGAATTCAGATTCAAGTTCTGAAATAATGTCATTTCTTAAATGATTGATGTTTTGCTGCATGAAATTATTAATAGACATATTTTGAATTATTTAATTAGACTTGGAACCAATTGATACATCTGAACTCCGTCAATTCTTTCTCCATTTATCATTCCATACATTTCACTACCTTTTCCTTCTTTATTTAATAAATGGATGAAAACAAATTTTACAGTTTCTCCTTGATAATTAACGTGAAGAGTATATATATTATCGTTTTTCGTCCATCCTTTTATTATGGGATTTTTTCCATTTGTCATTACTGTCCCTGCAACTGCATCTTTAAATTCTTGGACAGTATATTCACCAAAAGGAAACGCATTCATCCCGAAGTAAGTAATTACAACAGAATTTAAAAAACTACCATTTGGGCTAATAAAACTACCGCCAGATTTGGTTTCTTCCGTTGGTTCTTCTTTCTTTACCGTTTCAAAAGAGACACTATCTAATACTTGAAGTCCTCTATTTTTCAATTTTGTCAATAAGTATCTTCTTTCTTCATCAATATTTTCGCCATTCTTTGCTTTTCCAATCATTTTCTGAACAAAATCTGGGTATTCTTGATTTGCCCACAAAATAAGTTTCTTTTGAATTTTTATATAATCAGGTGATTCAAATTGTTCCAAATTATAGATTGATTTAATTAGGTTACTATCATTGAAATGATATTCCCGTTTTCTTTCAATTGGCTTCAAGTCCAAATAGTCAATTATATCATCTGTTATTTTCTCTTTTGTCTTTACTATATTTTCAGATGTTTCAATTTCAACTATCTGGATTTTAGCATTTGCAACAGGCTTTGTCACATTTTTCAAATAATCTGATTTTTCAGCAACTGATGTGTCTGTCAAATATTTAAAGTCAGGTGTTGTTATAGAATCAACTTTTTCAGATTCTCCATTATTTAAATATTCAATGAAATTTCTCACGATTTCTTCTTTGTAATTTTTTTTCTCCTCAGTATTACATGAAAATAATACTATTAGGACTGCAAAAAGCAAAAATGTTTGTTTCATATTCTGTTTTTTTTAATGAGTGCTAACGTTCTAGCTATGTGCAGTAAGGGATTGCGTGGTTTT
>JAFGUD010000016.1 GCA_016938685.1 Bacteroidales bacterium | reverse complement strand
TTGCGCAATAATTCCATTAACCGACACTAAACCAGATTTTATGGCCGAAACAGCCTTGGCCCGTGTCGGGTATAAATTTCGATTAACTAATTCAATATCCAATCTCATAATGAAATAGGTTAAACGATTAAATTTTTTTTTCAATGGTGAAAACACATATATCCAAAATAAAAAACATGTTTGCATGAAACATAAACTATAAAAAATAATTTTTGAATTTATGAAAAACAGAACTTAAAAAAATTTTATACAAAAACTTTTTTATAAATATTTTATTTGTTTGAACAAATGGTTAATATAAAAATATATCAGCCAAACTGTGCGAACACAATAAAAACACTAAAACCCCATTTCCCGATATTTTCTTATAATATAACTATACATAATATACATTATGCGCTTATTATATACCAATTCCCCCAAATAAATTAAACGGTCGGTTTCTTATCTATAATAAATACAAAATCGGATCCATCTTGCTTCTGTGCACTCCGTTTTGAAACGGATATATAATTATGAATATAATCCTGTATAAACAAATAATTAATATAAACAAATTATAAAATATATTAATATTAATTAACCTGTAAAATACTGTTTTCAACCTAACCCTGGGATCCCCACAATTCAAACCCTAAAAATCCCGTAAAAAGCAGTAAAAACCTGGATTTTTGGCGTAAAAAACCACGAAATTACGAAACACGGCGGACACCAAACACCCCGGCACACCTTAAAACAGCCATAACAACCCTGTAAATAATGTTATTTTATAGATACAAAAACTGAAAAAAAACTTGTCCCGATAAAAATCTAGGAATGGATTTTATTCCTTTATCTTATTTAATTACTTTCTTGATTTTTCTTTTTATTTTTGAAACCAAAACTGTGCTATCTATAATAGATTTTTCGACTTTTTCAGGCTTTACGTCCGAACAACAATTTGGACATTTTATAGCCATCGCATCTATTGATGATTTACAATATGGACATGTTCTTTTCAGGTTTTTACCGCGTATTTTATTAACAGTTCGTACAAACAAAAACATTGCGAACATTGTTATCAAAAAACTTATCAAAGAATTAATAAAAAGACCCATATTCAATGTAGTAGCCCCAGCAGACTGGGCAGCAGCAACTGTTGAATAATGTGTACTTTCACCATTTAAAACGATAAAAAGTTGTGAAAAATCTACCCCACCTATTAACAGTCCAATCGGTGGCATAATTATATCTTTTACCAACGAATTCACAACCCCGGTCATCGCACTTCCTACGATTATACCGACCGCCATATCAATTGCGCTGCCTTTTTCTATAAATGATTTGAATTCACGTAAAAAATTATTAAGCATCTTTTATTTTCTCTTTTTCAATATAATCACGCATTGCTTCTAACACCTTGGATAGTGTTTTTTGTAAGCTTTCGTCCCTAGTTTCAACTGTTATATCAGCTTCTGAATATATTCTATACCTTTCATTAATCAATTTTGAAAGTATGCTTTTACTATCTGCGTTCAAAAGTTGTGGGCGCGTATTCCGGAAATTAGTCCTTTTTACAAGTAGTTCCAGGTCTGCCTTTAACCAAATTGTCAAAGTCTTTTTCAAAATCATTTCTCTGACTTCAGGCGTTATAAATGCACCCTCGCCCGTGGATATAACTTTCAAAGATGGTCCGGATTCTAATAATCTAGATATAACTCTTTGTTCTACGCGACGAAATTCATCTTCGCCATACAATGAAAAAATATCAACAACACTGCATCCAGCTGCAGCTTCGATTTCTTTATCAGAATCAACAAAAGGTATTCCCAATTGACGTGACAAAGCCCTCCCAATGCTGGTTTTGCCAGCACCCATAAGCCCAACCATAACCACTGGTTTAGTTAAAGAAAAATCTATATTTTCATTCATAATTATTTCATATTAGCTAATTGTTCTATTTGGTCAGCTGCAATCAAAGCGTTGATCATTTCATCCAGTCCAACCCCGCCAGCCAAAATGTCATCCAACTTATACAAAGTCAGTTTTATTCTGTGATCGGTTACACGTTGTTCAGGAAAATTATACGTTCTAATTTTTTCACTTCTGTCCCCTGACCCAACCATTGTTCTTCTTGATGCGTTACTTGAATTCATTTGTTCAAGTCTCTGTTTT
>JAFGUD010000093.1 GCA_016938685.1 Bacteroidales bacterium | reverse complement strand
TAAAAGGCTAAAAAATATAAATCATTTCAAGGAACTATTATATTTCGGCACTATTGCCGCTTAAATTTTTAACGAACTATTGTTATAATATAAACTTAAATAAATGAATACAAAAGCATTTCAACGAATATATACAAAAATCAGTCAGGTAACAAAAGCCACTTGTTCTCTTTATGCACAAGGTGTTGGATACGAAGAAATGGCTACAATTAATGGAAGATTAGCGCAAGTAGTTAAAATTCAAGGAGATTTGATTACTTTACAAGTATTTTACGGAACAGAAGGTATTCCAACTAATGCGGAAGTTATTTTTCTTGGGCATTCACCTCAATTAGTTGTTAGTGAGGAACTTGGAGGAAGATTTTTTAATGCTTACGGATTTCCTATTGATGGCGGACCGGAAATTGACGGTAAAACTGTTGAAATTGGAGGTCCTTCTGTGAATCCTGTTAGACGTAAACAACCATCTGAACTTATTGCAACCGGTATTGCAGGGATTGACCTTAACAATACTTTGGTAACCGGACAAAAAATTCCGTTTTTTGCTGACCCGGATCAACCTTTTAATCAGGTTATGGCAATGGTTGCACTACGTGCAAAAGCCGACAAAATTATTCTTGGCGGAATGGGAATTACAAACGACGATTATTTATTCTTTAAAAATGTATTCCAAAATGCAGGTGCACTCGACAGAATTATTAGTTTTGTTAATACAACCGAAGACCCGCCTGTTGAACGTTTGCTTGTGCCTGATATGGCTTTGACTGCTGCTGAATATTTTGCAGTCGAAAAAAATCAGAATGTACTTGTTCTTTTAACAGATATGACTTTGTACGCCGATGCTTTGAGTATCGTTTCAAACCGTATGGATCAAATCCCATCAAAGGACAGTATGCCCGGGTCTTTGTATAGCGACCTTGCAAAACTTTACGAAAAAGCAGTTCAATTTCCAGATGGAGGTTCAATAACAATTATTGCTGTTACAACATTATCAGGTGGTGATATTACCCACGCGATTCCGGATAATACCGGATATATCACAGAAGGGCAATTATTCTTACGTAAAGATTCTGATATTGGAAAAGTTATTATTGACCCGTTCAGAAGTCTTTCCAGATTAAAACAATTGGTTATCGGCATAAAAACAAGGGAAGATCACCCGCAAGTTATGAATGCCGCAATCCGACTTTTTGCTGATGCTGCAAATGCAAAAACAAAACTTGAAAACGGATTTGATCTCACTGACTATGATGAAAGAACGATAAAATTTGCGAAAGAATATTCAGACAAACTACTTGCGATTGACGTAAATATTGAAATTGACGAAATGCTAGATACAGCATGGATTTTGTTTAATAAATATTTCAATGAAATTGAAGTTGCCATAAAATCTGAAATAGTTAAGAAATTCGGAAAATTTACAAAAAAAGAAGACTAAAAAGATGTTTTTTTAATCAACTTATATTAGTAAAATAAACTAAATTTTTATGGCAATAAAATTTCAATATAATAAAACTTCGATGCAACAGATGAACAAGCAATTAAAAATGCGTGTTAAAGCTCTGCCGACAATAAAAAACAAAGAATCAGCTTTGCGTGTTGAAGTTCAAAAAGCTAAAGACAAATTTCATCTTCTCGAGCAAAAACTTGATGAGAATATAAAAAAATACAATGTTTTTGCTGAATTATGGAACGAGTTTGACCCGAAATTGGTTAAAGTTAAAGAAATTAAGGTTACTTCTAAAAAAATTGCCGGAGTTAAAACCGATAATCTTGATGAAATTGTTTTTGAAAAAATAGAATTTTCTCTTTTCAATCAACCCAATTGGTTGCCACAAGGGGTTGCTATTTTGAAAGAATTGATTAGTTTGGAAATAGGAAAAAACCTTTTTCTCGATAAAATGGATTTGCTGAATCACGCTCGTCGCAAAACAACTCAAAAGGTAAATTTGTACGAAAAAGTTCAAATTCCGGGCTATGAGGAAGCTATCATGAAAATTAAAAGATTTCTGGAAGACAAAGAAAATTTGTCAAAATCTGCTCAAAAGATAGTTAAAAACAGACAAAATTCAGAGTTATGATTATACCAATGAATAAATTTTCTTTTTTAATTTTTCATGCAAATTACGATGATTTTTTAGCAAAAATACAAGAAATCGGAGTTTTGCATGTAATTGAAAAGAAATTCGATATATCTGAAGATTTAGCATCTAAAACGCTTTTAATTAAACAATTTGAAAAAGCAATTGCTTTTCTCAATAAAAGAGAACCAAAAGAAATAGAAAATAAAAACTTTGAACTTAAAGAAGGAAGAAAACTGCTCAACGATATTCTTGCTAAACAAAGCAGACAAGAGGAACTCAAAAACCATCTGGATTCTTTGAAAAAAGAACTTCATACTGTAGAACCCTGGGGAGAATTTTCTCTTGATAAAATCAAGGATTTAGAAAAAAACAATATATTTTTAAATTTTATAAAATTGGTGCTAAAAAATTTGATTTTGAAAAACTAAGCGAAATATGTACAGTAGAAGTTATTAGTCAAAATTCAAATACGCTTTATTTTGTTGCTGTAAGTACAGAAAAAAGTTCTTTTGAAAATATTATCGCCGAAGAAGTAAAAAATTTAACAAGAAATTATTTAGATATTCAAAAAGAAATTGACGAAACAGAAGATGAAATACGAAAAACAGAAGAATATTTTGATTATCTTACTCTTAATTCAATACCTATACTAGAAAAAGCAAAAAACGATGTCGCTGAAATAACTGATTATCAAATAGTTAAACAGCTTACTAATATTGAGGTTGAAGGCAAAGTAATGCTTTTGGAAGGTTGGGTGCCAAAAACCAAAGAAGACAAAATTGTTGAATATTTGGAACAAAATAATTTTATTTACATAAAAGAAAAACCGTCAAAAGATGACAAAGTGCCAATTTTGTTAAAAAACAGCAAATTTGCTAAATTGTTTGAATTGATTGGTAAGCTATTTTCTTTACCCGCTTATCATGAATTAGATTTAACACCTTTCTTTGCTCCTTTTTTTATGATGTTCTTTGGCTTTTGTCTTGGTGATGCAGGATACGGACTTTTATTTATAATTGGAGCCGGTTTATATAAACGTAAAGCCAAGAAAGATTTAAAACCGATTCTATCGCTTGTACAATGGCTTGGACTTGCAACTGTAATTTTTGGTGTAATTTCAGGCACATTTTTCGGAGTGAATCTTATTGAAACAGATATCAAATTTCTTGATAGTGTAAGAAGCATGTTTCTTGATCCTGACAAAATGTTTAATTTGGCTCTTATTTTAGGTGGTGTGCAAATTGTATTCGGATTAGGTATTAAAGCTGTAAATCAAATCAGAAGAAGTGGTATTCTTTATGCCTTGGCAACAATAGGTTGGCTTATAATCATTATTGGAGGTGTGCTTTATGCGATATTAACAAAAGCAGGCGTAATTCCTTCAAGCAAAGTTATTTTATACGTTATTTTAGGCTTAGGCGGTTTCTTCGTATTGTTTTTCAGCGATCCAAAGATTTCAGTTCCTGCAAGAGTCGGAAAAGGCTTGTGGGATGTTTATTCAACCGTTACTGGTATTTTCGGTGATATTTTATCGTATATCCGTCTTTTTGCTCTTGGCCTTTCAAGCGCAATTTTAGGTTTTGTAATAAATGATATTGCTATACAAATACTTAATTCTGCTCCTGTAATTGGTCACATTCTCTTTATTGTGTTTTTATTATTTGGACATACTCTTAACATATTAATTTCTTCATTAGGTTCATTTGTACATCCAATGAGGTTAACTTTTGTTGAGTTTTACAAAAATGCAGGATTTACCGGTGGAGGAAAAGAATATAAACCATTTTCAAAAAAAGTTTCTGTTGGAAACAATTAAAAAAATTACAAATTACTATTAACTTAATTATTAACAAAAAAAATAAAAATTATGTCAACTGCAGTTATTCTAGCTTATATTGGACTTGCTTTAATGGTGTCATTAGCAGGTATTGGAAGTGCTATTGGTGTATCATCCGGAGGTAATGCAACGGTTGGTGCTTTAAAGAAAAATGATGAAGCATTCGGAAGCTATATGCTTTTAAGTGCATTACCCGGAACACAAGGTTTGTACGGTTTTGCAGGATTCTTTATAATCAATGCAAAAATTATGACTATTGGTGTAGATATGCTAACAGTAGCCCAAGGCATTGCTATTTTTGCAGCAGGTTTTGCATTAGGTTTGGTTGGTATGCTTTCAGGTATCAAACAAGGACAAGTTTGTGCAAACGGTATTTCAGGAATTGGAGCCGGATACAACATCTTTGGAAAAACAATGGTTTTAGCCGTTTTCCCAGAATTATATGCTATTATTGCATTTGCAACTACTTTCTTGATTAGCAATACTTTGTAAAAAATAAGCAATATTTAGAAAATTTTAAAAAGCCCGTCATAAACTGGCTTTTTTGGGTTGCAGAACTTAGAAGTAAATTTTTTTGATCATTTGAATAGTTATTACTTCGACTCAGTGGTATCATAGTCATAGATTCATTAAAATTGGAAAGAAATAAATTTGAATAAAATAAATAATTTATTAGAATAAAAAAGTTCACTGCTTTTATACCGAAATGCTTTAAAAAACCGATTTCATTTTCTTAAAATCGGTTTTAAAGTCAATCGGTATTACTTGCTTGTAAAAAATAATTATCTGAATTATTTTAACAATTTGGTATACACAGTAAACTTTCATAAAAACAATCAAAAAAACTAATGACAAAACATTATTTTTGAAGAAGCATTTTCTATCGCCTTCATTAGAGGGTATCCTGCAGGAGATGCAGTTAATAATGGATGTGTACCAATTTGTAAAGTAAGCATAGAGTTAATAGTCATTCTGTTTTGAATTATAATACCAATAGTATTAGTTAGTTCTCCAACAGAAAGTCCGCCAAAAACTTCGCCGCCAATAATTACTCCTGATTCTTTACCAACAATAAGTTTTACATATTGAGCATGAGTGTCGCTTAACGTACCAGGATGACGGTCGATACCTTCAAAAACGCCTGTTACGTAGTCAAAATTTTCTTCTTTTGCAATTCTTTCAGTCAAACCAGCTACACCAAAAGCATTATTTCCTAAAGCAGTAGAAAAAATTGAAATTGTGCCGCTAAATGTTTTAATCGCAGAAAGTCTCATAAGGTTCATTCCGGCAATTCTAGCTTCGGCACAAGCAGTTGAAGCTAACATTGTGTTACATACTTTTCTAGTAACAAAATCTCTTTTTTCAGCACAATCACCAACTGCAAAAACGTTAGAATCTTCAGTTCTCATATATTCATCAACTTTTATAGAACCAAAACTGTTAACTTTTAATCCGCAAACCTGAGCCAATTGAGTATTTGGTTTGTAACCAATAGCTAAAATAACAGCATCTGCTTCAATCTTTTCTCCATTTTCTAATAAAACTCCTTCTACTTTTGTTTCTCCATGAATTTCTTTAACTCCAATATTGGTTAATATTTTAACTCCTCTGTCAGAAAGTATTTTTTCAGCTTTCAAAGAAATATCAACGTCGAATGCTAATCCTAAAATATGAGGAAGTTTTTCTATAAGAGTAACTTCTTTTCCTGCTTTAACAAGTTCGTCTGAAATTTCAACTCCAATAAAACCGGCACCAATTGTAATAATTTTTTTAGCACCAACTAATTTTTGTTGCATTTGATCCAAATAAACTTTGTTTTTAGGAACAGAAAATACATTTTCAAGAGTCGCACCTTTCAACCAACCTGGAACAACAGGCAAAGAACCGGTACCAATTACCAATTTTTCATATTTTACATCTTTACCTGATTTCAAATTGACTACTTTACTTTCTCTGTCAATTTTTACAACCTCATCGTAAACAACTTTAATACCAAGCGATTCAAACATTTTTTCTGCCGGTAAAAGGTCTTTTTCAGAAGAACCTACTGAACCAAAAATATATGGAATACCACAAGGGATTAGAGTTTTTTCCTGACTTGTAATTACCATGAATTCTTTTTCAGAATAAATTCTTTTTCCTGTTGTAGCAGCAACTAATCCAGCTGCGCTACTACCAATAACTAAAATATCTGTTTGCATATAATAATTTTTTTAATCCGAAAAAATCGGATAGTTTATCTTGAAATAATAATATGCAAAATTACTAAATCAATTAACAACAAACAACTTTAATTGTTGATAATTTACAGTAAATTTTATGATAATTATCACATATTTTTCTGAAAAGTTGGTTTTAAAGGTGGAGAAAAAAACATATAACTTGAAAACTAGATACATTCACAAAAGGAGCTATATTGCTACTTATTATATTTATATTTTTTGTGGTGTTACCTTAAAAACAATTATATTTGCGTAAAAATAAATAATTTATGGAATTATTCAAGGGTCAAAGTCTTATAAAGTTT
>JAFGUD010000092.1 GCA_016938685.1 Bacteroidales bacterium | reverse complement strand
CGGTGGCACTCCTGCACGTCCGCTAAAAATAGTTCCGGCAAAACAGGCATCAAACATAAAAAGCGTGTGTTTGGATTGTATTTGCAGTGCGTAGTTGCTAAATTGGTTCATGTCCACGGCTTTTGTAAGAAAACCGGCTTTGTCGTAAGCAGGGTTTGGTGCATCAACCGGCACTACGTAGCCCATGCTTTCGTTGGTAAGTTGGTTTTTTATTGTGTGTCCGTGTCCGGCGTAGTAGATAATTACACGGCTGTTTACGTTTTGTCCGTACTCGGCAATAAAAGCTTTTACTGTTTTGTCAAAGTCATCACTTTTGATATTTTCTTTTACTACTACGAAAAAGCCTTGTGCTTCCAAAGCACGCTTAATTTCCGGCACATCTGATTTTACGCCGTTTAGCCGTTGCCAGCCGTTGGTGTATTCGCTTTCGCCTATAACAAGTGCGTAGCTGTACTCATAGAGGTTACCGTTTGTTGCACCGGGAACGGATACGGGTTTAAAACCCCTGTTTTGGGCAAAACCAATGCTAAAAATTAGCAAAAATGATAGAAATAAAGGGAATTTTTTCATTTTGTTGAAATTTTTGAAGATAAAATTTATGCAAATATAATAGTTTTTTTAGTAAATATCGATTTATTTTCTCAAAAACTTGATTACTCTAAGACTATTAATATTTAATTTTCAAGTCGTTAGGTTGGTTGTCAACGCTTAAAGTCCTTGCAAACGCTTTAAGTTTACGAATAAAGACTCTTAAAGGTTAATTTTAATTTTTAAACTATAAACTTAACAAACTCGAAAACTCACTTAAATCCACCCTCTCATTCTACAAGCTTGTACTACCCTGTCAACAGAAATAACGTAGGCGGCTTGTCGCATGTTTAGAGAGTTTTCCTTAGCAAAGTCGCTTACTGCAGCATAAGCCGTTGACATTTTTTCGTCAAGTTTTGAAAGAATTTCGTCTTTTGACCAGTAATAGTTCATATTATTTTGTACCTGTTCAAAATAGCTGCAAATTACTCCACCTGCATTAGTTAAAAAATCAGGTAAAATTAGAATATTTGTTTTGTTTAAAATTTCGTCGGCATCGGGAGTTGTAGGTCCGTTGGCTCCTTCGGCAATAATTTTCACTTTTGAATGAATTTTGCCAACATTATCTTCGGTTAACTGATTTTCGATTGCAGCAGGCACAAGAATATCAACTTCTTGCTCAAGCCAAGCATCTCCATCAAGAATTTCATAACCAAGTTCATGTGCTTTTTCTTTGTTTATACCACCAAAAGTATCTGTTATTTTTTGAAGTTCTTTGAGTTTTATGCCGTTTTTTTTGCAAACAGTATAACTTTTTTGGTCTTCATTATCCCAAAAAGATACACATTTGGTTATTCCCCCCATTTTTTGATATAAATCAATAGCATGTTGAGCAACATTTCCGAAGCCCTGAAAACTTGCAACAGTATTCATTGGTTTGATATTCAATTCTTTAAGAGCTTCTCTAATAGTAATCATAACACCATACCCCGAAGCTTCTTTTCGGCCAAAAGAACCTCCAAGCGAAATGGGTTTACCGGTAAAAGCACCTGGAGATTTTACGCCGGTAATTTTTTCAAATTCATCGAGCATCCAAATCATGTGTTGGGAGTTTGTCATCATTTCGGGAGCCGGAATATCTATATGAGGTCCAATATTTCCAATAATTTGCCTTACCCAACCACGACTAATTTGTTCTTGTTCGTACATGCTAAGGTGATGAGGATCGCAAATTACGCCTCCTTTACTGCCACCAAGCGGAATATCGGCAACCGAAGTTTTCCATGTCATCCACATTGACATTGCTCTAATTATGTCAACAGTTTCCATTGGGTGAAAACGAATTCCTCCTTTTGCAGGTCCACGGGCATCATTATGAACAATTCTGAACGCTTTAAAAATTTTTTTAGTTCCATCGTCCATTCTAACAGGAATTGTAAAATGGAATTCACGCATTGGAGTTCTCAAAAATTCTCTGGTTGCATCATTTAATTCCAATAAATCGGCAGCGTTATCGAACTGTTTTTGGGCAAACAAAAAAGGATTGTATGATTTTGATTCCATTTTTTATGATTTTAAAATAATTACTTCAAATATAGCAATTATCGATATTAAAACCAAAATTTATACAATGTTTTAAAACCAAGATTATTGGACAAAAATATTTTCAAAATATTATTTTTTGTTTTTTGTTTTTAAAACAATATCTTTCTCGTTTTTTACACAGGTTAAAGTCCAAGAATTCAATTCAATACAACATAATTTACCTAATTTAGTGTAGTCATAATATTTGTGCAATTTTGTGTAAACACAACCATTATCAAGCGGAATTCTAAAACTTTTATTTTGTACGGCTCTATTGATAATTTCGTAATTGGTTGGGTCGTGTCCGTGAATTATTCTTTTGCCGTTAGTTAACTTTAAATCCGAAAAGTTCCAATATCTTAATTCCAACATCGAAGAAGTATCTTTTAAAAAATCATTTCCAAAAAACTTAAATCCGGCATGAACCAGAAAAAAATCTTCTAGCTCGAAATAAAAGTGAGTATTTTGAAAAAAATCAACGTATTTAGACTCTATTTGTTTGAATTTTGTAAAAAAATTTTCGCCTCCATTTTTCCGGCTAACATAAGAATAGAAAAAATCGGGATCATAGTTTACAGACATGTTTAAAAAATCTTGCTCATGATTTCCTCTTAAAGTAAAAATATTATAATTTAATTTTCTTAATTCAATAATAAAATCCAAAACTTGCACACTATTAGGACCTTTGTCGATATAATCACCCAGAAAAAACACCACATCGTTGGTTTGTAAGTTTATAAGTTCAATTAATTTTTTCAAAGTATTTGAACAACCATGAACATCTGAAATAACAAATCGTCTTTTATATTTTTTTGTTTTAATGATCATTTATTTGCATTTAATGATAAAAACAAAAAAACTGCCAAATCAATAATTTGAAAAGGCAGTTTTAAAAAATTTACTTAGTTCCAATCAGGCAACACACCGGGCAATCCGGGTGCTCCTGCATCAATTAGCTTTTGTTGAAGATTTGGGATTACAACTTGGCCAATATTTTTAATTGCAGCATGAACATCACCAAACTGATTTTTAACTATAACAAAATTATCTCTTTCTGTTTGTGTAATGGTATGAGATGCTTGCCAATGAGGAGCTAAAACAACTTGCATACGGTTCCAAATAGGCAATATTTGAGGCGGAACTTCTTCCCAACTTGCTTTTTCTTCAACCCCGTATATTTTATAATGTAAAGTATCAAGTTGAGCAATTGCATCATCAATTTCTTGCATTACAGCAAAATCGAGCGAAGGTAAAGAAGCAGCAACTTGTTTAAATGCAGTAAGGTTTTCGCGTAATTTTTCTTGATAATTTAAAGTTGCCCACATTATTCTTAACATATCCATAACTTCAATTTGAAAATCAACAAATTCTTGACGTTGAGTGTTTGTAAGATTTAAATTTGTCAGAGGTTTTACCTCAAAACTCTTATAATCAGTTAAGTCTGTATATTCTCCTCTCACAACCATTCCCATTTTAACTTTATAAGTTCCGGGCATAACCATAATAAATGAGCTTGAATTTTTAAAAGGATCAAAATCGGAAGTTAATCCTTGAGGATAAATTCCCGGAAAATGCAAATCCCAGTCAAAACGATTGATTCCTTTTGAAGGTTTTTTATTAATTTTACGAATTTCGTTTCCATTTTGGTCGGCAATAGTAAAAACTAAATAAGGAGCAATTTCGCGAGCTTCGTCTTCCATTTGTCGCCAAGTTAGCTGCGGAATAGGATCACCATTTTTAAAAAGTTCTTTTTCTTTTTCTAAACGTGTTTGTTTTTGCGTTTTAGGAACATCTTTTAAGTAAAAAGTAATATTTGCACCAAAATCAGGATTTGTGCCATTGTAATAAGTAGCACCCTGTCCATATCGCCCACCTTTAGGCATATACATTTCGGCAACAGGAATATCAAAAATAAATGCATCGTTATTTTGCAAAAAATCTTCTGACACAGTTCTTAGAGCAGAATAATCATCTAAAATATAAAAACTTCTACCAAAAGTAGCTATTGCAATATCACATTGGTCTTTTTGAAGAGCAATATCTCTAACAGCTATAGTTGGAAGCCCATTGCTAAATTTTATCCAATTTTCACCGGCATCAACCGATGTATAAAAACCAAATTCAGTTCCACAAAAAATCAAATTATCTTTTTCAAAATCCTGCACAACAGAATAAACAGGACCATTTTCGGGTAAACCCTTGGTAATAAGCGTCCAAGTTGCACCTTTATCGGAACTTTTTAAAACGTAAGGCTTAAGATCGTTGCTTTTTTCGTTATTAAAAGTTGCAAAAACAACATTTTCATCAAAGTTTGAAGGATAAATATCGCTAACAAGAGTATATTCAGGAACACCCGGAAATTTACTAATCTTACGCCAAGTAGGATTGTCGGCGGTAGCATCATCACAAATTTGAATAATTCCATCATCAGTACCAACATACAAAAGCCCCGGTTTAAGAGTAGATTCGGCCAAAGTAACTATTGTACCGTACTGAGAAGTAGAAATATCTTTTTTTACAGCATTTGA
The DNA here is from genome assembly GCA_016938685.1 of Bacteroidales bacterium. Lineage (GTDB taxonomy): Bacteria > Bacteroidota > Bacteroidia > Bacteroidales > JAFGUD01 > JAFGUD01. Next base: position 10,390 of record JAFGUD010000092.1, on the reverse strand, counting down.
AGACCAAAATTTACCCATAACAGGAAAAGAATTTCTATCAATTTGAGCGGTAAGGTCGTTGCTGATAGTTTTCCATGAAAGCCCACCGTCATCAGATCTAAAAACCTTATTTGCAGCCATATACAATCTTGTGTTTTGAGAATGACTGATTAAAAAAGGAGCGTCCCAATTCCAACGATAAGTAAGTTCGTGTGCTAATGGAAAAGGTTTAATTTTTATTTTTTCGCCTGTATTTTTAAAATATTTGAATATATTACCGTATTGATATTCAGCATAAATAATGTTTGGGTTGGTTGGGTCGGCAGTTGACCAAAAACCATCGCCTCCAAGAGTAGTAATCCATTCGCTGTTAGGAATACCATCTTCAACTAAAGATTGAGAAGGACCTGCATGAGAGTTATTGTCTTGAGTTCCGCCATAAACCCAATAAAAAGGTTTTTGGTTATCAACTGCTACACGATAATATTGAGTTGTGGCTAAATTTCCGACATGAAAATAATTTGCTCCGCCATCATAAGTAATGTATGCTCCACCGTCGCCACCAATAATAAAATGTTGAGTATTTGTAGGATTTACCCAAAAAGCATGGTCATCAACATGGCGATTATTATTACTTATACTTTTCCATGTTTTACCTGCATCATCAGAATACTTAGAATAAGTTGCCATGCTATAAATTTTGTCAATATTAATTGGATCACAATAAATTTCATTATAATATTGACCGCTTGTAGTGTAACTACTCATTTTTTGCCAAGATTCACCTCTATCGGTAGAACGATAAAAACCTCCGTTATCATCTTGAGCTTCAATAATTAAAAAAACGTAATCGGTGTTTACAGGCGAAATAGCAATTCCCATACCACCAAGATGTCCGCCAGGTAATCCGGCAGAGATTTTACGCCAAGTATCACCACCATCGTCAGATTTATAAAAAGCAGTTTCGGGTCCGCCACCAATTTTTGTAAATTGCCGACGACGACGCTGCTCAGAAGTAGCATACATTATTTGAGGATTATTTGGATCTATCACAACATTGTTAACTCCGGTGTTTTCGCTAATTTCAAGCACTTTAGTCCAATTTTGTCCACCATCTGTTGTTTTATACAAGCCTCTATCACCTCCGGGTCCCCAAGCAGAACCTTCGGCAGCAACAAAAACAATATTTGGATTTTGCGGATTAATAGCAATCATTCCTATCTGCCGGGATTCTTTTAATCCCATGTTTTTCCATGACTTTCCACGGTCAACAGATTTATAAACTCCATCGCCGTAGCCCAAAGCCCGTTGATGATTATTTTCACCGGTTCCGGCCCAAATCACATTAGTATTGGTAGGATCAATTGCTAAACAACCGATAGCATAAGAGCCATAATTATCAAATATAGGATCAAAAGTTTGCCCATTATTTATTGTTTTCCAAATTCCCCCTGACGCAAAAGCTATATACCATTCGCTAAAATTATTTGGATTAACAGCAAAATCAGCTACCCTACCCGAAGCAAAAGAAGGACCTATACTCCTAAATTTTAATCCACTAAGTGCTGATGATTTTAATAAAGTATCAGTTGTAGTAGAAGAGTTATTTCTTCTTTGAGCGTTTAAGTTTAATGCTCCACCAACAAACACTACTAAAAAGATGTAAATCAGTAAATTACGTTTCATTATTATATTTTTTGTATTTTTTTGCTATTTTATAAAAAAAAAATGAAATAGCCGCAAAAAACATAAAATTTTTACGGAATTTCATTTTAAAAACATGAAATTAATGATAATAATAAGAAGAAGTAAATTCCTTTAAACTAATAAGCAATTTAAGTTACGCCTGATTATGAATTATTATTTTATATCAGAAAAATCTGAAGAATTATACTGTTTTTCAAGGTCGCAGATTTCCCTTTTAAGTCCTGACCATTTTATTACCGGCACCGACAAAATAACAATTGTAGCTGTTTTAAACATAGCATATTGGTTATCAATAGTTATTTTAGCTACAAGATCTTCCATAATAGGATTATGCCCCACAACCATAAGTGTATTGACATTATTATCGGTATTTTTTATTGAAGCGATAATATCTTCCTCGCTTCCGAAATAAAAATCATCACTAAATATTATCTCTTTAGAATAACCGTTTTGTTCTGCAAAAATTTCAGAGGTTGTTTTTGCTCTAATTGCAGAAGACGAAAGAATTAAGTCTGGAAATATACTTAATTCTTTGAGCTTTTTGCCCATTAATGCTGCTGCTTTTTGCCCACTACTTGTAAGAGGTCGGTCAAAATCATTTATTGTTTCATCTGACCAATCTGACTTAGCATGACGCATTAAAATTAGTTGTTTCATTTTTAATTATTTATGTTTTAAAGTTTATTTCAATAATTTTATTCCAATAACTAAAATATCATCAATTTGAGTATTCTCTCCTTTCCAATTATAAAACTCATTTTCTAATATTTGGTGTTGTTCTTTCAGTTTTAAATCTGAATTAGAAAAAACAAATTTTTTAAATCTTAAGCTTGTGTATTTATGATTTTTAATTCCTCCAAATTGGTCTTTATAACCATCAGAAAACAGATAAAAAACATCTTCTTTATCTACATTTATATAACTACTAAAAAAACTAAATTCTTTAACATAAACGCCAATAGGATTTTTTGCAGATAAATATTCGAGAAGAATTTTATCATCATTTTTTTCACAATCTAAAACTTTAATTTTGTTCTTGTCAATATCATTTATATTAACATTTTTTTTATGTTTTGAAACAAGAAGAGTATTATTAGCTCCCGAAAAATCTAACACATTTGTTTGAGTATTAAAAACACATAAAGACATTTCGATACCGTCTTTAGTATCAGCCGAAAAATCTTGTTGATTTAACGAAAATTTAACTTGTTTTCTCATAATTTCGAGAATTTCGGCAGAATTTGTAACCTCTCGTCTTGGCACAATATCATTTAAGAGCGAAATACCCAACATACTTAAAAAGGCACCAGGAACACCATGACCGGTGCAATCAGCTACAAGAAAAACTTTATAATTATTTATAACTTTCGCATAATAAAAATCACCGCTAACAACGTTTCGAGGTTTATATAAAACAAAATGTTCGGCAAAAAGTTCTTCTAAAAGTTCGGGTTTGGGCAATAATGCCGTTTGAATTTTAGACGCATAACTTATACTACTGGTAATTTCGGTGTGAGCTTTTTCTATTTTTGTTTTTTGCTCATGGATAACCTTTGTTCGTTCAATAACTTTATTTTCAAGAATTTCACGTTCATAAACAAGTCTTCGTTCTCTAATTTTTATAATCAGAAAAATTAAACCAATCAATAAAAAAAGATAAGCAACGTAAGCAAATTTAGTTTTCCAGAATGGAGGTTTAACATATATAAGTATAACTTTTGAATCGTTACACCAAACTCCGTCATTATTAGTGCCTTTAATTTCTAAAATATAATCGCCGGGAGGCAAATTTGAAAAAGATACAAAATTTCTGTTACCAATATCTACCCATTCATCTGATATTCCGATCATTCTGTAAGAATATTTATTTAATTTAGGATTTGTAAAATCCAAAGCGGAAAATTCTATATAAACCTCAAAATCAAGATATGAAAGTTCAATAAGATCTAATTTTTGAGGAATAATAAATCTTGTGCCATTAGCATTTTTTATTTCAAATTTTGAAATTTCAATGTTTGGTGAAATATTATTTTTAAAAATAGAATCAGGGTAAAAATAATTAACTCCGTTCATTCCTCCAAAAAAAATTTCACCGTCATTTTTATCCTGAAAAACTGCATTTAAGTTAAATTCTAAACTTTGTAAACCATCAAAAACCGAGTAAGAAGTAAAATTTTTATCGATAATATTGTACCTTGATAATCCATTATTGGTAGCAAACCATACATCGTGATTTTTATCTTCTAAAATTTCATAAATCAGGTTATCAGAAAGACCGTTTTTTTGAGAGATATAAGTAAATTTTTTGTCGTTTTGATTGTAATAATTTAAACCTGTTTGTGTTCCAATCCAAATATTCCCCTGATAGTCATTGCACAGTGATACAATAAAATTATCATTCAATGTATCAACTTTTTGCATGCTATTATCGGTTGGATTATATATATTTAAACCAACAGAAGTTGCAATCCAAATTACTCCATTTATATCTTCAATAACATCATAAACAAGGTTACCGATAATTTTGTTGTTTGGGTCACTTTCTGCACTAAATTTTTCTATTTGGATAAAATTATCATCAAATTTATAGATGCCATTTTGTGTTGCAATCCAATAATTATTTAATTTATCTTGAATTATTTTAAAAATCCGATGATTTTCAAGATTATTAATATTTGGATTATCATAAAAAACATTAAGTCTGACAAATGAACTGTCTGTAAAATCATAAACCCAGATTCCATCTCTGGTACCAACTAAAACATCATTATTATTATTTTCATAAATAAAGTGTATAAAATCGTTGGAGATAAAATTTTTACCACTTTTTTGCGAAGAATAATAATAAATTTCATGAGAGTATCTGTTATAAATATTTAGCCCCTTGCCCCAGGTTCCAATCCAAATAATAGAATCGTTTTGTTTATAAATAGATGCAATTAAGTTGTCTGAAAGTTCAACCGACTCATAAGTATTATTTTTTTGTATTAAATTATATTTTTTGGGTTTTAAATCGGCTTTTGATAATTCTTTTAAAGTACCTGCCCACAAATTTAAAGATTTATCGATAACAATAGAATACACTACACTATGACTTAAATTAGAATTTGCAACAGAATAATGTTTGAATACGAATTTGTTATTAGGATATATTTCGAGTTTTGTTATTCCTTGATGCGTTCCAAGCCATAAATTTCCATCATAATCTTTAAAAATAGAATATACAATATTATTTGAAAGTCCATAAATAGAATCGTAAACAAATACTTTTAAAAATTTATTTTCAGAAATCGAAAATTGATATAACCCCAAAGCTGTTCCAACCCATACATTTCCAACATCATCTTCGTTAATGTCATAAATAACATCATTACTTATATAATTATCCGAACTACGAGTTGAATACTCTGTAAAGGAATTATCAACAGGGTTAATTCTATAAACACCTTGAGTTGTGCCAAGCCAAATATAATTTTCAGAATCTTCAAAGACCGGTATATGAAAATCTTTTACAGATAAATCGTCATTTGTAATTTTATCAAATTTAACAAAAGTTTTAGTATTTTGATAATAAATGTACAATGCAGTTTCATCATTTACTAATATATTTCCGCTATTAGTTTTAAACAACCCGTAAACAACATCTTTAGTTTTAGTTTGTTGTAAATTTTTATAATTAACTCTTGAGAAATTTCCTGTAAGCCTATTATAAATATTTAAACCATCTTTGGTAGCAATCCACAAATTGTTATGGTCATCTTCAACAATAGAAAAAATCCAGTTATTAGAAATAGAATTTGAGTCGGCAGGATCAAAAATAAACACTTCAAAATTGTAGCCATCAAATCTGTTTAGCCCATTTTGGGTACCAAACCACAAAAAACCATAGGAATCTTGAAAAGAGCAAATAATCACACTTTGAGACAATCCGGCATCGGCAGTTGTATAATGCTCAAAACTAAGCTTTTGCCCCCATAATAAAACAGGGAGAAAAAAAACGAATAGAAAAATATTAAACTTTTTAAACATAGAATTATTTGATGTGCTAAAAGTAAAAATATTTATATTTTTAACAAAAAATATTTCACAAAAAAAGCCAAACTTAACTCACATTCCCCCACGAACTTCTAATTTCACTTTCGACTTTTATTGCAAGATTTTTATTTTGAGGTTTTACTAGTAAAGGGTCATCTTCAAGCACCTGGGTTGCTTTTTGACGAGCAGCAAAAAGGATTTTACCATCGGTTAAAATATTGGCAATTCTAAACGTAATAGGAGTACCACTTTGTTGAGTTCCAAAAACATCTCCGGGACCTCGTAAACGCATATCTACTTCGGCAATTTCAAAACCATTATTAGTTTGCACCATTGTAGAAATTCGTTTTTTGCTATCGGAAGATAATTTATGTCCTGTCATTAAAACACAATAGGATTGCTCAGCTCCGCGTCCTACCCTACCTCTTAACTGATGCAATTGAGATAAACCAAATCGTTCGGCACTTTCGATAATCATAACAGATGCGTTTGGAACATTTACTCCAACCTCAATGACAGTTGTAGCAACCAATATTTGAGTTTTACCGGCAACAAACAAATCCATTTGAGCCTTTTTTTCATCAGTTTTCATTTGCCCATGAATCATGCTAACATTAAATTTTGGAGCTCTAAAATTTTCAGTTATTGTTTGATAGCCTTCTTCGAGGTTTTTATAATCTAAAGTTTCAGATTCCTTGATTAGCGGAAAAACAATGTAAATTTGTCTGCCTTTTAATATTTCATCTCGTATAAATTTATAAACCTTGCCTCGTTGTTTTTCATAAGAATGAACAGTTTTAACAGTTTTTCTGCCGGGAGGCAATTCATCAATAACCGAAACATCTAAATCGCCGTACAAAGTCATAGACAAAGTTCGGGGAATTGGAGTTGCACTCATAACAATTACGTGCGGAGGATTTGTATTCTTTTTTTGAAGTTTAGCTCTTTGTGCCACACCAAACCGATGTTGTTCGTCTATAATAGCCAAGCCTAAATTTTTAAATTGTACTTTGTCTTCTATCAAAGCATGAGTTCCGATAAGAATATGCAATTCTCCGGAAAGTAACTCTTGGTCAATAATTTTACGTTGTTTTGCCTTAGTAGAACCGGTTAACAACCTAACATTCAAGCCTATACCTTGCAACATTTCAAAAACAGAATCAAAATGTTGTTGAGCGAGAATTTCAGTGGGAGCCATCATGCAAGCTTGAAATTCATTGTCAATTGCTATAAGCATGCTCATAACAGCAACAATTGTTTTTCCACTGCCTACATCACCCTGTAAAAGTCGATTGCATTGTTTTCCTGATTTAAAATCAGCTCTTATTTCTTTCAACACTTTTTTTTGAGCACCTGTTAATTCAAAAGACAACTTTTTTTCATAAAAATTCATAAAATATTCGCCAACTTTTTCAAAATAATAACCTGAAATGCTATTTGTTCTGATTTTTTTTTGCTTCAATAGCGAAAGTTGGTTAATAAATAGTTCTTGAAATTTAAATCTTTTTCGAGCAGCTTCTAATTTTGGAACCGACTGAGGGAAATGAATGTTAAGAATTGCCTCATTTATTGACGGCAAGTGATATTCATTCAAAATATATTGAGGGATAATTTCCTCAAAAACCGGTTTTCTTTCAAAAATTGTTCTTATTAATTTCCCTACTGCACGAGAATTAAGAAAATATTTTTTCATTTTTTCAGAAGTGTTATACTCTGCAGAAAAAGGAGCTTTAATTTGATTATCAAATTTTGAAGCTAACTCAAATTCCGGGTGAACAATTGAAAAATCCTGCCTGAATTGCTTTGGTTTACCATAAATCACGTATTCCTTTTGTGGTTCAATATTATCCTTAACCCATTTAATTCTCTGAAACCAAGCAATATCGATACCCCCAGTTTCATCAAAAAATTCAGCATGAAGATATTTTTTTTTACCGGCAGTTTCATCAGAAAAGCAACAAAATTTTCCGCGTAATTGCACATAAGCAGCATCACTTTTTATATCAGCAACTTTATAGAACCTACTTCGGTCTATGTATTTGTATGGAAAATAATAAATCAAATCTTCGGCAGTAAAAACAGATATTTCTCTGTTAAGAACCTCAGCCCTTACCGGACCAACCCCCGTTAAAAAAGTTATTTCTGATTGAAGATTGTACATTATTTCATTTTAAAATGCAAAAATAGTTTTTTTTATCAAAAAAATATTTTCTGATTAAACTTTGATTGTACTTTTGTCGTTAAAAATAATACGTGGTCAAAACAATTTAATATTTTATTTTTGGCATTATGGTTGCTAAATACTCTTGATGTGTAATTTTTTTAAAAATATAATTTTAATCTTTTTTCTTTTATCAAACCTCTGTTTATCAGCACAATACGTTTACGAATGGAATGATTATTACGGAGGAGACGGTATGGACGAGGTTTCATCAATGGTAAAAACCTACGATGGCAACATTTTTATTGTTGGTACAGTAAAAGATACTACAGATGCCATGTGGCTTGTAAAAATAAATACAGACGGAATTAGATTATGGTCAAAATTATATGCCGAATATCCACTCATGCGTCCCACCAAAATTATTGAAACAAAAGACAAAAATCTATTAATCACAGGCATAATTTCAGAAGATAATTCAGCTCCGCATAAAATTTGGGTTATTAAACTTAACAGTTCAGGCGAAATTTTATGGGAAAAGTTATATCCCGGAAACGGAGACGCTTTTAGCACAGACATGATTGAAACTTTTGACAAAGGAATTTTAATTTCGGGTTATACCGCACAAAATATTCATTTAGATAACGATTGGTATGTATTAAAATTAGATTCACTTGGAAATTTTGTTTGGGATAAATCCTTTGGTTCTCCCTACGACGACAGAGCAACTTCTGTTACTGAACTTTACGACAGCACAATAATAGTTGTTGGCTACATCAGTTATTCTTATGGAAGTTATAAAAAAGGATCTATAACAAAATTTACAGCTGATGGCGTTGATCTTTGGGCTGATGACATTAAAATAGGACGATGGTCAACAGCTAATTCAATATCATCAACCTCTGATTCATGCTTTGTTGTTGCTGCTGAAGTTAAAAAGGGACATTTTATGGATTTTTCTATCCTAATTTTAAAAATGAACCCCCAAGGAGACACAGTTTGGACTAGAGAAATTCAAAAACCCATGTGGGAACACCCCGTTAGCATTATAGAAACTTATGATAAAGGTTATGCAATTGCATATACAAGTAAAAAAGATGGCGTTGGAAATACTAATGTTGCTGTAATGAAATTATCGCCCAGAGGAGAAATTGCTTGGGAAAAAATTTTTACCAGAAAAAGTGATGATTATGCCTCCGATATAATTGAAGATGCTAATAACGGATTAGTTATTGGTGCCTCAACATACACAATTGATAAAGCTTGGAATTTTGGAATAGTAAAATTTAAGAGCTTAGAAATGTCGGATATGAAATTTATTTCGCCAATTGCACCAATTGCAACTATTTATACCGAAAGACTACCCGTATCGGCAACTATTACAGGTTATAAAAAGCCTGTTGAAGTTAAAATTTATGTTAACATGCAACATATTACAACAATAACTAATTTTGAACAAATAGATCATACTTCCAACCAATATTCTTGGAATAATGAAATTCCACTAAATTATGGATTAAATGTGATTGATTTTATTGTTACTGATTATAAAAATTATAAATTTGTAAAGTCAAAAAAAATATACTATTTACCAAACTCTACTCCTCATTGGTAGTAATATTTATAAACAAAAAAATTAACAAAAATGAAAAATTTACTTGTAATCTTAGGACTTTTTTTAATTGTAAGTTGTGGTAGCAACGATGCAAATGATGCCTCTGTAACCGATGATCAAAACTCAACAACTACACAGCAAAACAACAACACTACAAACAATAATGCTGTAGTTAATGATGATAATGATAACAATGGAGATGTTAATGCAAATAATAATGCGGCAACAACATTCAACCCCGATGATTGTCAACAATTTTTAGACGACTACGAGGCTTGGGCAGATGAGGCAATTGTTGTTGTTAAAAGTGCCAAGGCAAATCCAGCCGACCCACAAAACATTGAAAAACTTTTGCTTGTAACCGAAGAACTTACAAATTGGTCAACAAAATGGAATGCTATTTATGGCTGTTCGGACGATCCGGATTTTAACGCTCGTATTGATGAAATAGAACAAAAAATTGACACCGAACTTAACCAATAAAAAAACTGCCTGAAAAAGGCAGTTTTTTTAATAAGATATTAACTAACAGTTGTTTCTTCCGGCTCTTTTGAAGGAACTGCTCCATAACTATTTTCTTGTTGTTCCCCTTCTGTAGCAAACCAAACAATTAAAATAATTGCTCCTGCTATAGGAATTAAGCCAAATAACAAATACCAACCACTTTTACCTAAATCTTGCAGTCTTCTGGCACCAACAGCTAAACCAGGTACCAAAACAGCTAAACTGTAAATTGAACTAAATATTGGATATCCTCCAATTTTAATAAAACCTAATATAAAACCAACAAGAAAGTTAGCTAAAACGAAATACCAAAATTCAGGACGACTTGCTCTTCCATTAAAATCAGCGTATTTCTTTAATACAACTTGTTTGTACCAATCGATTAAAAT
>JAFGUD010000091.1 GCA_016938685.1 Bacteroidales bacterium | reverse complement strand
CCGTGGCTTAACTGGATAAAGCGCGGCCCTCCGAAGGCCGAGATTACAAGTTCGACTCTTGTCGGGTGCACCAAAATAAAAACCCGCTGATGCGGGTGTTTTTATCTGAATTTTTCCGATATTTTTTGAAATACCATATTATCCATTTCGTGAAGTTTTTTAATCAAGAAAATAGACATGAATGCCAAGTGTGGTTGATTTTGAAAAAACAAACCAAATCTTTCCAATGATTCTTTTTCTTTCAAACATTCCAATGCCATATTAAAATCCCTGATGGTTTCGTGTCTGGACACATCATCATAAGTTGGCATTTTCATGTTTTTTAATATATTTATTATACCAGAAATAGATTCTATCATATTTGGGGCTTTTTCCTGTTTTAGTTTTTCACCCTTTGCAATTTGACCCGCATTTGGAATATTTTTAATTAATGAATTAGTTGTATCGTTTGTATTAAATCTTTTTGAAATATATATCAGTCGTTTTTTACATCCAGGTAGAACCATTGAATATTCCATTCTATGCATTTTACGCATAGCAGTAACTGGCGAATTATTTAATACACTGTGACATTTACCCCTGCAATCTGACAGCATATCACTTTCTTGAAAATATTCATTAATGCTTCTTTCATGCATTGCCGAGTCTATCTTCATAAAAATATCCCTGTCTATTTTTTTGAATTTGTCAGAATCAAAATGCAACAATTTTGCAAACAGCAAATCCCAAACAATAATATTAGAGTTAGGATTAACTTTTAATTTATTATTTAATTCATTCATTTCATTTTGAATATAAACATTCCAGCCATTTGGAATTCCAAGAAAATCTTCTTTTTTTATTCCTTCGATTAATCTAGAATTTTTTTCAGGAACATTTTTATCAGAAAGTTTAATCGTATTAAATGCCATATATTTGATATTAGATTCAATTGTGTTTATAAAATTTTCTGTGTTTTGTAAATTCCTATATCTATCTAAGCCAATATAATTTTTCAAACTTATTGGTAAATTATCTGCAGCATTTCTGACACTTTCCATAATTGATAACAAGT
>JAFGUD010000090.1 GCA_016938685.1 Bacteroidales bacterium | reverse complement strand
CTAAGTTCTGTCATTCTATCATTTTATTATTCAATCATTCTATCATTTTATCATTCAATAATTTTGTTATTCTATTATTCAATCATTCTTTTAGTTTTTGTAAAATTAGTAATGAGTAGAAAATTGTAAAAAAGCTTATTCCTATTGAAGTTTCTAAAGTATCTTCGTTTAACATAGAAAACATTGCAATTATAAAAAAAATTGATGGTAAAAATTCTTTATATTTTTTGTTTATAAAAAATGGTAAAAATAATGCCAAAATGCACCAAGTTCCTAAAATTACTCCAAATACAACAATGAATGAAATGTATTGATTATGAGTTGTATATCTGTTTTTCTGCTCTAGTTTAGAATTGTCTTCAATATATTGATCTGCAAAAGCCTGTTTTAAGTCTCCTGTTCCAACTCCGAACAAAGTATTCTTTTTGATAATGTTTATCGCTGTTTTTGTAAATTCAATTCTTTGAGTAAGCGATTGATTATTAGGGTTTTTTGTCTTTAAATAAATATGAAATTGCCAAATAATTTTATAAATCCTGTTGTTGATATTTATTTTATTGTTAAAACGGACATTTGAAATACTCTTTTCAATACTTTTTATGTCTTTGTCTGTTAGAGATTTAACTCCAGTAGAGTCTTTTGGTAGTCCAAGTGAAGTTAAATATCGTTTGAGTGTGTATTTTATTTTGTATCCGTTAATATCTGTGCTATCGTATTTTATTGTGCTTCTTTCATTCCATTCTTTTTTTAACTCTTTTTCGCATAAATAGTAACCAACATAGTAGCCGTTTTCAATATAAATATTTGTAGAATCGTGGGTATATTTGTTCCCTTGTTCAGTATATTCTGGTAGATCGTTGTAATTTGGGTCTTTAAATGTATAAAAATCTTGAAATTGATAGTTTATATAAATAATTAGTGCAATTGGGATAATTATGGTTATAAATAAGAAAAAATACTTTAGATGTTTGTTTTTTAATCTGAAAAAATATGCTGTACTTAAAGCTAATATTACGATTATAAGTATAACAAAACCCGTGACAGATTGGATAATAAACAAAGAAACAATAAACCACAGAATTACTAATATACTGATGTATTTTTGTGAACTTTTTGTGAAAAAATCTTTTCGTAGCAAGTAGATTGTTGCAAAAATTGCAAAATCTATTATCAATGAAAGTCTTATATGTGATATTTTGGGATTAAGTTTTTGTATTGAACTTATGTATTCATTTGAAATAAAAATTATTAAACTTTGAATACTTTTTGCAAATACTATAACAATAAAAGAAAATAATAAAATTTTAAGTTCTTTTTTTGATATGGGTTTTGATGATGATATAAGAAATGGAATAACTAGAATTGGTAATTTTAATTTGAGAGCTTTTAATCCGGCATCAAAGTTGTCTGTCCATAATATACCAATTAAAAATAAAGTGAAAATTGATAAAAAAATCAAAGCAGGAATATCCTGCTTTAGTCTTTTAAATTTTGAGTTATAATCTTTTTCCAGAAACCACACGGCAAGCAAAGAAAATTGAGCTAAACTGATAGCCAATTTTGAGAAAACTAACCCAAAAAACAGAATAATAATTGAACCAATGTATAATCTGCGAAATAGTGAAATTCTATCTATGTCCATAAATTTTTAATGAACTAATTTTTTGTCCAATAATAATAATAAATCTTGTAAGTGTCTCCTTCTTTTTGAAGTTCAATGTTATCTGTCATGACCCCTTTGTCATATACAACTTTGTATGTAAAAATAGCTGTTGTTATTCCATTGTTTGTTTTTATTTCAAAACTTGTTGATTTAAAGGAATTTATGTTTCCCATTTCTTCGTCAACTTTTTTCAAATCTGCAATTATTTCTTCTTCTGTTGAAATTTCAAAAATAATATCACTTAAATATGAAACTACTTTATCATAATTTTGCTCCTGACGACATTTGTAAAAATCATCAACAACTTGTTTCGCTTCATTTACCTCATCGCAAGAAAACAAGAATATTGCTGAAAATAATGCTAAAATAATGTGTTTTTTTTTCATGGTATCTGATTTTGAGTTGCAAATTTTGGTTTCAAATTTACCAAGTTTTAATTAAATCTAAAAGAATTTTATGATTAAATCTTAAAATCTGTAATTTTGCACAAAATATTTTGAAACTAATTTTTAAAAGAATGAATTATATATTTTTTGACACTAAACGAAATTACGAAAATTTACTTCCTTTAACTTATACTCGTCCTGTTTCTGAAATTAGAATAGGAATTATGACAATTAAAGAAAAATGGGAGAAGTTGATTGAAACTAATTTTTCAAATCTTACTCAGGATTATTTGCAGGAAAAATTTCCGGTTAAAATTGATGAAGAAAATATCTTAATCAATTCGTCTGTTTTGCCAAACGATGATTTGATTTCTGAAATTAAAAGGTTGAAATTAAATTCTTTTCTAAAAAAGGACAATTTAATATTAGCTGTAAATTTGGATTATGACGGTGCTGAAAATTTTCAAAACGTTAATTTTTTGGGCTTAACTGCTGTTGAATATTATGATAATGTTACTGTTATTGAAAATTTGTGGGATATTTTTTCTTTAAATGGGCAAGAAATTGAAATAGATTTTAAAATTTTAACTAAAAATAGGATTAGTAAACCAATAAGCAGAACTAACAAGGTTTTTAACGAAGAAAATATTTTTATCGAAGAAGGAGCTGAGGTAGAATGTGCTGTTTTGAACGCAAAAGATGGATATATTTACATTGGTAAAGATGCTGTTGTAATGGAAAACGTTGTGATTCGTGGAAGTTTGGCTTTGTGTGAACATTCGCAGTTAAAAGTTGGAGCGGTAGTTTACGGTCCAACTACTATTGGTCCTTTTTCTAAGTTTGGTGGCGAAATCAATAATTCTGTTGTATTTGGTTACAGCAACAAAGCTCATGATGGATTTCTTGGTAATTCTGTTATTGGAGAGTGGTGCAATATTGGAGCAGGTTCAAATAATTCAAATTTGAAAAATAATTACGAAGAGGTTAAGCTTTGGAATTATCGTGATCAAAAATTTGTTAAAACCGGATTGCAATTTTGTGGATTAATTATGGGTGATCATTCTAAATGCGCTATTAATACAATGTTTAATACCGGAACTGTTGTTGGAGTAAGTTCTAATATTTATGGCGCCGGATTTCCTCGTAATTTTGTTTCTTCATTTTCCTGGGGCGGTGCTCATGGTTTTGTTGAGTATAATATCCAAAAAGCGCTTGCGACTGCGCAAAAAGTTGTAAATCGTCGAGGAATTGAACTATCTGATGTTGATAAAAATATATTGCAACATGTCTTCGATTTGTCTGTTCATAATAGAAAATAATTTTTCTAACTAGCTGGTTTAAAAAAAAATACGTAATTGTTGATAAATTTTAATGTTTGTAACTTACTGACAATTAGCCTGGTATTGACAAAGAATGCGTATTGTAGCTATTTTGTGTGTTTTTTGGACTTGTTTATTTTGAATAGTTAATAAAAAAAAATATTTTTGTAAAGTATTGTTGTCACTGAAAATTGTTTAACGGGATTTAAAAATATATGACTGAAACAGAAAAAAAGAAAAAGAGAGGTAGACCTCCTAAAAAAAATACACCTGAGAAGCAAAAAAAGACGTTAAAGTCGATACTAAATGATGAAAAATTCAAATTTTTATTTGGAATATTTTTATTGTTTTTTACCGTGTATTCGTTGATTGCTTTTATATCGTTTTTGTTTACCTGGCAACTTGATGGACACATGTTGGACATGAGCTTCTTTCAAATTTTGAAGCAAGAAAAACCGGCAAATTCTATGGGTAAATTAGGAGCTTATCTGTCTAAGTTGTTTATATATAAGTGGTTTGGTGTTTCTGCTTTCGGGTTTATAGTAATTTTCCCGCTTTGGGCTTTGAAATTATTTAAAGTAAAAATTAAAAATTTTACTGAATTTATCGGTAAAACTTTATTTCTGATAATTTGGTCGTCTTTGTTTTTGGCGTTTATTTTTGGAGATAAATTTTTTAATCTTGGTGGTTCCTACGGATATTCTATTATCAAATGGACTTCTTCGATTATTGGTAAATTTGGGGCGGGATTTTTATTGTTTATTTCTGCTTTAACTTTTGTGTTTTTTGCAATCGAAAATTCCTTTGAATGGACAAAAACTTTTTTCAAAAACCTTTCTCAGCTTAAAAACTTCAAAAAAGCGTATTCTAAAACAAAGGCTTCTGTTTCTTTTTTTAATAGCAAAGAAAAGCGTGATGTAGACTTGAATAATGATGAAAATAATATTGTCGAAAAAGATATTTCCGATTTAATTGCTTCCGGTGATGAAAACTTGTCGAAAAATTTGGCTGATGCTCAAAAAGCTGTTGAAAGACAGGAGTTTATACTTGGTCTTGATGGAACAAGAACTCCTCTGAATAAAAATAAAAACGAAGAAGTTGGATTTGAAATTTCTCAGTCGATGAATCAGGAGGAAACTGTTGATATCGAAAATGAAGACGATAATCAGCTTGAAAATCAACAAAATACAGAATTGTTTCCGGCTGTAAATAATAATTCTGAGGTAGATACTTCTGAAGGACTTGAAGTTTTGACTCATGAAGATATTTTAACAGACCAAATGGATCTGGAGGAATATGATCCTACAAAAACCTTGTCAAATTATAAGTTACCTCCGTTGAGTTTGCTGAAAAATCATACTTCTGAAAATTCAGAAGTTTCTGAAAATGAACTTATCGAGAATAGAAATAAAATTGTTGAAACCCTCAGAAATTATAAAATTGAAATAACAAAAATAAAAGCAACTGTAGGTCCAACAATAACATTATACGAAATTATTCCAGCGCCCGGAGTTAGAATTTCAAAAATTAAAAATTTAGAAGATGACATTGCTCTTAGTTTGTCTGCTCTAGGAATTCGGATTATTGCTCCTATGCCGGGAAGAGGAACAATTGGGATAGAGGTTCCAAATCAAAATCCTGCAATTGTTTCTATGAAATCAGTGCTTTCGTCTGTGAAATTTCAAAAAAGCAAACACGAATTGCCTATTGCTCTTGGAAAAACAATTTCAAATGAAACTTATGTTTTTGACCTCACAAAAATGCCTCACATGCTTGTTGCCGGAGCAACAGGACAAGGTAAATCTGTTGGTATAAACGCAATTATTGCTTCAATTTTGTATAAAAAACATCCGGCTTATGTTAAGTTTGTTCTAATAGATCCAAAAAAAGTTGAACTTAATTTATACGAGGTTATAGAGAAACATTTTCTTGCTAAATTGCCTGATGACGAAGAAGCAATTATTACGGACAATAGCAAAGTGGTTGCTACTCTTAATTCTTTGAATGTTGAAATGGATAACAGATATCAATTACTTAAAGATGCCAGAGTTAGAAACATTATGGAGTATAATGAAAAATTTGTAGCCCGAAAATTAAATCCTCATCATGGACACAATTTTATGCCTTATATTGTGCTGGTTATTGATGAATTTGCGGATTTGATAATGACAGCCGGAAAAGAAGTTGAGTTGCCACTTGCTCGTTTGGCTCAACTTGCTCGTGCTATTGGAATTCATCTAATTGTTGCTACGCAAAGACCTTCTACAAATATTATTACGGGTGTAATAAAAGCCAATTTCCCTGCCAGAGTTGCATTTAGAGTTGCATCTATGATTGACTCGCGTACTATTCTTGATAGTCCCGGAGCTAATCAGCTTGTTGGACGAGGAGATTTGCTTATGACAAGAGGTAGCGATCTTATACGACTTCAATGTGCATTTATCGATACTCCTGAATTAAACGATATTGTTGAATATATTTCGCAGCAACAGGCATATTCTTCTGCTTTCGATTTGCCGGAACCGCAACTTGACGAAGATGGTCTGATGAAAGATGTTGATCTGAAAAAACGTGATTCTTTATTTGAAGATGCCGCAAGATTAATTGTGGTCAATCAACAGGGATCAACTTCTTTAATACAACGTAAACTTGCAATTGGTTATAATAGAGCCGGAAGAATAATGGACCAGTTAGAAGCAGCCGGAATCGTTGGACCAGCGCAAGGAAGTAAACCTCGTGAAGTTTATATGTACGATGAAATGACCTTGCATAATCTGTTCGACTCCTTAAATAAAATGGAATAAAGTAAAAATTACAGAAATTCGACAAAAATACTTATCTTTGAAAGCCTCATCTTGAGGCTTTTTTGGTATATTTAGCTTTTATTTTTATCTTTTAAAATGTATTCTAAAAAAATAACAAATGAATAATAAAATAATTCCTACTGTAATTTTAGCAGTTGCTACAATTCTATTGTTGCAAAACTGTAAAAGTCAACAAACTAATGTTACTGAGCAAATTTCTATAGATTCCGTAAATTTTGAAAGAGGCGATTTTAGAGCAATGTTTTACAACTGCGAAAATTTATTTGATACTTTCGATGATACTCTAAAAAATGATGACGAATTTTTACCTGACGGAGCAAAATTCTGGTCTTTACATAAATATTATGAGAAATTATCTAATATTTCTAAAGTAATTACAGCTGTTGGAGGGTGGGAACCTCCTGAAATTGTTGGTTTGTGTGAAATAGAAAATCAATATGTTTTGGAGGGAATAACTAAACAATCTCCATTGAAAGCTTTTAATTATAAAATTATTCATTACGAATCACCTGATAAAAGAGGCATCGATGTTGCTTTGTTGTATCAACCAAATAAATTTAAACCTATTTTTACTAAAAAAATTAGAATTGATTTCCCAGGAGAACCTGATCATAAAACTCGTGATATTCTTTATGTTGTTGGCACAACTACAAAAAAAGATACTTTGCATGTTTTTGTAAATCACTGGCCTTCGCGTTGGGGTGGAATGTTAGAAAGCGAAGATAGCCGGATTTATGTTGCTTCTGTTTTACGTCATAATGTGGATTCAATTTTTAATGTAAATAGCCATGCTAAAATACTGATAATGGGAGACTTGAATGATTTTCCTGACAATAAAAGTGTTTTGGAAACTTTAAATACTCTGCACGATTTTTCAGATATAAAATCTAATGAATTGCACAATCTATCTTATTATTTGCAATTTGAAAAAGGTAAATTTTCTCATAGATATCAGGGCGAAGCCGGAGTTTTAGATCAAATGATTGTTTCAGGTGCTCTGTTAGATTCAACGGCTAATTTTTATACGACTAAAGAAGATGCTCATATTTACGATGCTGATTTTTTGTTGGAGAAGGAGGAGAATTTTATCGGTTATAAACCTTATAGAACTTATATCGGGTATAAGTATCATGGTGGCTATAGTGACCATTTACCTCCATATCTTGATTTTCATTTTAAAAAATAGGTTTTTTAAACAAAGACAATCTTAAATATTTATTCCAACAATTAGAACATCATCATTTTGGGGAGTTGTTTTTTTCCAGTTTTCAAAAGTTTCAATAAGTATGCTTTTTTGTTCTTGCATGGGTTTATCCGAAATATTTAATAAAAGTGATTTTAGATTTCGAATCAGGTATTTGTTTTTAAAATTTTCATCAAATTGATCTGCGTAACCATCTGATAATAAGTAGATAAGATCGTGTTTTTTTATGGTTATTTCATGATTTGTAAATGGTATCTCTTTTACATGTATTCCAATTGGAGTTCTAGTCGCTTTATATTCTGTTAATTTTTTGTCTCGTATTAAAAAAAGCGAATTATAAGCACCTGAATATTGTATTTTTTGGTTTTCGTCTTCAAAAATACACAATGCAATGTCCATTCCTTCTTTTGATTCTTCAAATTTACCGGTTTGTTTTAATGACGTTTTAGTATGCAGCCTGAGTTCTTCGAGTATTTGAGACGCTGTTTTTATTTCTTTTTGCCTAATTATTTCATTTAAAAAAGCTATTCCGAGCATACTGACAAAAGCTCCAGGAACTCCATGTCCTGTGCAATCGGCAACAGCTAAGATTATTTTATTCTCTATTTTTTTTAAATAATAAAAATCACCACTTACAATATCTCTTGGCTTATATAAAATAAAATGTTTCGGGAAAATTTGAGTGAAAGTATCTGTTGTCGGTAGTAGAGCTTGCTGAATTTTACTTGCGTAGTTAATGCTGTCATTTATGTTTTTGTGGTTTTTTTCAATTTTTTCTTTTTGATTTGCAATTAGTAAGTTTTTATCTATTAAAATTTTATTGGCTTTAGTTTTTCTCAAAAGGCTTATTATTATAAAAATAGCAAGAAGTGAAAGTAAACCAATTATGGAAATTAAAGAATAATTTATAACTTTTTGATGTTTTTTTTCAGCATCAAGTTTGATTTGTTCTATTTTTTGCTTTTCGTCATATTCAAACTGCATTTCAAGCTGTGTGAATTTTTTTATCTGTGATTCGTTTACTATGGAATCGTTTAATTTTTTGTTTATTTCAAGAAAATCATAAGCTTTTTTGAAATCACCTGTTTGATAGTAAATATCACTTAGTTGTTTACTTGTTTCTCTTGTGAAATTCATTGCTCCAATTGAATCTGCTAGTATATATGAAACCTGTAAATAATGAATTGCTTCCTCTAAATTATTTATTTGTTTATAAAATATTCCAAGGTTTAAACTTGTTAATACGATAGAGTATTTATCATTTATTTCTTTCGATAAGTTATATGCTTTGTAGTAATAGTAAGAGCATGAATCATATTTTTTTTGAACGAGAAAAAGCTCTCCAATATTGTAATATGAACTAACAACGTCTCTCAATGAGTTTAATTCTTTGTATATTTTTAGCGATTTGGTGTAGTTATTAAATGCCTCTACATAATCCTCTTTGAAAAAATAACATGCTCCTATATTGTTGTAGTTGTCTGCAAATTGACTTAATGTTTTTTTATCTTTTAATGCTGAGAAATTTTCGTCTAAATTTTTTTTGTCTTTTTGGTAATATTCTAATGCTTTATCGAAGTTATTCTGGTAATAATATACATTTCCAATATTGTTGTAACATAGGCTTATTGCTCGTGTATTTTCTGTCTCTTGAGCAATTTTTAGGGCGTTGTAAAAATTTTGGATTGAATTATTATATTCTGCTTGCATCATAAAAACATTTCCTATTCCTATGTAGCAGTTTAATATTTGTTCTTGGTAATCATTTTTAATAGATATTTCAAGAGATTTGTTGAAATACTCTAATGCTAGTGAAAAATTACCGGTGTTTTTGGCGGCAAGACCTATATCATGAAGTAATTCACAAGTAGTCTGATCTAATTTTAATTTTTGGGTTATCTTAAGAGCTTTTTTTAAAATTTCAATTTCTGAATAATAATCAGCGTTGTTTGAATGTGCAATTGAAATGTATTGATATATTTTTATGGTTTCCTCTTCGTTTTTTAAAGAAATTGAAAGATTTTTAGCTTTTTCAAGGTAATATAAAGTAGAGTCGTAATTGTTATCAATGTATTCTAATGAAATATCAACAAGTAAATTGATGTCGTTTGAGTCTTCTTCTGTGGTATTCAAAAGTTTTTTTAAACTATCAACATTGTTTTGTGCAAATATGTTTATTGCTATAAAGTTAATGAAAATTAGAAAATATTTCATTTTTAATACATTTTAACCTCAATGTTTTTGCCGGAACAGTATTTTTTGACTAAATCTGTAATTAATTCTATTTCAGATTCAAAATTTTCATGTCCTCCAAGATTGAGTACGATTAAAAAAAGTTTTGTTGTGTTTTCAGTTATCATTGTTCTTGTGGAATCGGAAGTTGGGCTACCGAAAGCACCTTCTTCGTCATAAAAAACAGGTAAATTTTCAATATTCATTATTCCTCGTCCGATTGCTTGATATTCAGTAAGTGAATCTCCCGCTTTGAAAATAATATCTCCTTTGATATTTTCTTCATCAAATCCTCCAATTGAATATCCGGTAATAAGTGACGAAAGATTTATTGTATCTACAAGATTACTAATTTGATATACTCCTTTGCCTAAAATAATTCTACGGTGCAAAGCTTCTGCCGAAGGCCTATATCGTGATGGCTCTTTGCCCAATGCTTTGTAGGCTTCACGTGTGCTTAAAATCTGTGGAATTTGTTTTATGCTTTCAGTAGTCATTTTGCTGATGCGAGCAACTTGTTTATCTATTTCTACTAATAAATCATTATTTTTTTTCTCAAAAATAACATCTGCACTTATCGCACCTAATTTTACTTTCGGAATAGCAGAAAAAATTTCGTCGGAAATGATAATATTCTTCATTTTTCTTTGAATTTTGTTGACAAATTTATTTAGTTTTGCTTAAATTTAAAAATCTATGCACAAATATATTTGGTTGATAGCTTTTGTGATATTTTTTTCTTGTGGTAAAAAATCTAATTCTGAAAAATCGGATAACGACTCTGTTTTGGTTGTAAAACAGTCATTGCCGGTGAATTATGAGTTTGCTCAAGGAAATGACAATATAGAGTCAAAAAAAATTCTTATAGTTGTTATTGACCCACATGGTGATGGAAAATTAGCTGTTGCTAAATTTCAAAAAGTCATCGAAAATTTTAATTGTACTGTTATCGGGTTGAACGATGTTAAAAATGGTCAACAAGATTTTATGCAAAGAATTTCTAATGATATTAAATCGGCAACAGAACATTTAGAGCTTAGTCTGGAACAAATATATTTTGCAGGTTTTTCGGGCGGAGGTCAAATGGCGTTCAATTATGGTAATTCTATTTCAGCTAATGGTGTTTTAATGTGTGGTATTGGTGGGTTGAAAGAAATTTCTATGTCTGAAGCAGTGCCTTTGGCTTTAATTATCGGGACAAAAGATTTTAATTTTCTTAATCAATATTATTCGCCGTATTCTGATATTGTGTATAATGAAAATTTTATTAATTTTGTTTTTGATGGAATTCATGAATGGCCGAATGAAGATTATATTCTTTATGCTTTTTCTTTTTTGTTGGCTAAAAATAATATCGATTTGCCCGTTGAAATAAATAAAGACGATTTATTGAAGAAATACGAAATTGAAAAGAATTATTTTTTAGCCTTTAAAACCCTTGAATGTGTTTATAAACTAACAAAAAACGAAAAAAATAATGACGAGTTAAAAAAAATGCTCATAAATGCTGATTTTAAAAATTATATTACCAACTTTGAACACTTTTTGAATGAGGAAAGCATTAGAGATGGTGATTATGTTGAATTATTAAATGTCAAAAATATTGATTGGTGGAAAAGTGAAATTGGAGAAATAAATCAATTTTCAAAATTTTCTGATGCAATTAAAGCAGACTCTTATTCAAGAACTAAGGCATTTCTTGGGATTCTTATGTTTTCCTACGTTGCCGTAGAAATAGAAAATGTTAATAGTGAATATATTGACAAATACTTGGAAATATATGAATTATTGGAGCCTGAAAATGCTGATTTGTGGTTTTTTAAAGCACTCAGACAAAAACAACTTGGTGATATCCAAAATAGTAAAGACTTTTTGAATAAAGCTTTTGAGTTCGGTTATACCGATTCTCTTAAAGCTCATCAAAAAGGTTTAATATAATTAAATAGAAATTTGTAAATTTGAAAAAAATATATAGGTATGATTAACGAAGTAACTAAATTGTATTTTGAGTATTTATCCTCAACTAATAGAAAAAGATTACAAATGGGTCACAAACTTTCACAAGCTGCAAATATGCTTTTGGAATTTAACCCACCTTTTGGAGATGATTATTTCCAAAGATTCTTTTTGATGAAAAAAGTTGCTAATGACTTGTTACAATTAACGATTGATATGCAACGCTCTACTGACACCAAACAAGCTGAAGCAAGAGAAAATTATGTTAAATTAGCTTTTAACATTGCTTTTGAGTATTGTGGTAGAAAAGCCGATCGCGAATTGTTGCCTTTTGTTAGACATCTTTTAGCTATTGAAAAAAACAATCAAGAATATTTGACATTGTTCAGAAAATGTGTTGAAGCCGAAAAAGCTCATTTAGCTGTTGTTTCTGACTTGTATAAATATTAGTTTGATTTGAAATATCAGGTGCAAATTTACACTTGAATGACATTAAAATAAAGAATGAAACAACTTTATCCCTTAAAATTTGAGCCGATTTTTGTTGAAAAAGTTTGGGGTGGTAGCAGATTGAATAAAATTCTTGATAAAAATATTGACCCTCTTTCCCAAATTGGTGAAAGCTGGGAAATATCAGCTATTCAAGGAAATATTTCTGTTGTTGCTAACGGATTTTTAGCAGGAAATTCGCTTGAGGATATCATTGAAATATACATGGGTGAACTTGTTGGCGATGACATTTATCTAAAATATGGAATAGAATTTCCTTTGCTTTTCAAATTTTTAGATGTAAATGATAAACTTTCAATTCAAGTTCATCCTGATGATGATACTGCGAAATACAGACATTTTGCCTATGGTAAAACAGAAATGTGGTATATGGTTGAGGCTGAGCCTGATGCTGAACTTATTATGGGCTTCAATAAGCAAATATTAAAATCGGATTTCATCAGTAAAGTTGAAGATAAATCTTTTTTAGATTATTTGAATTTTGAAAAAGTTAAACAAGGTGACGTTTTTTATATTCCAGCCGGCAGAGTTCATGCTATTTTAAAGGGAATACTGCTCGCTGAAATTCAGCAGACTTCAGATATTACATACAGATTGTATGATTGGGACAGACCGGGATTAGATGGAAAACCTCGTGAATTACACGTCGATTTGGCAACTGAGGTTATTGATTTTTCACATAAAGAATCTTATAAAGTAGAATACGATTCTACTCCCGAACAACGTAATACTTTGGTTGCTTGCCCTTATTTTACAACTAATTTTGTCGAGTTTGAGCGTTCAATTACTTTCGATTATTCAAAATTGAAGTCTTTTGTAGTTTATATGTGTTTAGAAGGAGAATTTGATGTCGATTATAATGCTGATGAAATGGTAAATGTAAAAAAGGGTGAAACTGTTTTAATTCCTGCTGAATTTGATTCTATTACATTGAATACTAATGTGAAAACCAGGCTTTTGGAAGTTTATATTCCTTTTGTTTATCTTGACGGCGATGAAGACCTACTCTCAGAATGAAATCAGAAATACCGATGATGATTCTGATACGCTGTTTAATACGTTTTTTGGAGAAACATATCATTCCGTTAATGGTGCAATGGAAGAATCCATGCACGTTTTTATTAGTGAAGGACTAAATTTTTGCTTGAAAAATGAAATTTCAGTTTTTGAAGTTGGTTTTGGTACAGGGTTAAATGCATTTTTAACATTGATTGAAGCCCAAAAAAATAATAAAAAAGTTCATTATACCACAATCGAAAAATTTCCCGTTTCTTCTGAAATTATTCAAAAGTTAAATTATCCTGATTTTTATCCTGAATTTGGTTTAAATTATAAGACTTTACATTCGATAGCTTATCAGGAAAGTGTGAAAATTACTGATTATTTCTTTTTTGAAAAAATAAATGAAGATTTTATTGATTTTAAATTTGCAAAAAAATACGATGTTGTGTTTTTTGATGCCTTTTCTTATGATACTCAACCTGAAATGTGGACAATAGATGTTTTTAAAAAAATATTTACTGCATTAAATACTAATGGGATCTTAGTTACGTATAGTTCAAAAGGAATAGTTAAACAAAATCTTAGAGAAGCCGGATTTGAAATTAAAAGGTTAAAAGGTTACAAAAAAAGACACATGTTAAGAGGGGTGAAAAATTGACAGTCTGCTGTGGGCAGTAAAACAGTCGGCAGTTAGCAGTAAGTAATTTGTGAGGACTGAAAGCCTGAAGACTTAGAACCGAAGACTAAATACTTGATTATTAAAATATAAAAATATGGATTGGTTACAAATAATGGGTTATGTTGCATCGGCGATTGTAGCGACCGGTATGACTATGAGTTCGTTGAAAACTCTAAGATGGGTAAATTTATTTGGGGCAATGACTTTTGCAACCTACGGATATCTGATTCAGGCTTATCCGGTGGGTATTTTAAATTCTTTTATTTTTTTGATAGATATTTATTATTTGACAATGATTTATACTAAAAAAGAATATTTTAAATCATTACCTGTAAGAGCCGATAATTTGTATTTGTTGAATTTTTTAGACTATTACAAAGATGATATTCAAAGATTTTATCCGGATTTTTATTATAAACCGGAAGTTAATAAGTTTAGTTTTTTTATACTTAGAGATATGGCTGTTGCTGGAATTGTCTTAGCCAGTGAGTATGAGCCGGAAGTATTAAAGATTTCTCTTGATTTCACTATAAAACAATATCGTGACTTTAAAACCGGAAAATATATTTACGATGTTTATGTTGATAAATTCAAAGAAGCCGGATATAAAATTTTAATTGCTTTTCCTTCTAGTAAAAAACATCAAAAATATTTTGTAAAAATGGGTTTTGTGGAAACTAATCATAATGGGAAAATATCTTATACTAAAAATTTAACTTAATCGAATTAAGATAAATAGACTTACTGTTTTATTCCCCTATATTTTTTTCAAAATTTTTTGCCATCATTGATGGAATAATTTTTCTATTTGGCATTTTACCTGAAAAATAAGCATTTATTTTGTTTTTGAAGCCGGTTACAATTGTCATTTTACCTTTCATCATACCTTCATAACCAATTTCAGCAACTTCTTTTGCAGCCATTCCTCCATCGCCCTTTTCATCGAACAATGGAGTTTTTTCCATGTCGGCAGCTCTTGAAAAATTTGTATTTGTTGGTCCGGGACACAGAGCACTGAAACTTACTCCGCTTCCTTTAAATTCAAAATATAATGCTTCGGTAAGACTTAAAACATAAGCTTTTGTGGCAGAATAAACAGAGAAATACGGCAACGGTTGGAAAGAAGCAGTTGAAGCAACATTCATTATTTTTCCAAATCCGCGTTTTTTCATGTCATCGGCAAAAAGTGTAGTGAGTTCTGTTAATGTTGTAATATTCAGGTTTATCATGTTTGTGTACTTGTCCATTTTCTCAATAGAAAATTTCCCGAAATCGCCAAAACCGGCATTATTTACTAAGAAATCTATTTGAATCTTTCTTTCTTTTAATTCATCAAAAAGTTTTTGAGCAGCTCCGGGTTGCGATAGATCAAATTTTAAAGCAAGTGCTGAAATTTTGAATTTTTCTTCTATTTCAGCTGAAAGTTGGTCTAATTTGTCAATATTTCTGGCTACAATTACAGGAATGTGTCCGTTTTTAGCAAAAATTAGTGCTAATTCTTTTCCTATTCCGCCCGATGCGCCTGTTATTAGTGCTGTTTTCATTTTTTTTGAGATTATTTTTCTGTTCAAATTTATAAAAAAGAATGCCCAAAAGAAAATAATTCTAATGGGCATTCACTGCTATTCAACCAATAATATCAATTATTAATGACATTTTGAACCACAATGATGGTTACAGCCCTGACTTTTTTGATTTTGTCCATTTTTAGGAGTAGTTTCAACAAGTTTTGTTGTGTAACCTTTACCTTTAATTACTTCTGATATTTTTTCCGGTGTTGTTTCGTCTTTGTTGTATTTTACTGTTACAATTTTATCGTCTAAATTTAAGTTTGAGTGAATAACCCCAACTGTTTTGCCCAATGCTCCTTCAATAGTTGTTTTGCAGCTTTGGCAAGTAGCATTTACTTCATATTTAACTACTGTGTATTCTGTTGTTTGTGCAAAAGTAATTTGAGCAAATAGTAAGAAAAATAATCCTGTTGTTAAGATTTTGATTGTTTTCATTGTTTTCATTTTTTAATTGTTTTTAAAATTGTTTTTTAATTTATTGTATTAATCACACGAACGTTCTTTCTTGCAATTTTTTTTGTTATGAACTATTGTTGCTGTGTAGCCTAGGTCTATAATTTTTTTCATTATTTCTTTATCAGAAATTTTTGATTCATTGTATTTAATGGTAATAATTTTTGTATCCATGCTCAACTCAGCATCTTTAATTCCTTTTGTGTAAACAAGTTCTGTTTCTATTGTTTTTTTACATGCTTCGCAATGTGGATTAGTTAAAATTTCAACTGTTGAAATTTGTTTTTGACCATAACTAAAACTTGCAATTATGAGCAGTAATGTTGTGATTATAAGTGTTTTTGTGTTCATTTTTTGTGGTTTTTTGTAGTTATTTTATTAAAAATCTTAAGCCTCCGTATATTCTTCTGCCGATAATTGGTCCCCAGATAATTGAAGAATCAAAGAAATTTCCAAAAGGCTCATCGGAAGCTAAAATTGGACTTTTTTGAGTGTAATTTGTTAAATTTTCTCCGCCAACGTATATTTCAAAATTTTTGAACTTCCTGGTTATTTGTGCATGAAGCTGATAAAATGATGGTGAATATTCTGTAAGTTGATATTCTGCTGGATTTTGAATTGTACTAGGCAATTTAGATTTTCCAACAAACTGATTTGTAACGTCAAAAATCCATTTTTCTTTCTTAGTTGAATAAGAAATTGAAATTAAACCTTTGAATTTACTTACCATTGGTTTATCGATAAAGTCGTTGTGCATCGTTGTTTTTACGTCGTTGTATCTTGCTGCTGTGTAGATATTTAACCCTCTGAAAACATCAATATTCAAGTCAGTCTGAAAACTATTAGAGTACGATTTGCCATTTAGGTTGTATATTCTGGCTTGATTAATATCAGCATCAATGTCAACAATAACTTGATTCTCAAAATCGGTTCTGTAAAAATCAACTCCCCAGGAAATTTTTTGTCGTGATGAAATTTTAAAGTCTTTGGTAAAGCTCATGCCATAATTGCAAGCATGTTCCGGTTTTAAATCTTCAAGAACTACAAATTCTCTTGAACTTGCCAAAATTCCAATATTTTCTGCAAAAATATTTGCAACTCTGTATCCTTTTCCTGCCGAAGCTCTGATTGTTGTTGTTTCGTTAAAATGATATTTTAAATGTGAACGAAAAGTGTGAAATACTCCGTAAATATTGTGAAAATCAGCTCGATAACCAATAATTGTACTGAATTTTTCGTGTTTTTCATAAGTATATTGAGCAAAAACACCGGGAACAAATTCGTTTCGATTATAATTAGTTTCATTTAAAATTTCGCTGTAATCGTCTATTAATAAGCTTGTTCCGATGTCTAATTTGTGCTCGTGACTAAAAAGTTCTTTGTCGAAAATTATATTTCCGTAGAAACTTTTTTCTAATCCTGAATATTTGTTCCTTCCGTAAAACGAATTTTGATTGTGATATATTAAAGAAAAAGTAGAGCCGACACTTGCTTCATTCATAAAATTGATAGTTGACCCAAGTTTGTAAAAAGCTTCGTATCTGTTTGTAGAAACGGCAATTCCATAATAATCAGAACTGTTTTCCGTATCTAAGTATTTCATTTGTCCACCGGAACGATTTTCAATCATTGCTTTAAAGCCTAATTGAGACTCCATTCCATTGTTATTGGAAAATTTCCATCGATTGATAATATTCAATTGTTCTGTCTGAGGCTGATCTGCAAAACCATCATTGTTTATGTCAAAACTAAAAGGCGATATTGAACCGTGTAACAAAAACATTGTGCTTAGTTTGTCATTAAATTTCACGGAAGCATTGGAATTTAGTTCCATTCTGCCCATTGAATTTCCAAACAAGTTTAAATAAAATTTTTCGCTGTTATTTGGTTTTTTTAGCTCAATGTTTATTTGTCCTGTCGTTGATTCGTAGCCATTTATAACAGTTGCTGTTCCTTTTGAAATTTGTATTGACTCCATCCAAGGACCAGGAATAAAAGCCAAACCGTAAGTTGAAGCCATTCCTCTTATAGTTGGAATATTTTCCACCAATATTTGACTGTAAACGCCTGCTAATCCAAGCATTTGAATTTGTTTTGCACCTGAAATAGCATCAGAAAAAGATACATCAACATCTGCGCTGTTTTCAAAACTTTCGGATAAATTACAACATGGCAACTTTTTTAAACCGGCTGTTGTGATTTTTTTTACGTATAAATTTTCATCTTTTGATGTGTAACTTCCATTTTGTGTTTTTTCTATGACAACTTCTTCAAGTGTATTGTCTTCTTCTAAAATTACTGACAATTCTGTTTGATTTGATATGAAGATAGAATCTGTTTTGAATCCGATATAGCTAACGACAAGGATATTAGATTGTTCTGTTTTATCGATACTGAAATTTCCGTTAGCATCAGTTGCTGTTCCTATTTTTGTATTTGCCCATTGAATAGTAACTCCGAAAAGATTTTTTTCGTGATTATGCTCGTTGTGTACTTCTTGTAATTTCACATTTCCTGTAATATTTTGAGAAAAAAGAGAATGTGAAAAAAATATTAGCAAGAGTAGTAATATTTGATTTTTCATGTGTTTATTTTTTTAGTGATTAAACTTAGTCCTTGTGATTTATTAGGTGTTCAAAAATCACTTTTAGACCATATATGTTCATAGATTTCCTAAAATATTGATTTTAAGAAACATCTAAAAAACTACATGAAAAATCATAGTAAATATTTGCATATTTTGGACAAAGAAGTAGTAAAATCCTGTAAAATTAAGGGAGAAAAATTAATTTTTAATATTTTGTGGAAAGGAATATCATTAAGAATTTCATTAAAAAGAACTGTTGCAATTAAGATTTGAGTATTTGGAAATTCAAAATTGCTCACCGGTGAAAATAAGTTTAGTATTTTAAGATATTCATTATTAAAGTCACAACATTTTATGGTTTTATCTGTATTTTGTTTGCTTTCAGTGATATGTTTTGAACTGCAACACGTTTCGAATTGGCAATCATTGATTTTTTGGACTTCAATTTTTGCGTCTTTTTCATGCTCATGGCTATGTTCGTATGAAATAATAAAAGCAAGATTTTTGTCGTGGATACCACAAGAAGTGCAAGTGTGTTCTGTAATATTAATTCCACTAGATGAAATCAGAACAACAAGAGCTGTTATAAAAAATGATATGTTCTTTAAAATTGACAATGCTTTAAAATTTGTTCAAATATAACAATAAAATTTTGATAAAAGCAAATTAATTTAGATTTATTCTAAATAGCGTTATTCGCCGGTCCCCATTTTATCGTATTGATCAGCGTTTGTAACATCAATTAGTTTAAGGGTTTGAGCAACTCTTTTAGCTTCTTGTGGAGGAGCATCGGAATAAATGTTAATTATTTCAGCACGTTTGGTTTCAATCCAAAATTGTACGAGAAAATTCCCTGGTTTTTTTTGATAAACCTGTTTTATAAGTTCAATTGATTCTGTAATATTATTTCTGGCAGTCGTAACATCGCTAACCATCATGTCTAACCCAAGTCGGTGATATTTGTATTGTGCTTGACGATAAGGACGATAATTAGCACTTGTTAAAAATTTTGCTAAATAATATCTGTTGTCTTCGTGACTTGTGCCAATTGATTTCCAAACGGATTGGTTTGGAGAAGATTGAGCATTGGAAACAATTTTTTGAGTCATGTCAAAAAACTCATCTCCACCATATTCGGAAAAAGTGTCAAAATCAAATCCTAAAATTAAATAAGCGTAAAAAGCCAAGCTGTATGCAAGTTCTGATGTGTAAGTGTTTTCGTTGAATTCAATTGGTTGATTTTCAATGTATTGGAACTTAAATGCGCCTTCGTTTTCTTTGATGTTAAAAACCGGTGATGTTAAAGAAGCATCAAAAATTGGTCGGGTTAAAGCAACTTGTAGGGTTGCCGAAAAATTATCAACTCCGTCGAATTGAATTATTTTAATGAAGATACTACATTCAATTCTTTCGTTGCTATTAAAAACGTAATTTGTCCATCTGGTGGTATTCATAAATTCGTTTATGTCGCGTTGCATCGCCTGAAAAATCTGAATATTTGTAGTTGTTATTTGAGAATAATCCACAGAAAC
Organism: Bacteroidales bacterium; assembly: GCA_016938685.1. Taxonomy (GTDB): domain Bacteria; phylum Bacteroidota; class Bacteroidia; order Bacteroidales; family JAFGUD01; genus JAFGUD01. The sequence goes on along the minus strand of JAFGUD010000090.1, from coordinate 20,817 downwards.
ACGGCAATTAAATTCTTGTGAGTTGCTAACAAAAGGAATTAAAAGTAGTATAAATAATGCTATTTTTTTCATATTATTGAGTTGTAATTTTTTGAAATCAGTTTTTAATTGTTAAGCGGTTTAAAAATAATAAATATCTGTTTTTGTAGAAAATTATATTCTTTTTCAATATCAAAACCGGCTTTTTTCATTTCAAAGATAATGTTTTTTCTTCTTACGAAATGTCCACCTAAGCCATAAATTGAAAATAATTTTCCTTTTTTATAGTCAATAACTGCAATTTTACCGTTTTGTTTCAGAATTTTAGATAATTTGTGAAAATAGTTAGTTCTTCCTTTAATATGATGAGTCACATTTCTCATAAAAACAAGGTCTATGCTGTTTTCCTGAAATGGAAAATTTTCTCCATCGTAATGTATTGTTTCTATGTTAGATATTTGTTTTTCAGTTGTTTCTTTGTCTATAAAATCCAGCAAATCTTTGTTGTTATCAACACAAATCACTTTTCCGTTGTTTCCAACTTTTTCGGCAAAAAGAAAGTCGAAATAACCTCCGCCTGAACCAATATCCAAAATAGTATTTCCTTCTATAATGGCTAGATTTTCAATGATTTCTGTTGATTTGCTCTCAGGTAACGCTGCTCTTTCATTGAAAAACAATGCTTTATTTTCCATTTGTAATTTTTGATGCAATATTAACTGTTTGATTTTTCCTGACAAAATTTGTTGCCTGATTTTTTGAGGTGGAAACTTATAGTGATTTTATGCATTAAAGCTAAGTTGGGGTTATATTTTAATGAAGTTGTTTTTTATGGCATATTTTACCAAGTCGGCAGTTGTTTTAATATTCAGTTTTTCCATAAAGTTTTTTTTGTGTGTTTCAATAGTTCTTACACTTATGAAAAGTTTATCTGCTATTTCTTTAAAACTTAATCCTTCGCAAAGGAATATCATTATTTCTTTTTCTCTTTCAGAAAGTTTTGCTTCTTCAATCTTCTTATTTTCATTAATATTAACTTGACTAACAAACGATTTGTAAATTATTTGAGAAATACTGCTCCCAAAATATTCAAAACCATCGTAAACAAATTTTATTGCTTTTAGAAATTCTTCTTTTGAAGTGTCTTTGCTTAAGTACCCTTTTACGCCGGCTTTTATTGAGTTTAGAATTGATTCTTCGTCATCTTGGGCAGACAAAATAAGTATTTTAATTTCGGGATATTTTTCTAATATCATAGCCGCTAAATCAATTCCTGAAACATCCGGCAATTTTATGTCCAATACCACAATATCCGGCTTTTCGGTTAAAATTGCTTCAAATATATCTAAGCCATAGTTAACGTGGTTGATTAGTTTTACTTCTGTTTCTCCAATTAACATTGCGTTAATGCCATCAACAATTATTTGATGATCTTCAACTATTATTATTTTTATCATTTTTTGTCGGTGTTTGAGGGAAGTTGTATTGTAAAAATACTACCTTTTCCTAATTCGCTTGTAGCAAATATTTTACCATTATTTTTTTCTACTAATTCTTTGCATAAAATTAACCCTAAACCTGTTCCTTTTTCGTTTGATTTTCCGATTGTAGAAGTATCTATTTCTATTTTAAATAATTTTTGTAAGTCAGTTTCATTTATTCCTATTCCTTCGTCTTCAATTGATATATTAGTGTAAGAAGGTGTTTCTTTGTGATATATTTTTATTTCACTGTTCTTTTTTGAAAATTTTATAGAGTTAGATATAAGATTTCTGATAATGGTTTCTATCATTTTTTTATCTGTGAAAATATTAGTGTTTTCCGGAATTTTGTTGTTTAATATAATGTTTTTTTCAGAAGCATTAGCGATAAGGTAGGTTATAGTTTTATCAACTATGTGTTTTAAGTCAAGAATTACTGGTGTGCTTGTTAGTCTATTTGTTTGGCTACTAGCCCACTGTAAAAGATTTTGCAGCAAATTATACAATGAGTCCGATGAACTTCTAAGTTTATTTAGATAAATTTCAAGGTCTTCCTGTTTAATGATTTTTATGTTTTCTGAAAGTGCTTCAGTTATCGTTTTAAAAGCTGAGAGCGGATTTCTTAAATCATGCGCAATAATAGAGAAAAATTTATCTTTAGTATTGTTTAAAATAACTAATTGATCGTTTTTATTTTCAAGAATTTTATTGTTTTTCCGTTGGTTTAAGAATCGTAAATATATTAATAATCCAATTACAATTAGCAATAAGGATATTATTACCACAAATAAATTGAGGTTTTTTTGTTTTTTCAAATTAAGTATTTGTAATTCATTTTGAGTTGAAAGAATTATTATTTCATTTTCTTTTTTCTCCAATTCGTATTTGGTATTAAATTCAGTTATTTGCCTTAGGCTTTGTTGTTTAAATATTGAGTCTTTGATGTTTATGTAAGATTGGTAATACTCAATTGATTCTTCGTATTCTTTTGTGGAATTATAAATTTCGGCAAGATTTTCATACGAGATCATCATTTCGTTTAACATTCCATTTTGTGAAGATAGGTCTAATGACTTGTGAATATTGATTTTAGCAGAGGAATAGTTTTTTAATAATAGTTCTAAGTGTCCAATACTATTATATGTTGAAATAATGCCTTCTTCATAGTCTATTTCTAATGCTATTTCAAGAGTTTGATTATACAAATTAAGAGCTTCTTTATACTTTTTTTCTTTTTCTTTGAGAATAGCAATATTTCCTTCACAGTTTAAAATACCAAATTTATTGTCGATTTCAGTATTTATTTCTAATGCTTCATTTAAACATTCATAGCTTTTGTTGTATTCATTCATGCTTTCATAAACCATACCTTTGTTCGACAATAAACCCGCAATTTTGTATTTATTATCCTTTTTTAGGAAAATTTCTAATGCAAAATCAATATACACAAGTGCTTCTTCGTATTTTTCCCAGTCGTAATATACATTTCCAATATTTGCATAAACATTTGCTAATCCGTCGTCATATTTTTCTTTTTTGAAAATTTCTATTGATTTTTCAAAATATTCCAATGCAGTTGAGTAATCGCTGATATTAACATAAATTTGACCTATACTATTGTAGGTTATAGCTTTATCTAAATAATTATTTAATTCTTCGTCGATTGTTAAAGATTTGTTAAATAACTCTAATGCTTGAACTATTTCTCCTTTTTTATTGTGAATATTTCCAAGTGCTGTGTATATATCTGACATTCCTTTTTTATATTCTTCGTTTTCGTATAGCATTAAAGCTTTATTAAAATAAAAAATCGAACTATCGTAATTGCTTTCGTAATAATATGAATATCCAAGCATTTTGTTAGAAAAAGCTTCTTCTGTTTTTACATTTAATTTTTGCGACAATATTATTGATTGATAAGCGTATTTTCTTGCCTCAGATAAAGATATGTCTAAATAATAGTCTGATAAATTATTTAATGCGACAATTTGTTCTAACTCAGTTGAATTTGCTACAATCTGTTTTAAACTGTCAACAATATTGTCTGCGTTTGATTTATTGATATTTGAAATTAATCCTATAAAAATAAGTAAAATAATTTTCAGCTTTTTCATGCCTTCACTTTTAAATTTCCTCCAAATTTCGTCTTTATTTTTCAAATATGGAAAAATCAGCAAATTAATCTACGTGGTGTCTGCAGTTTTTTTACGGTTTGTAACGGATTGTACAGCATTACAAAAAGTTGAACCTTTGTAAAAAGTTTTAAACAATTTTTTATGCAAAAAATAGAGGTTATAAAAAAATTGATAATAAGTGTTGAGTTGAGTTTGGTTAATGGCTTTTTAAATGAAGCAAAAGAAACAAATGATACTGCCAGAAGACTGCTTTTAGATTTGGCTGAAGACAAAAACAGCGAAATATTAAACGATAAGCTTATTCGGCAACAACATGAAATAACAGTTTTAATGGCAAAATTAGTTGCTAAGTTATAAATCTGGAAAATTTAAAAAAATAAGTATTAATTTTAAAATAATATTATTATGAAAAAGTCTTTTTTATTGATGAGTTTTATTTTATTGGTTTTGGGAGGTTTTGCTCAAAACACTAAAATGGAAAATTTAACATCACAAGAGTTACAATATGGTTTTATAGAAAACAAAGGTCAGGTATATGATCAAAATTTTAAATCAGTTCCGAATGTAAAGTATATTTTTAATACTGGGGCAGGAATGAGTATTCAACTAAAAACTAATGGGTTTAGTTATGATACTTATAGCACTGACGTGGTTGAAAAAAAAATTGAGAATAATGAAATTGAAAGAGAAGTTACTTATAAATTTCATCGTGTAGATGTTGAATTAGTTGGAGCAAATCAAAATCCCCAAATTATTGCTGAAAATCCTTCTGACAAATATTTCAACTATTATAATTCAGTTACTCCCGAAAATGGGGCTACTTTTGTTAGTAATTATCAAAAAGTCACCTATAAAGATATATATCAAGGAATTGATTTGGAGTTTACCTCTAATGTGTCAAATGGGAAATCAATTGAATATAATTTTATTGTTAATCCGGGTGCTGATGCTAGTTTGATACAATTAAAATATAGCGGTGCAAATCAAACTGAATTAGTAGCTAATAGTATTGTTGTTGATGTAGCCAATGGTAGTTTTGCAGAAATTATACCTGCCAGTTGGATAAAAGAAACTAATGAATTTGTTAATGTAGAATATTATAAAACATCTGAAAATACTTATAGTTTTATTGTTCCGGAGTATTCGAGCGAAGAAACACTCATAATTGATCCAACTCCAAATTTGTATTTTAGTACATACATAGGAGGAAGCAGTGAAGATGTAACTAACGATGTAACATCATCAACAGAAGGTTATTTATATGTAACCGGCAACACAAGCTCTTCCGATAATATTGCAACAACAGGTGCTTACCAAACTTCATTTAGTGGAGGTATTGATGCATATATTTCAAAATTTAATTCCGAAGGCACTCTAATTTGGAGTACTTATTTTGGTGGTTCTCTTAATGATTATGGACAAAGTATAACATGCGATGGCTTAGAACACATATATGTTGCAGGTAGAACAAAATCAACTACAGGAATTGCTACAACAGGAGCTCATCAAACAGCTTTAAAAGGAATTAATGATGTTTTTATTGCAAGATTTGAATTTGATGGAACTAGAACCTGGGGAACTTATTATGGAGGAATAGATGATGAAGATGCTTCTTCTATAATAAATGATGCTAGTGGAAATATTTACATTGGTGGGCGTTCAAAATCATTAACATATATTTCAACTCCCGGTGTTCATCAGTCAATAAATGGAGGTGATTGGGATGCGTTTGTTACAAAATTTAATAGCAGTGGAGTTCAACAATGGGGTACTTATTATGGTGGAACTTCTGAAGAAGTTGGAGAATCAATAGCTATTGACGCTTCAAACAACATTTATCTTGGTGGAACTACTTATTCTACAAATGCTATGTCAACTTCTGGTGCTCATCAAACTGCAAAAGATGGTGTTTGGGACGGATATCTTGTAAAATTTAATAATAATGGAACAAGACTATGGGCTACTTATTATGGCGGTAGTCAAGATGATTACGTTTATAGCATTCAAACAGATAATCTTAGTAATATATATATTGGTGGCAGAACAGCTTCTAGTAATGCAATTTCAACTACCGGAGCTTATCAGGAAATTATTGCAGGGAATTATGATGCTTTTTTGACAAAATTTAATTCTTCAGGTGTCCGACAATGGGGAACTTATTATGGAGGTACAGATATAGATGCAATTAATAGTATAGATATTTATAGCTCTACAAGTATTTTTATTGCAGGTATAACTTATTCTACAAGCGGAATAGCAACTGCTGATGCATATCAAATTTCTTTAAATGGAATAACCGATGGCTTTGTGTCCAGATTTAATCAAAACGGAGCTCTGCAATGGGGGAATTATTTTGGGGGCGATAATTTTGAAACTATATACAGCATTGAGAGCTATGGAGCCGGAAATATTTTTGCAGTAGGTAATACATTATCAACAACTGATGTTACTACTCCTTTTTCAAATCAACCAACTTATGGGGGCGGTTCAAGTGATGGTTTTTTTGCAAAATTTTGTATTCCACCGGCAAATACACACTCTGTTTCAGGAGATAATAATGTTTGTATTGGGCAAATTACTACTTATACCGTAACTCCTTCTGCTTATGCTACTTCTTATGTTTGGGATTTGCCAATGGGTGTAATAGGAACAAGCTCTACAAATAGCATAGAAGTTGAAATTACAGAATTTGCTGTTTCGGGTAATATATCTGTATATGCTCAAAATAGTTGTACAAGTGCTCCTGCTTCTTATTTTGCTATAACTGTTTTGGGAGATCCAGGTGATGCCGGAACAATTACAGGCGCTACCGAAGTATGTTTTGACGAAACTGGAGTAAATTATACTGTTACAGCTATTCAAAATGCTACAATTTATAACTGGACACTGCCAACAGGAGTAACAGGAACAAGCACTACCAGTGAAATTACTGTTGATTTTAGTGAACTTTCACAATCCGGAAATATTTCAGTATATGGTTCAAATGATTGTGGTGCTACGGGTGCTTCTACATCAATTGCTGTTACTGTTAATCAACTTCCTGCCGATGCCGGAACAATTACAGGTGAAACAAGTGTTTGTCAGGGTGAAACTAATGTTACATACTCTGTTCCTGCAATAAGTGGAGCAAATTCATATCTCTAGACTTTATCTTCAGGAGCAACAGGAACAAGTTCTACAAATAGTATTATTGTTGATTTTGGTACAAATGCTATTTCGGGAGATATAAGTGTTTTGGGATATAATGGTTGTGGTGATGGTGGTTCTTCTTCAATAGAAGTAACAGTAAATGAAATACCTACAACTCCAATTATTTCTTTAGCAGGTACTATTTTAAGCTCAAATGCTCCAACAGGAAATCAATGGTATAATCAAATTGGTCTTATAACAGGTGCTGTTGAACAAAATTATCAAGTAACTGAAATTGGAGATTATTACACTATTGTTACACTAAACGGCTGTCCTTCTGAGGCTTCTAATACAATAACAATTACAACTCTTGCTCTTAATGATATATTGAATAGTGGTATAAGTGTTTATCCAAATCCTTTTGCAGATGTTTTAACAGTTGAAATAGATGAAAATAAAGGTATTGTAACTTTTGAAATAATTAATTCAGTAGGAGTAATAGTAGAACAAGGAAATTTTTCAGATAGCAAAATGATTAATACATCAAAGTTAAACAGTGGAATTTATTTCCTTAAAATCACTAACAATAAGTCAGTTGAATATATTAAAATAATTAAAGAATAAATTTTTAAAAAGCTCTCTGATTTTGAGTTTTAGAGAGCTTTTTTATAGTATTTTATTTTGAAATAGCTATAATTCCCCCTTAAAAAAGGGGGGAAGGGGGATGTTTTTTTATTAAGTCACTTAAATACAATTAGTTGCAAAAATATTTTGAACGATATTAATCAAGTTTTTTAAAAAATAATAAAAAATAATGAAATTATGAAAAAAATATTTCAAATAGTACTTATATTATGTTTAACAACAATTATTACTAAAGCTCAGTGGGAACAACTAAATAGTGGAACAAGTCAAAATCTTTACTCTATTTGTTTTACAGATGCAAATACTGGTTATACTGTTGGAAGAGGTGGAGTTATTTTAAAAACCACAGATGGTGGGGATAATTGGGTTTCTAAAACCAGCGGAACTACAAATGAACTTTTTACTGTCTTCTTTTTAACTGAAAATATCGGTTTTATTGGAGGCGACTGGGGAACTATTTTAAAAACAACAGATGCCGGTGAAAATTGGTCTTTGAAGTTGAGTGGAATAGACTACAATTGTTTTTTTTCAATTTACTTTTTTGATGAAAACAAAGGTTTTGCTGTAGGTGATGATATTATTGTTTCAACAAGCGATGGCGGGGAAAATTGGGAAGCAATTAACACAGGATATCAGGAACGATTTTATGATGTTTATTTTATTGATAATAACACAGGTTTTATTGTTGGTAGTTATGGCACTATTCTTAAAACAATTGACGGAGGAGCAACATGGGATATGATAAGCTCCGGAACAGACGAATGGATTTTATCAATGTTTTTTGTAAACGGATCCACTTGTTTTGTGTCGGGAACTACCGGACTTATGATGAAATCAACAGATGCTTGTTATAACTGGACAAATCAAGTAAGTGGAACTGACGATAATCTGATTTCAATTTTTTTTATTGATGAAAATATTGGATATGCAGCAGGAGAATGGGGAGTAATTTTAAAAACAACTAATGGCGGAAATGATTGGGTAGATATGAATAGTGGACTTGATAGCGAGTTTGACGACATTTTCTTTATTAATGAAAATGTAGGTTTTATAGTTGGGAGTAATGGAAGTATTTATAAATATACCGGAAGTGTTTCCGTTTCTGAAAATAAGTTGATTGAAGATTTCCTGATTTATCCAAATCCTGCAAATAGTATAATTTCCATAACAAGTGATTCCAATTTATCAGAGCAAATTCAAGTATCTATTTTCAATTTAAAAGGTGAATTAGTATTATCTAATTTATATGAAAAATCTACCGGAATAGACATCAGCTCACTTAATGAAGGGGTTTATTTTGTTGAAATCAATTTTAATAATGAAACAACGTTTAAAAAAAAATGTAATTCAATAATAATTAAAATATAAAAACAATGAAAAAAATAATATTATTTGTGTTTGTCCTTTTTATAACAACTTTGACAAATGCACAGTGGTCTGTTCAAAATAGTGGAACAACAAATCATTTAGCAGATATCTATTTTACAAATACAACAACAGGTTTTGCTGTTGGAGTTAATGGAACTATTCTACGTACTACTGATGCCGGACAAAATTGGACACAAATTACAAGTGGAACTACTTCTTCGTTGATGTCAATTCGTTTTTTTGGAACTGATAGAGGTTATATTTGTGGAACAGAAGGAACAATACTTAGAACATCTGATGCCGGAATTACTTGGACAAGTCTGAACAGGGGAACAAATGATCCCCTTTATTCAATATTTTTTGTCAGTACAACTACCGGTTATGTTTGTGGTTCGAATGGACTAGTTTTGAAAACAACTGATTCAGGAGCAAATTGGAATGTTAAAACTAGCGGAACAACAAACAACTTAAACTCAATTTGTTTTATTAATTCAACTGTAAATGGACATGCTGCCGGATATAATGGTACTATTCTTAGAACATCAGATGCCGGTAATACATGGACTACTCAAAGTACTATTCCAACTGTTAATTTTAACTCAATTTGTTTTGCATCTGATGCTTCTTTGGCTTTTGCAGTTGGAAGTAATGGTCTTATTAAAAAAACTTCAAATACAGGAGAAACTTGGAGTACATTAACAAGTGGGACTTCTGCAATTTTGTTAGATGTCAAATTTTACGATTTAAATACAGGTTATGTTGTCGGTACAAGCGGAACAATTCTAAAGACAACAAATAGTGGGACAAGTTGGGTTGCTCAATCAAGTGGAACAACAAAACATTTGTGGGCTGTTTTTGTGTTAGATGCAAATACAGCTTATGCTTGCGGTAGCGACGGAATTATTTTGAAGTCTGTAACAGCAGCACCTGCAAATGCAGGTACAATTTCAGGAGAAACAACTGTTTGTCAGGAAGAAACCGGATTAGTTTATACACTTCCTTATATTTTAAATGCTACAACATATCATTGGACTTTACCTACTGGTGTAACAGGAACAAGCACTACAAATAGTATAACTGCCGATTTTAGCAATACTGCCGTTTCCGGAAATGTAACTGTTTATGGTTCTAATATTTATGGGAATGGAGGTTCTTCTTCTTTGGCAATTAATGTTCTTGAAATCCCGGGAGATGCAGGTGCAATTTCCGGTGCAACAAATGTTTGTCAAGGGCAAAACAGTGTTACATATTCTGTTCCTATTGTTCCTTTAGCTAATTCTTATTTCTGGATTTTACCAACCGGTGCAAGCGGCTCAAGTTCCACTAATAGCATTGTTGTTGATTTTGGTTCAACGGCTGTATCCGGAGATATTTTAGTAAAAGGATATAATAACTGCGGAGATGGTGGTTTTTCTTCTTTGGCTATTACTGTAAATCAAACTCCTGTTACACCAATCATTTCTGTGTCCGGAACTGAATTAACATCTAATGCTTCCTCAGGAAATCAGTGGTATAATCAAAACGGAATAATTAGTGGAGCAACCGGACAAAATTATCAAGCAACTGAAACTGGGGATTACTACACAGTCGTAACTTTAAATGGTTGTAGCTCCAATATGTCTAATGTTATAAATATTACAACTTTGGATATTGATTCTTACGGAAGCAATAATTCTATTAAAGTTTATCCAAATCCTGTATTTAATGAGCTATCTGTTGAAATTGAGAATGGCGAAAAAATGGTAGATTACGAATTTATTAATATTATGGGACAGATTGTAAAAAAAGGGAAAATATCTCAGAAAGAAGTAATTCAAACAAGCGATTTAAGTAATGGTGTTTATATGTTGAAAATTATTGATAAAAGTAATACTCAAATCATTAAGATAATAAAACAATAGTATGTTGTTTTATTCTAGCTAGAATAAAATTTGTAAAATAAAGTCTATTTAATAGGCTTTATTTTACAAATTTCTTCAACTATATCTTTTGCAACTTCGGGTTTTGATTTAAGTTCAAAATATTGAACAGAGGAGTTTTTGTGTACAATTGTAATTTTATTTGTATCAACATTAAATCCCGCTCCTTTGTCTTTCAGTGAATTGAGAACGATAAAATCAAAATTTTTCTTTTTTAGCTTTTCAACAGCATTTTCAAATTCATTGTCTGTTTCAAGCGCAAAACCAACAATAGTTTGATTTTCTTTTTTTATCTCTCCTAGATTTTTGGCGATATCCGGTGTTTTTTCAAGTTCAATTGTCAGCGAATCAGATTTCTTTTTTATTTTTGAATCGGCAATTGAAACAGGTCTGTAATCCGCTACAGCAGCAGAAAGCACAGCAATGTCAATTTCAGGAAAGATCTCCATGCTTTTTTCAAACATTTGTTGTGCCGAAACAACGTCAAATCGTTTAATATTAGGGTTTTGTGTTTTTAAATTAACAGTACCTGTAACCAAAAAAACTTCTGCTCCTTGATTTGCAAGTTCTTCTGCAATGGCAAATCCCATTTTCCCGGAAGAATAATTCCCGATAAATCTTACAGGATCAATATGTTCGTAAGTTGGACCTGCGGTAACAAGTGCTTTTTTGCCTTTTAACTTTTTATTTTGGTCAAAATATTCAACAAGTGTTTGGAAAATTGTTTCCGGTTCAGCCATTCTGCCTTTGCCTTCAAGACCGCTGGCAAGTTCGCCGCTTGTGGCATCAATTTTAATATTGCCTCTGTTTACAAGGGTTTCTATGCTTTTTTGAGTTGCCGGATGTTTGAACATATCCAAATCCATTGTTGGAGCAAAAAAAACTGGACATCTTGCTGATAAATAGGTAGTTAGTAGAAGATTGTCGGCTATTCCGTTTGCCATTTTTGCCAAAGAATTGGCTGTTGCGGGAGCTATTACATAAGCGTCAGCCCACAAACCTATGTCAACGTGGCTGTTCCAATCTCCGTTTTCGGGAACGTAAAAATCAACCAAAATAGGATTTTTTGAAAGTGTAGCAAGGGTTAGGGGAGTGACAAAATGTTTTGCCATCGGCGACATGATTACTTTTACATTGTGTCCGTTTTTAACAAGCAATCTAACAAGAATAGCCACTTTGTAAGCAGCTATTCCTCCGGTAATACCGATTAATATGTTCATCTTTCTTTGTTGTCTGTTTTTTATTAGTCCTCAGTCCTCAGTCATTCTGTTATTCAATCATTCAATCATTCAATCATTCAATCATTCTTCTTACAATCCTTTTTTTATAAATCTTCTTGGTTTTCTTGGAATTCTGTAATAAGTGTTTCCGTCAAGAAATTCTTGAATAGCAATATTTACCGATTTAGGTAGACTTTCGTAGTATTTTGAAATTTCGATTTGTTCTCTGTTTTCGAATATTTCTTCCAAATTATCAGTGTATGATGCAAAGTCCTCTAATTTTCTGTTTAATTCTTCTTTAATATCAATACTGATTTGATCTGATCTGCGACCAATAATAACAATTGATTGATAAAGATTTCCTGATAAATCTTCAAAATCTAAAAGATTACGAGTAATAGTTGTATCCGGTGCTTCAACGTTTTTAAAATTCATTGTATATACGTTTTAATTTGTTACTTCATTTTAGCCAAATTTTTATCGGCTTGTTCTTGAATTTTTATTATTTCTTTTATATAATTTCCTTGCGGGAATATTTTAATGTATTTTTTGCAGCTATTTGAGGCTTGTGTGTATCTTAATTTTTGTTTGTTGTAAATGCTTCCGTCTGCATATTTCATGTCAGATTTTGCAATGTAGTAATAAATTTCTTCCCTAAAATGAGAATCCGGGAAATCTTTAATTGAGTTATTTAAAGCAATTGTTGCTGCACTGAAATAGCCCATGTCGTAATAAAGTTTGGCTGCTCTGAATGATTTCTCTTCAAGTTTATATCTTAAAGTGTCAACAAGATTATTACAGCTGTCAACAAGATTACTTTTAGGAAATTTAGATAAAAAAAGTTGAAATTGAGAAATTGCATCTGTTGTAGGTTCCTGATCTAGGCTCCAACGTGGAGAGTCCAGATAATAGCAGTATGCGCTCAAAAACAAAGCTTGTTCAGCAAAAGGAGTGTATGGATACATTGTATAAAAACTTTTAAAATGGTATCCGGCATATAAATAATCGCCTGATTGGTAATTACTCATACAATACATAAAATAGACTTCTGCTCCTCTGGTTTGTCCTCTGTAAAAAGGAACTAATTGTTCGTAAAGGTCAAGTGCTTTTAAGTATTTTTCTGCATCGTAATATTCTCTTGCTTTTTCGTATTTCAAATTATAATCGCTGGATTTTATTATGCGATTAAAAGTCATACGTTTTGTGGTGTCTGTTTTTTCTATTGGAGTATTATCAACAGCGTTCTTATTAGTTCCGCAAGAAGCTAAAAAAAATATTATGGCAATTATCGGTAGTATTTGTTTCATCAAATATATTCTATGATTATCAGTAATTCTTTAATCAGACTAAACTAAACATCTGATTGTTTGTTGTTTATAAGGAAAAAAAATGAATATCACTTAATTAATTGAACTGCAAAAATATGAATTTGTTTTAAAGATAGAAAGTTTTTAAATAATTTTGTGTTTATTTATGATTTATTAAAAATGATAGTATGTTGAAAATCATTCGTTTAGGAGATAAATTGCCAAAAATATTATTGTTGATTTTTTTAACATTTCCTTTGACTCTGTTTGCCAGAAATAATAATTCGCAAGAAATTGATTGGTTTTTAGTTTTTATTGGTTTAATGGGGGGGCTTGCATTGTTTTTATTTGGGATGGAAAAAATGAGTGACGGACTTAAAAAAACTGCCGGTGATGGTATGCGTCGTGTTTTAGCAGCCTTGACAAAAAATAAACTGGTAGGACTGACGGTTGGTGCTTTGGTTACAATGTTTATCCAGTCGAGTAGTGCTACAACAGTAATGTTGGTGAGTTTTGTTAATTCAGGATTAATGCAATTTTCTCAATCGTTAAGTATTATTCTTGGTGCAAATATCGGTACGACTATTACTGCTCAAATTATTGCTTTTAAAATTACCGATTATTCAATTCTTTTTGTGGCAATTGGTTTTTTTGTAACTGCAATGTTCAAAAATGAAACTATAAAAAGTATAGGAGCTACAATTTTGGGTTTTGGTTTGTTATTCTACGGTATGGAAATAATGAGTGACGCTATGTCACCTTTAAGGACTTATGAGCCATTTGTTAATTCGGTTAAAGGATTAGATAATTTATATCTTAGTATTTTAGTTGGGGTTGTATTTACTGCTTTAATACAGAGTAGTAGTGCTTTTATCGGAATTGTTATTGTTATGTCTATGCAAGGATTTGTGGGGTTGTATGCCGGAATAGGAATGATTTTGGGAGCAAATATTGGAACTTGTGTTACAGCTTTTTTATCCAGTTTAAAAACTACACGGGCTGCCAAAAGAGTAGCAATTGGTCATATTTTATTTAAAACTTTGGGTGTATTGTTCTTTATTTTTTGGGTTCCTCAATTTGAGGAGTTGATTATTTATATTAGCAAATTTATGAATGCTGACGAAGGTCGTCAAATTGCAAATGCTCATACTTTTTTTAATGTTATTAATGCCTTTGTAATGTTGCCTTTTACAGGTTTGTTTGCAAAATTGATTGTTAAAATTTTACCTGATAAGAAAATTGAAGAGGATTATTTGCCAAAAGTCAGACATCTTGACTATAATGCGGTATCTAATTCTGCTGTTGCTGTAAGTTTGGCACGTGCTGAAATTGCTAATTCTGTGAGACTTACAAATAGAATGTTAAAAGGAATTTTAGATCCTTTTTTTCAAAATAAAATACCAAAAGACACTACATATCAAGAGCTTACATTGATTGAGTCCGTGAAAATGAGAGAAGAAAAAATTGATTTTCTTGAAATTAAAATTACGGAATACTTGTCTGAGGTTTCAAAGAACGGGCTCACAAAAAAGCAAGCTTACGAAGTTTTTGCTTTGATAACAACGATTCATTATTTAGAGTCAATTGCAGATATTATTATTGATGATATTTTGCCATTAATTCCCCAAAAACTCAAATTAAATGTTGATTTTTCAGAAGAAGGCAAGTTAGATTTGCATACATATTATGAAAAAATCAGAAAACAGCTTACACGATTAGAAGAATATTTTTCTACAAATGACCTGCAAAAAGCAACAAAAGCTGTTCAAAAATGGGAAAAGTATAAAAAACTTGAACTGGAATACAGGGTTAAACATTATCAAAGAATGAGTCAAGATGAACATTCTATGCGAACACACAAAATTCACATGGAACTTCTTGATTATTTTCAACAAATTGGTTTTAAGATTGATAGTATTGCAATATTGTTTAATTAAACTTAGCTATAATAATTTTTGACCAAATTTGTAGTTATTTGACGAATAACAAATTAATGAAATAGTCTAATAATAAGCTTTTTGTATGTTTATTGTGTTGAGAAAAAATAGTATTAATATCTAGATAAGCTGTATAAATGACAATAGTCACTTTTTTTTTGTGAAATTTAGCTGTAATTTGTGCAAGTATAGTGAAAAATTGATTTTTTTTTTACTTTCTTTAATTTATAAATTCACAAAAATATGCAATATAGATTTTTACAAAAAGAGTTAGACCGATTTTTATCAAATCTTAGAAAAATAATAGAATGTCTTGATAATAATTGCGAAAAAGAAACTGAAAATCACGATGTGTTGGTGATTATTAATAAATTGCATTTTTATGCACAGGATTTTTTTGTGAATAATGAATTGAATTATCGTTCGGATTCAGATGCTTTGGCATGTATGAAGAAAAAACAAGTAGATTTTATTAACGGTGTTAAAGATTTTCAAGTTAAATATTTAGATGGGGATAAAAGTGCTTTAGTTGATATGAAAGCTTTTCTGCTAAAATGGATTGAGGAACACGAATCTTCAAAAGTTTAAAGAAAAGACTCACAAACAATTGTGAGTCTTTTTTTGATTTAATTTTTCTGATTTTAGGAACAATGAAAATGGAATTATATTTTTAAGCCAAGAACCAGTATATCATCTACTTGTTCGGTGTTTTTTTGCCATTTAGAAAGGGTTTCATGAAGTATTTTATTTTGTTCATCCATGCTTTCTGAGTATATTTCAACAAGAAGTTTTTTGAAATTTCTAGACATAAATTTAGAATTGTTTTTTCCTCCAAATTGATCTGAATATCCATCTGAAAACATATATAATTTATCTTCTTTTTGTAAATTTATTTTTTGATTTGCAAATGGCTTTTCTTTTATATGAATTGCTACAGGCTGTTTATCTCCTTTTATTTCAATAAGAGATATGTTTTCGGATTCAAACAATTTATAGTTTTTGATGTTTTTACAATCTAAAACATTGTCCTTTTCTCTAACGATATAAATAGGAATATTTGCTCCTGCAAATTCCAGTGATAAGCTGTCGTGGTCAATAATACAAAATGAAACATCTAAACCATCTTTTTGTCCGTCTGTATTAGAATTTTGATGTAAGGTAGTTTTAATTTTATGTCTTAATAAATCAAGAATTTCACCAGCATTAAGGCTTTTGGAATTTGGTACAATTTCGTTCAAAAAACTAATACTTAATAAACTCATAAAAGCACCGGGAATTCCGTGACCTGTGCAGTCTCCTGCAATCACATAAACTTTGTCTTTATTTTTATGAAGCCAATAAAAATCGCCGCTTACAATATCTTTGGGTTTGAAGAAAATAAAATGTTCTGAAAATGTTTCGTTTAATATTTGAATAGCAGGAAAAACAGCTTTTTGAATTCTTTTAGCATATTTGATACTTTGAGTAATGCTTCTGTTTTTCTCTTGAATAATATCGCGAGACATTATAATTTCTTGGTTTATTGATTGTATTTTATCAATTTGTGTTTTTATTTCTTCATTTTGTTGCTTTATTGTAGAACTTTTAATTGTTAAAACTTCATTGATTTTTTTCTTTTGACGAAGTTGTATTAGAATTAAAAAAGCTATTACTGCAATAAACACTATAAATAGTATTAAGAGTAAAATTGAAAGCTTTTGATTGCTTAATTTTTCTTTATTAAGCTGATTTTCTAAATTAAGGTTTTTAATCTCCAGTTGTTGTTCGTTAGATAATGTATTTAGTTCATTGTTAATGACTGTAACAGAATCAAAATCTGTTTCTTGTTCATCAATTATAGAATCTTTCAGAGCTATTAACATATTAGCCTCTTCAATCTTTAGTTCTTTCTCGTTTTTGTATTCATATTCTGCAATTTCCATGTATTTTGTTAGATACTCAATTGCTTCTTTGTATTTTTTTCTATCATAATTAATTTCATATAATAAATTATAGATTCTTTTAATAAGGTATTTGTAATTTATGCTCTCAGAAATAAGTAAAGACTCTTCTAAATAATCGGTTGACTTTTTTTCTCTACCTAATATATTATTCGTTTGTCCTAAATTAAACAAAACCATTGCTATATCTTTTTTTCTAGTGGTTGTTTTTAGTTTTTCATATTCATTTTCGTAGTTTTTTACAGCATCTTTATAGTTTGCATTTTTAATGTAATATTCTGCTAATAGATGATAAGAATCAATTAGTTCATTCGTTTGAGTATTCTTTTTTGCATATTTTATAGACTCATTAGCATAAAATTCACAAAGTTCATCGTTTGAAGCGAAATAAGATAAAGCGATTTGGTATGAAATAGCTGATTTTTCATAATCTTTCGAAGTCTTTAATTTTGATTTTAAAGTTTCAATCGAATTATTTTGACCAAAACTATTAAATGAAATAAACAAAAAAGCAACAAATATATATATATTGTTGGGTGGGTGTTTTCCTGCGCTTTTCATGGATTTTATTTATTGTTTTGTTTGATTGTTAATTGTTTGTAAGTAAGAGGTTTATTGTTGGTTTTTTCTTAGAAAAAAGTCTGGCATCAAATTGCAGATAAATAGATATGGTTTGTTTTTTTTTATTAAATTACTTCTACAAAGTTAAGCATTTTTTTAAAATTCTATTTGTTGAAAATAATTATTTTCTGAAAATTATTTAAAACTTGCTAAAATGGATTGAAGAAAGCGAAATAATTGTGAGTTTTGTTTTATATTTTAATTCCTATAACATTTTGTAATTACTTATTTGATTTCCAGTTGGTAGGTTTTAACAGTATAAAAATATGTGCAGTTTTTCAAAGAGGTTTAGTTAAGATGAACTTTTGGGGAATATTTAAAATTTCAGGAATTAATATGGTTTTAATGACTGTGGAATAATGATTCATTTGCCTTTTTGTAAGTTTTTATTATGATTTAATCGAATGGAATTGCCAATTTGTAATTAGTTTTCTTTTCAAATTCTTTTATCCAATCATCACCATATTTTTTGTTCATTTCAATTAATGCATTATTATTTTGTTTCAGAATGTCATTTACAAAAGCTTCATCTACTTCACATCCTGCTACTCTTTTTAGTTTAAATCCATATTCTTCAGTAATTGGATTTTCATCATCTAAATATCCTGCTGGTGCTAATTCACCATAAATAAGAAAAACCATTAAGCTATCTTTATCTGAATCCAATTCAAAAGATTCTTGTCCAATTTTTTCTGTTGTTTTATCTACTGGTGCTTGCTCCGAACAAGAATAAAAGATTATGAAGAAAATTATTGCTAAATATTTTTTCATCTGTTTCTTTTTTGTTTTTTACATTATTGTCAGATGTTACTCCCAAGATAATCATCTCATTGTGTGTTTTAAAAAGAATCTTGTTCCTTTCATCTGATTTCTTAAATAAATTATAACGGTTTAAGTTTCAAATTCAAATCTTTTCACTTATTATTTGTGTATTTAAAAGTATTATTTTATTTCTTCAAGGTAGGATTATTGATTAAAGATTTCATTTGGGTTTTAGCAATTTCGTGCAAATTTAATAATCTTTCATTTTGAGATAATTCCTTTCTAATTAAAACAGCATTAACACTTTCCAAATTAGTGAGAACTACCAGTTGTTCCAAAGTTGCATAATCTCTAGTATTTCCTTTCTTTTCCGGATTTTCTTTTCTCCACTCTTTTGCTGTTTTTCCAAATAATGCAACATTTTACATATCTGCTTCGTCTGCATATACATTATTTTTTTGTTTGATTGTCAATTCAGGTGGTATAAGTGTTTCTTTTATTGCATCTGTATGAATTCGATAATTGATTTTAGATAAAGTTCTTTGCAAATCCCATTCTAAAAATTTTGCTCTATTTTCTTCGTCTTTAAGTCTTTGAAATTCTTTTATAAGATATAATTTGAATTCAGCGCTTAACCACGAACCAAATTCAAAAGCAATATCTTTTTGAGCATAAGTTCCTCCATATCGTCCAGTTTTTGCAATTAATCCAATTGCATTTGTTGTTTCAATCCATTTTTTTGCAGAAAGACTAAATCTATTGTAACCTGCTTCATTTTTAATTCCCTCGAATTCGAGGGAATTAAAATCTGGATTGTATAATTGCTCCCAAATTCCTAAAAAATCTATCGTGTCTTTGTTTCGTAACCAATTCTCAATAACACTACTTCCTCCAAAAGATTTAACCATGTCAGTCAATGAGATATAGTCTTCTTCGTTTCTTGAAACAATTGTAATTTTAGTGTTTTTTACGATTATTTTTTGAGTTTTGTTCATTTAGGTAAACTTTTTTAAAATAATAAACATCAGAGTTCATTAATTCTTTCAATTTTATTGAATGTTTTCGCTTAATTTTTCCAAATTTTTAATCTTTTATTTGTAAAATCTATTTTCCTGTAAAATATTTTGAATTAGATTTTTTTTAATATATTCTCGTTAAAACTTAATGTTGAAAATGTAATATTTGTGATTTGAAAAAATGTATCAATTTACTTTGCTGAATTGTCTTTTTGAAGATTTTTTTTACAAAGTAAAATTAAATTTTTTCTATTAATTTGCAAAATCAGAAAAAAAGTTCAAATCGAATATCTTCTTAGTTTTTGGAATTATATTATTTTAGAATTTCAAATTCAAGTTTAGTATTTAGAACATCATTATTTAAGATGTTTTCTGTTTCAAAATCGGCATCAATCGAAATCTGAGGCTTTTCGTTACACGACCAAGGTGAACACAAATCACTAGTGATGTAAACAGCTGACCAATTGATTGCTTGAATAATTAAAATGCTATTTGTTAGTTCTTCAATTATGAATGCTGCTTCTTGAAATCCACTGTTTTGAAGTAGAAAAAGAGTGTCTCCATTTATCTGATAATTATTATATTCGTCATAGTGGTTTGGTCCATATTGAAAATGAAACTCATTATTTTTATTAAATTGAAATACTAATAATGAATCTGTATATTCTCCACCAAAAGCATATCCGCCATTCCAAATTCCGATTATTTTCGAGTTTGATTGACTAAGGCCAGAAAAAGTAATTAAACTGAAAATTATTAGTTGTAAAATACTTTTCATTGTAATAATATGTTTTTGTTTAAGTATATATGTTTCAAAATATGCTTTATTATCAACGACTTTAATTAAAATTTAAGAACTTTTATCTACTAAAATTTCAGGTAAATTGCCGGCTACTTCTAATGCCAAATTCCTGCCAAAATCATCAAATAAAATCTTATTGTTTTTGTTATCAATAAGTTTTACCTTAACTTCAGACGTCATGCTTTCGCTAATTCTACCATCCATAAAACCTTGAATTGGAGCAGCAAGTTCTGTGGCATGGTTTCTTTGTGCTTGTATTTGAAGTTGATATTTTTTATTTTCGAGTATCACTTCAACAATTTTTTCGTCTGCATAAGATTTTATAAGTCGTGAACCATTGTAGGTTGTAAATTCTATTAGCTTTTTATCAAAATATAACCCTGCAATAAAACCAACAAAAGATCTGCCAAGCCACGGAATATTTGCTACAGATAATTTTAACGAAATACCCGATTTGCTAAAATGATTAGTTTGCATCCAAATGTAAGCACTTGGAAATGAACGTCCCCAATCTTTTTCCATATAACCTCTACCGCCGGAAAAGTCAATACGTTCT
>JAFGUD010000089.1 GCA_016938685.1 Bacteroidales bacterium | reverse complement strand
TATCTTCCAGGCTTTGAAATAATCCCAATTGCATTAGTTTTTTCAATCCATTGTTTAGCACTTAATACATAGCCGTTTGAACCGGCTTCATTTTTAATGTTACTGAATTCAGTAACATTAAAATCAGGGTTATGCATTTGTTCCGAAAACCCCATAAATTCAACTGTGTATTTAGCACTTAACCAATGTGATATGACTAATCCTGTTGCTTCTTTATTTTTATATTTGGCTATATCTGTTAAAGAAATGAAATCATCTTCGTTTTTTGAAAATAATGCTATCTCTGTCCCTTTTATATTGATTTTGTTGTTTTTCATTATTTCAATGTAATATTTTAGGTATTTCTCAAATTACAAAAATAACTATTTTATATTTCTTTCACTCAAATAACCATTCAGTTACGCACAACGCTTTAGCCATGAAACGTCCTATTTTTGTGCAAGTCGCTTTTACGACTGAAAATAGCACTGTTTCTGCCCTATTTCTTTCAAAGATATTAATTTTTTACGGCCTTGCAAATATAATTTCCCACGGCAACTGACGGCTCAAAGAGCATGTTTTTATAGCCGATGTTATGCGCCGTTTTTCTTTGTCCGGGCTTGCGAAAAATCACTTTCGTGCGATGTTTTCCTTAGTTTGAATCACGGTTTTGGCAAATTGTATTCGAGGCTAACTTCTCAAAAGTTTGAAACTTTTGAGAAGTTCCGAAAGGTGTTTTTTCTGCCCTAAATTCACGGTTTTCGAGCCCGAAAATGTGATTTTAATTCTGTGGCGACAGGCAATGAAGCCTGTTTTTCTGTTTTATGACGCATAACGAAAAATGGTAGGCGGCGTTGCTTTTTTTGCGGAATTTCAACGCACAATTGTTTCAATTTTTCAAGTTCCGTACAATGCCCGCAATTCTCGCATATTGTATGTTAGCATCTTTATTATTATTCATTTTCCATGTTTATCATATTATCATCTAATAGTTTACCTATTAAAAATATTTCTGAATAACTTGAACTTTGACCAAAAACAAGAATACTATTTTCATTTATTTTTGCACTAATTTTAAATGCTCTTTGTTTATGGTCATCAAATCCTACTTCTGAAATTGATTTATCATAACTTGCAAACTTAAAAGATGGCAATGTATCAATTACATTAGTTTCCTTAACTTTTTTACCATTATAATAAATCGGTCCGTGTAATGAAGGTGATAAATAAATATATGAAACAGTATCAACTTTATTTCCAATATAAACATAAACCTGACTTTTGGCACCATGCCAGCCACCTTCTACAAATCCTTCAATATCCATTACATTAGTTGTTTTATTCAATATTATTTTTGTTTTCACGACTGTTAAATTGTAAACGCTCGGTTCATCCGGAATTTCCACACTTTTATCTGTTTTGGGATTTGTGATAGTCATACTTATATTAAAATTCCTTTCATCCATAAAAATTGGATTATCATCAATGTCAAATGGCCCAACATTGCAATGGTATATATTTTCATAAATTTCACAATTATATAAATCGTTTTCGTTTAATTCAAGTATTGTATCATTCGAAATTTCTTGCGATTTACAAATCGTAAAAATTAAAATCAAATGTATTATCAATATAAGTTTTTTCATTTTTTATAGTTGCTAAGGTGAATGTAGTGAAAACGTTGCGGAATTTCAACGCACTATTGTTTCAATAACGTAAAATGTAAATTACTTGCAAAATGTTTCAAGTTACTACCAAAGCCCTGCATTGTCGGGTGTTGCGTGTTATGCTTTTTTATTTTTCAATTATTTCTCGCACTTTGTTTTTTAATTGTTCTAAATCAGGTAGATATAATTGATATTTGGATACAATCAATTTTGATGTATCTTTTAGCATTGCATATTCTACCATTATATCATCTTTTTCTTCTGATAAAATTAATCCAATTGGTTCGTTATCTGATATATCATTTACTTCTTTTTCGTAATATCCCAAATAAAGTTTCATTTGACCAATATGTTCGTGTGCAACTTCGCCAATCTTCAAATCTATTAAAACATAGCATTTTAGTTTAACATGATAAAATACCAAATCTACAAAATAGTGTCTATTGTTTAATGTAATACGTTGTTGTCGCCCAATAAATGCAAAACCTTTTCCTAATTCTAATAAAAAATGTTGTAGATTATTGATTATTGCCTTTTCTATGTCATTTTCAGTATATTCATAATTTTCTGGAAAATTCATAAATTCAAAAACATGTGGATTTTTTATAAAATCTTCTTCGGTTTGAATTATTTGTCCTTTTTTGGATAATTCCAAAATTTTTTCTTTGTCTTTTCCTATTGCAATTCTATGAAACAAAGCCGTTTTCTTTTGTCTTCGCAATTCTCTGATTGTCCAATTTTCTTTAATTGCCTGTTTTTCATAAAATTCTCTTGCTAAATCATCTTCCACTTTCAATAATTCATAATAATGAGACCATGTTAATTTGTGTGACAGTGTCTCACAAATTGGGTATTTATTGTATAATAGTCTCATATAGTTTAAATTACTTCGACTAAACCCTCTACCGTATTGTAATGTTAAATCTTTTGCTAAATTGTCTAAAAGTTGTTTTCCATATTCGGCTTTCAATTTTCCGCCTTGTTCAAATTCTATAATGTTTTTACCAATTTGCCAATAAGTATAAAGTATTTCAGTATTTACTGCTGAAATTATTTTACTTTTTGCTGATTGGTAAGTATTCCCAATCTTTTCTATTAATTGTTGATAATCAATATTATTTCTTAATTCAATCATGTTTTTTGAATTTGTGTGACGCTGTCACACATTTTTATCAATCATTTTTTATTGTTCAAATCTAATCATTATCTCGTTATTTTCTATATCAATCGTTTTTTTTGATTTGCGATAACGTGAATGTATTGAAAACGTTGCGGGGCTACCACAAATGTCGATTTTTGCACCAAAGTTGAAAGTTTGCAATTTCGTTTCTTAATGCACTGCCCCGCAATGTTTTTCAATACAATGTTAGAGCTATTTATTTATTCCTTTCTTATCGATATAATCAATTAATTCCTCTGGTTTTAATACTTTGTCATACTGACTTTTAATTTTCCCCAACTTGCAATCTTCTGTAATTAATTTCAGAAAATCGTTAAAATCAGCATTTTCATTGGCTAATCGGTTAACTGTATCCCAATCTATTTCCTGATTTATTCTTGACGGAAATACAATTTCACTTTCATATACATTATCTGCATTTAACTTAATCAAACCTATTCCAAAGGCATTGTTTAATCTTCTTATCTCATCTTTTAATGTTGGGTCGTCGTCAAGATTTAAAGTTACAAGATAGCCTTCGTTTGCCCAACTTGAATTTGAAACTGCTTGAAAGTAAGATTGTCGTAAATTACTAAAATTCAGATTTATTTTTAGTTCAAACGAATACAGTTTTATTGAGCTTATTCTTAAATAATCTTGTATTTCTCTTGTCTCAACTGAATAGTCTTTGAATGGGAAATACACACCAACCAAATCAGGGTGTAACCATTCATTTTGTCCTTTGGTTGTTTTAGAAGAGTTTTCATGAAATATAGTTTTAACATTTGCCTTGAAATGAGTATCTATGTTAGCGTAAGCTACAACTATCGGGTGTAAATCTCTTTCGCTAAACTTTTTTGTTTCTTTTTTCTCTATTTTAGATTGTTCAATATCCTTTTGCTTTTGAAGCTTTTCAATGTCCGCTTTTTGATATAGTTTTCTAAGGAAAAATTGTGCCGGTCTTTCACTTGTTTGTACCACTAATGAATTGTCTCCATTGTTGTTTATATCAGTATAGCAATATGCGCCAATCGTTGCCCATGGGGTTTTTCCGCTTGTTGTAAAATCACCGATAGTTCCAATTTCATTTGCTTTTTCCCCAAATTTCTTTGGCTGAAAGTGGTGTTCCTACTTTCTCTATGGTTTTTTCAATTACGTCCCAAAATGTTGTTTTTGCCATTTT
>JAFGUD010000088.1 GCA_016938685.1 Bacteroidales bacterium | reverse complement strand
TTATTTTTCCTCAAACTTGCCGTTAACGGTTGGTACATGTTGTCGGGGCGGATTTCGGAGAGCGTTCCTGTCCGAAGGACACGGAACTACGAAACGAGAATCCGCAGTTGGCGTACCACCGAACCCCGCCCTGCAATATGTACTGTGTTAGCAACTGTAATTTTAATTTAATACATATTACTCTCGATATTAAATTTTTATTTTTTAAAACTAAAAAACATAAGCAATTCTAAAATTAAGAGTATTATACGTTTTATAATAGTCTTTTAATCCATTTGCATACAAGTAAGAATCAGGATTATTATAGTCAAGTTGGGCTTCTCTTCCGAATTGATTTGGAATAATTTGAATCTCCAGCATTATTGAATGCATTCTAAAATCAGCTGAGATATAAGGCGAATTATAGGTAACATTCGTAAAGCTATAGTATTTAATTGGTTCTTCTTCAGAAGTTCTCAAAAATTTCCAATTATCTTTATAAGGAGCATAACCGATACCTACACAAAATTCATTATTAGAAAGTTTTAATTGATTAAACAAAGAAATTTTAATAAATAATGAAGGAACTATATCAAGTTTTTTAGGTGCTTCCAAAGAGTACCCATTATATATTTGTTTAATTTCTTCGTTTTTTACGATATCTATATTAAATCCAACTTTTAGTAAACTATTAACTGAATTACCAATTTGAGGGAAAAATGATGCACCAAAACCAATCCCTAATTTTTTGAGAGGAGCATTTAATTCTTCTTTTACTAGTTGATTATAACCTACTGCACTAGCAAATAAATGTGAAAACTTAAAATCATTGTTAACTACAAAGTCTTTATAATTATCTGTTATAACTTCTTTCGTATAAAATAGACTTTTAACTTTTGTAGAATTTGATTCATTTGTTTTTATTCGACCAACTACTTTGTTTTTAAGTTTTAAGTTTTTCCCCTCAGTTTTTGGTACGATAGTGTCATATTTAAATACTAAATAATTTCTATTTTCTTTGAAATTTTTGTTGTCATATCTTTGAATAGTAACTAAGTAAGGTTTGGTTGTGTTATTGATTTCAATTATTCTAATTCCAGATTCATGGACATTTTTATCATATTCATTACTATTTATAATATTTGTAACATTCACATTATTACCAATATTTTGCTGAATTATTGAGTTTTCACTTTTTGAATTTTTTTCTATTTCATCCTTTCTTAATGAGGCAATATTATTAGAATTGTTTATGTTTTCCTTATTGATTTTGTATTTAAGTTTCATTCCTTTTTTTAAGTCTTTTATATCTCCTTGAATCAAACTACATTGAGAATATTCCTGATAACTTTCATTTACTTTTATAAGACCAATAATATTATCTTCTTTTTTAATTTTTGCTTTAGTTATTGGATGAATAAAATATTCTGGTTCTCCAACAACCATTAATGTGTCTCCAATACTGATATCCGAATTTGATAGGTCAATATAAATATCACTTGAATTGATTTCAATAATAAAACCTTTTAACGAATCTAATTGGGCATTACCAGACAATGAAATAATTGTAAGCAGAAGAAAAGGAATTAGATATTTCATTTTATTAAAATTTATTGTTAGTGATAAATTTAAATATTTATTCAACAAAGTTTCTACTTTTTATTATGGTTGCTAACGGTTACGTATATGAAACGTTTGGCATTTCGAAGCACTTTCCTGTCAAGCTACACGTACTGTTGATACGAGCTGAAACGCTCGATAACCCACTGACTGCCAAATGTTTTATATACGATGTTATGCACTGGCGGTTCTTGTCTGTCTGTGTGTTTGGGTCAAATTGCACTTTCATATTAAACTTGTCAAATTACTACTTCATTTTCCTTTCCTGTCTGTGTCGCCCGTGTGTTGGCTTTTTTTATTTTTTTTAAGGGTCGGTTTTTTTGTTCAATTTTTCTTTGGGTCGGCTTTGCAAGCTCTTTGACAAAGCTTTGGTTTGTAGCGTTGGCTCGTGTGGCTTTGGCAATGTGCTTGCAAATGCGATGGCTATTGTATTTCTTTGTCAATTCCATTTTCTACAAAGTCTTCAAAGTTTTTATAAATAATCTTTTCAATATTTATTTTCGATAAAATCGGGCTAAGATTTTCTTCAACCAATTGCGGATTTGGGTCTGCAATGATTACTTTATTTATTTTGTTAGCGTGCTGAAATAATAACCTATTAAAAGCATCTTCATTCCCTTTCCAACCAATTATAATCAGCGTTTCTACATTAGATAAATAGTGTTGCATATTATAGAAATGGCGTAAAGGCATTGTAAATTCGTCTTTGTCACGGTAAGGCAGAAGCAATGCAGGAAAATAGTTGTTAAAATTGTCGTTTCCGATAATTTTTAGCTGAGATTTGTCAATGGTGTGTTTACCTAAATTGTGCTTATGTAGCGATGCTTCAATACCCCAAGTACTCCAGTCAATCATATTGATATGGTCTCCAAGCAAATTGTAATATAATTGAAAGAAATTGATATTATTATCAAATAACCAATCTGCTGTATTACCGTTGAATTTTGTAATGTCAGGAAATTCCCAACCCCAATTCCAAGAACCGTGGGGTTTGAAAATGCAAAAAGGGCTGTCATTTACATTTACGTAGTCATCAAGCGTAGTAAGTGATGTCTTAAATTGCTCTTCAATAAAAGTTTCTAAAATCGTGTCCTGATTGAATGAAACGAAAGCAAACTTTTTAAATGACTGTCTGCCATAAATATTTTTCACACTCGCCGCATAAGACTTTTGTAGTTTGTTAGCCAATTTCGCATAAAGATTTTTTGCAAAATATTCTTCTGTTACTCGTTTTGTAACATCTCTTAGAACTTCCTGTAAATAGTACTGAATATTGATGTGACGGGATAATACTGCTTGATTATTCTCTTTATGTATATTTTTCCATTCACGTTCAAATAATTCCTCTACATCGGGATTTACATCTTGTAAAAAATGAAGTGATTGCTTCACGCCTTTGTAACGTCTGTAATAATCAGAAAATTTTTTATCAAATAGTGCAGGACCTAAAGGTGGTCTTAATTGGTCTTTCTCAAAATCTGTTTTTTCATTACCATAAACACAATTTGCAGATGCACCAGCACCAAATACAAACATTACTTTCCTGTCATAATCACCATACCAAGTGTCGCTTTGATGATTTTTTTTAGAAGGATTAAATTTGTTGCTGTCTATTGTTCCCGCAATAACTTCATTGGCTAATACCCAGCCATACTCACTGATTTTTTCAAGCGTTTTATCTGTGTGTTTTAACTCACGGTAATCTTTAAGTTTTGTTCCTTGAATAACAATAGTATAATCAGGGAAATTCATTTCTTCAAATTTCCAACCAGCGTAAACTACGCCATATTTGGTATAAAAATATTGCAAACCGCTCACTTTCCCTCAATTATTTTTTGTTCCGCTATTGTTATGTCGTAAAGTTTATAAATCAATTCGTCAATTTTCTTTTCTTGTTCGCTGCTGTCTTTGCCTTGCTGTTTAAGTGAAATAATCTTGTCAACCAATTTTGCAATTTCGTTTGCTTCTTTGTCTGCTGGCTTGTAAATAGGAATTTCAAGTAATGGTTCTTTGTCTAACTGATAAGCGTTACCCTGCATTTTTCCTTTTTTACGAAGCCAAAATGCAACAAGTTTTGAGTTGAGTAAACCTGTCAGATATTTTAGATTTACTCTTTTTGAACGAATAACATTAAAAGACATCATCACATACGCTTCTTCTTCTGTAAATGCAAAAGTTGGAATTGCACACTTTCTTACGCAAAGAATTTTCTCGCCTTTTTCAAAGAAATATTCATCTCTTGGCCAATGCAAATGATTAAAACCAAGTTTTCCTTGTTGGTTTTCTCTGCGGTCGTCCATAATTTCCTTAAACTTTTCTAAATGAGAAATAAGTTTTGGAGCATCATTTTTAAAATTCTTTTTCGTGATGTAGATTATTTCTTTGTCGTAATCATTGATAGAATATTTGTCAATGAGATATGGTTCATAAACTGGTTTAATATATTTAATTTCTTTTGCTGATAACTTGCTGAAATAGCCCTTATCTAAAATGAAAACACCGTCACCGACTTTAATATTCTCATTTTTAACTCTTGCGGCTGGCAATTTCAAAATATTGTTGTTATTCACAACATCTGGATTAGGTACAATTCCTTGAGCAATTTCTTTTTTAGGGTCAATAATGAAATTATGCTTCGTTTTTATCTTGTCTAACAAATCTGAATTTTCATCAGTATTAAATGTTAGCGGTTTGTCAATTAAATTTGCTTTAACGATAGAGGGCGAAAGTAAATTTGTCTTTTCCGTTTCAGTTCCTTCCAACAAATTCAATACATCTTGTAAAACAAGTTTGTCTCCTTCCAATCGTCTATAATCAAATGTGTAATTGTCAGTCGTTGTGTTATTCTTGAAAAGCATAATCATTGTTTGAATTGATGCGTTTTCAAAAATCATATATGCTCCAAAGTCAATAAGATTGACTATATTACTATTTTTGATGACAATGTTTCTAAAATTTGAAGCACCTGCATTTGTAACCCAGTTGTTTGTTGCAATATAGCATAAGTGGTTATTCGGTTTTAATAGTCTTAATCCTAAGTCCCCAAATAAATACCATATATCCATTTTGCCTTGGTAACAATCTAATTTTCTTAGCCCATTAAAAGCATCACGGTTTTCGTATTCTTTAATGTAAGGAGGGTTTCCAATAATTAAATCAAAACCTTCAAAGTTGCCTTTGTTGTCAATGATTTCGGGAAATTCAAAACGCCATTCAAAAGCATTCTTATAAATAACAT
Source organism: Bacteroidales bacterium (assembly GCA_016938685.1). GTDB lineage: Bacteria > Bacteroidota > Bacteroidia > Bacteroidales > JAFGUD01 > JAFGUD01. Next base: position 2,838 of record JAFGUD010000088.1, on the reverse strand, counting down.
TCGTTTTAATTTCGTCTAAAATTGCCTCATATTTTTTTATCTTTTCAGTAAGTGCTTTTACATCTTCATTCCATTTTTTCTTTTCGGCAGGCGTTTTTTGAAACAATTTTGTTTGTAGGGTAAGAACTTCAAGTTCTCCTTTTGCCTTATACCAATTTTGATAATCTTTACCAGATTTTACAATTTCGGTTTTAAAATCACTTTTAATTGTATCTATTATTTTTTGTAATCCACGTTTTACTTCACGGTTTTTCTCACTCTTATAATCATTAACAAAGCCTCTGTATGCTTTTATATCATACTTAATACTTTTCAGAGCCTTGCTTAAATCGGCATCTAAAGCAAAACGGCTCAATAGACTGTTTCCACATTTTATATTTATGTCAATGTTTGGAAGTGTTTCAAGTTCAGTGTATTCTGCTTCTTTGTAATATGCGTTTTTCAAAAGTTCAATCCATAAACGTAAACGGCAGATTAAAACAGATTTAGGATTTATGTCAACACCGAATAAGCAATTTTCAATAATAGTTTCTTTTTGATGGAAAAGTGTTTTTTGCAAACGCTGCATTTCTTTATTTGCAGGTTTTCCGTTTTGCAACTTATATTCAACAATATTTCCCTGTTGGTCTGTTATAATTAATTCATCATTTACTATTTCTATTTCATAACCACTTACATTATTGCCTTTGTCGTCTGCTAAAATTCCTAACTCTGCTTTAATTGCAATAATTTCATTGAGTGCCGAAACCAAAAAGTGACCCGAACCAACAGCAGGGTCGCAAATATGAAGAGAATTAATGATTTCATTTGCTTTTAAAACTTCTTCCGTTTTAAAATGACGAGAGGTGTAATTCTTAATATCGTCAAACTTGTCAAATAGTTTTTTCCCTTTTTCAGATAGTGCTTCATTGAACTTTTCTACAACCGCTAAACGAATGGATTGACGGCACATATACATTGTAATGAATGCAGGTGTAAAAATTGAGCCATCACGATAACCATTAATTTTCTCGAACACTTTACCAAGAACAGAAGCATTTATTAATTGCTTATTGTCTTTCTGCCAATCTTCTGCGCCTTCACTGGAAAAATCATAAGCATCAAGAAAATTAAAAAGATAATTAAGTGAAGGCAGCTTGTCTGCCTTCTTTTTTATTTCTTTTAAAATCGTTGTGTTAATCAATTCAAGTTCACCATCATTTTCAAGCGAATTAATTTTTATTGTTTGGTCTTCCAATTCGCTGATTTCAAAAAGGGAGCTGTTCAAATAGGGAACACGACTGTATTTGTTTTTATTTGCTTCGGTTCTGTCTGGAATATTAACCGCCAAAACTTTGTGAAAAAGTTTAAACAATTCGTCATAATCGTGAATAGTTTCGGAATTAAGAAAACGATAATCTTTATTGCCTTGATGATAAGATATGAGTTGACCTTCCAATAATTTCAAAAACAAAATTCTGTTTATCCAAGTGATACAAAGTTCTAAAGCAATATTAAAAGTTTGTTCTTCTTTGTTTTCGCCATAAATCTTGATGTCGGGAATGCGGTGAAAAGTATCTTCAGTTTTTAATGCCTCAACGGTCAATTCGATAAGGGAAGCAACATTTCTATTTTCTTTTTTTCGTCTGATTACATTTTTTGTACCTTCTTTTGCCTCTTCAAGTCCAATAATATGAAGCAATTCTTTATAAAATCTTTCATTTAGCGTATTGCTGTCATTTGGTGAAGCAATTTTTAATAAATGTTGCGGTGAAATAATTTTATATAGTGCAACAAGTTCTTTATCATCTTCTGTTATATTATTTCTTAAAATCCTGTCATAATCCCGAATGTCAAAGTAAACGCAATGTATTTCATCTTCAATTTTTGAAATGATTTTTGAAATTTCCTCATAAAACCAGGGATTATCTTTTTTGTCATTGAGTTTGGTTTCATAAAGTTTTTTTATCTGAGTATTTCGGTAAATGTGTTTGTCAAATTGGTTTGCATCAATAATAAACCATTCGTAAATATTGGTTATTACAAGTTGTTTGAGTTGAATATTATTTGATTGGTTTCTTTCATTCAGATAATAAAGTATGAGTTCGTGTAATGCTTTTTTATTTGCATTGTCAGCAGAAACCATTTCTTTAACATTGGAAGGTCGTTTTGCTTCAATGATTACGGCAGCATCGGTGTCAGTTGATTTGCCGATGTATATTACCAAGTCCTTTTTGTCTTTAGTGTTTATTGCGTTACTTTCAATATAGAAAGTGTCACGTAGGAAGTCACGAAGATTATTTTTTAGATGTTCTTCGCTTTCGTCTTTGGGTTGCTTTTCAATAACACTAATCTTGTCAAGTAAAGCAATAAGATTCGCCTTGAATTTATCTCTTTCGCTTTCATTAGGTCTTTGTTTCAAGAACGCTTTTAATGCTTTTTTCGGTGATTGTGTTATAAATTTCATAAAAAGTGCTATAAAAAAATTAAAATGCTAATTTACAATTATAAACTGATTATCTGTCTTAGAAGCGTTGGCAAAATTGGCTCTTTGGCTTTTGCCGAAGGGTTGGCTTTGTGAGTCGGGGCAACAGACAATGTGCCAATGTGGGCTGGGTAAAATTGAACTAAAAAAAGTGGGTGGGCAAAAAAAATAAAAAAAATCAGGTCGGCTTGTGTGTCGAGCAGTCAGTCTTTCAGTTTCTTTATTCATTACAAGTTTAATATTCATTTTCATTGTCAATTTGCTGTGTCGTTGTCTTTTTTCCGCTTGTGCATAACGGTTGGTGTATGAAGCGTTGGGCATTTCGAAGCACTTCATTTTCAAACCGCTAATATGTTTATTAATTGTACTTACTT
>JAFGUD010000087.1 GCA_016938685.1 Bacteroidales bacterium | reverse complement strand
TTAATATAATATAATTAATAGAAAATTTCAAGATAAGCAACTATTGTAATAGGATAATAAAATGCCTTGCATTTCACAAAAAAATAAGACGAAAATTCTAATAGCGTCTCCGTCAAAAAGAAAACCAGATTTATCAAAAGAGGTTTCTGAATTTGCAAAAAGACTAGAGCTTGCTAAAAAATGTTTAGAAGAAGAAATTAGTAAAAAATGTCCAGACGGAAAAATTATAAATAAGTTACAAGAAATAATAAAAAATATTGAACAGTCAGCTGGATATAGTAAATAAAAAGGTATAAAAATGGCAATAATTATAAATCCAATATCACCTGTGGCTTTTTCCGTTTTTGGTTTGAATATACGCTGGTATGCGCTGGCGTATGTTGCTGCGTTTTTAATTGGTTTCTGGTTTTTTCGCCGATTGGTTTCAGATAAAAAAAATGGCTCAATTTTATCAGATAAACAGCTGGATGATTTATTTACATCCGTGGTTCTTGGTGTGATAATTGGTGGTCGTTTGGGTTATGTCTTGTTTTATAATTTATCGTTCTTTATTGAATACCCATTGGAAATTCTGGCAGTTTGGAAAGGCGGAATGAGTTTTCATGGCGGTTTGCTGGGTGTTTTAATATCAGTTTTATTGTTCGCAAGAAAAATTGAAAAACAAAAATCTGAAAAAGTAAAATTCTGGGATTGGTTTAACAGGTCATTCAAAATAATGGATGCAATTGCGATTGTTGCACCTATTGGATTGTTTTTTGGCAGAATTGCAAACTTTATAAACATGGAAGTAATGGGACGTATGACAAACAGACCATGGGGGGTTATATTTGCTGGTCACGGCGATGTACCACGACACCCCAGTCCATTGTACGAAGCTTCTATGGAAGGTATTGTTTTATTTATAGTAATGTTTTGTCTTTGGAAATTTACAAAATTTAATGAGCGTGCAGGTTTATTATCTGGAATATTTGCTATTTTGTACTCAGTTTTCAGAATATGCTGTGAACAGTTTCGTGCACCCGATGCTCAGATTGGATTCTTGACCAGTTGGGGATTGACTATGGGTCAGTTGTTATCTGGTTTAATGTTTATTGCTGGGGCATTA
>JAFGUD010000086.1 GCA_016938685.1 Bacteroidales bacterium | reverse complement strand
CAACTTTGAAATTGATGACAAAATGACTAAAATCGTTTCCAAAAATGTTGACAAAATTCAAATAAGTGCCTTATATTTTGATAAATACGAACAATATTTTGAAGAATTGACAAAGTTAACCGAAATAGGCAATGGAAATTGTACACAAATTACTCCGGATAACATAAAAACAGCATTAGTAAAAGAAGCACGTGGTGAATAATCATTTTTTATTATTTTTGCTAATATTTTTTAAATCTTAATGATGATTATCGAATTAAAAGGAAAAATTTTCGAAAAAGTAACGGAATTAGCTGAGCAGGAAAGTCTTGAAGTATACGTAATTGGAGGATTTGTACGCGATAAAATTATTAATAGAAAATCAAAAGACATTGATTTTGTAATTGTTGGCAGCGGAATTGATTTTGCCCAAAAACTTGCCAAATTATTGAATCCCAAAATTAAAGTTTCTGTTTTTAAGAATTTCGGTACAGCAATGTTCAAGTATAAAGACACTGAATATGAATTTGTTGGAGCAAGAAAAGAATCTTATCAACGTGATTCCAGAAAACCAATAGTAGAAAACGGAACTATTCAAGATGACCAAAATCGACGCGATTTTACAATAAATGCGCTAGCTATTTCTATGAACAAAGCTTCTTTTGGTAATGTTGTTGATCCATTTGGTGGTTTAAAAGACATTGAGGCTAAAATTATTCGTACGCCATTAGACCCTGATATTACTTTTTCTGATGACCCATTAAGAATGATGCGTGCAATAAGATTTGCAACTCAGCTGAATTTTGATATTGACGAAAATTCTTATGAATCAATCAAAAGAAACAAAGAAAGAATTAAAATAATTTCCGGCGAAAGAATCACTGATGAATTGAATAAAATAATTCTTTCTAAACAACCTTCAATAGGGTTTAATTTGTTGTTTGATAGCGGGTTACTCGAAATTATTTTTCCTGAAATGTACAACCTATCAGGAATTGAAAAAAATAATAATGTTGGTCACAAAGATAATTTTTTACACACATTAAAAGTTTTGGATAATATTTCTGAAAATACCGATGATTTATGGCTTAGATGGAGTGCTATTTTGCACGATATCGGAAAACCAAAAACCAAAAAATTTGTTGACAACTCCTGGACTTTCCATAATCATCAAATTGTTGGAGCAAATATGATTTCTGGTATTTTCCGTAAAATGAAATTACCATTGAATGAAAAAATGAAATTTGTACGAAAACTTGTTGAAATGCATCATCGTCCAATTTCTTTGGTTACAGAACCAATTACCGACTCTGCAATTAGACGTCTTGTTTTTGATGCAGGCGAAGATTTAGATGCGCTTTTAACTCTTGTAGAATCAGATATTACGACTCAAAAAGAGGAAAAACAACATCGTTTTTTAACTAATTATCAAAAGCTTAGAGTAAAAATAAAAGAGCTTGAAGAAAAGGATTTTATTCGCAATTGGCAACCTCCAATTGACGGAAATGAAATCATGAAATTGCTAAATATTGCACCTTCAAAAATAATTGGAGTTCTTAAAGACGAAATTAAAGATGCTATTCTTGACGAAAAAATCGAAAATAGTTATGAGGCAGCTTACGAATATTTGTTGTTTTTAGCTAAAAAAAATAATCTTCTGAAAGATGAAAAATAATATGTTTATTTTGTCATAATTCCGTTTAATTTATGTTTTTAAAAAAATAAAGTGATTATTTTGCTTTTGAATTTTACAGTTTACAAATTAGTTTTTTTGAGACATTAACCAGCTATTGGTTTTATTTATGGACTTTGTTTTTTTAATCTACCCAATTCCAAGATATGATTATCAGAAAAAATATTATTTTTTTATATTCTGTTGCTAGAGAATTTTTTTATGTTGAAGTATAAAAAATAAAAAAATGCTCCATTGCTGATGTCTAATTTTGAACAAAATACAACGAACAATCAAATTTTAGCCGCCTATTAAAAAAAATCACAGAGAAAACTCCCTTCAATTTGAAAAAAATCAATCATCATAACTAATTTGAAATCAAATAATTACGTATGATTTGTTAAATCGTAAAAACTTTTTGTACGTTTTGATTAATTTTTTTTTGCTTGATAAATACTGCCTATTATTTAGTTTTTAAATTTGCTACAAAATCGTGGTTTAAATAAACCTATAATACCAAATGTTTTTATAAAATAGTCCAAAACTATTTTATAAATTACATTGGTAAATGCCGATGCTACATTGATTTTGTTCAAACGAGTTTTTGCGAAGTTTGGACTAATTTCAATGTGCAATCGGTATAATTATTAACTTTTTAGTAAATTTAAAATGAAAATGAAAAGAATTACATTAGTTTTAGTAGCAGTGTTTTTTGTGTTTTTTATTATTACCAGTTGTGGAAATGATAAATCAACAAAAGAAACAAACGACAAAGAGGTAATAAATGAAGTAGATGATTCTGATTATTATGATGAAGGAGAGCTTATTGAGGATGACGTGTTTGTTGATGAATATTCGGAAGGTGTAACTTCAGTAGAAGAATTAGTTTTTGTTGATGGTTCTGCATTTGAAGGAGAAGCAGATTTAGTATTTGAATCATCAAATGGCGAAATTATTACATTTTATTTGAATTACTTTGATGAAACTAAACCTGAATTAGATTATAGTTTTATTGGTGATGATGGAATGACTGCTAATCCTGAGTTAGTTGGGAAAACATTTATTATTGAATATGTATTTGTTGAAAATGGCAGAATAACTGTTGAAGGAGACGAAGAAGACTGTAATATTATTTATGGCGCTCAAATGTTGTAGTATGTAAAATAAATATTATTAACTTTATAAATACTTTAAAATGAAAAAAATTATTTTGGGAGTTCTCGTACTCTTTTTATTTTCTTGTTCTGGAGAAAAATTAACAACAGATGAAAAAGTTCAACAAATTAAAGATGGAACAAATTACATCAGTAACGAAACCGAAACAGTATGTGGAACAATATATTTTGCTATTGATGAAGAAGAGCAAGATGTTAGAATTGCTTCGGTAGAATATTATATGGGAGATGGTGGAAGTGATGTTACATTTTATTATTGGGACAATGAACTAATTTATTGTGAGTATTATTCTTTTTATGATGGACCAATGGAAAATGAAAATGGAACTTGGACTCCTGGAGGCGAAGCTGTTGGAAATACCTACACTATATATTATAAAAATGGGAAAATGGAAAAATTCTTAAAAGAAGATGTTGAAACTTCTGATTTTGAGTATATAGACCCTGATTATTTATACGAAATGAGTAAAAAAATTGTTTTGTTAGTTGGCGACACCGAGTCGGAAATATTGTGTGACGGAATATAAAATTTGAATATTGTATTTGTAATCGCATTAGTATTTTTATATTGAAAACAAATAATTAGCACAAAGGTTCACAATTTTTTATTGTGTTTCTTTGTGCTTTTTTTGGGAATTATCCTTCCTATAATCTTACCCCAAAAGTACAAAAACAATAATAAGGATAATTGAAGGAAAAGAAAGACAAAATTCGTAGCTTGTATCTTCAAATAATGAAATTTATATTATTAAATTGTTAAATATTTTACTTCAAAAAGTCGTCTAGCAGCTTTAAAAGCGAAAAGAAACATAGTTCTTGACAAGAAAAAATAAAAATAGAGACAAGGCAGTTTCTTAATATTTATTATCTTAGCCAGAAAATTTATTTTTCCCCAAAATGAAAAATAGAGCATTGTATATAAATTTAGTATTGTGTTTCACATATTATTAACAATGAGCTATTCACACAAAAAAACATACAACTATGAAAAGAGCAATTTTATTTTTAATTTTATTTACGTCAGTTTTTGTTTATTCTCAGCGACCAGAAATGGTTCTTGTTGAAGGTGGGACTTTTATAATGGGCGGTTCCGGTTCGGGTAGCATGGATGAAATGCCAGAACACGAAGTTACTGTTAATGACTTTTATATGGCAAAATATGAAGTTACTTTTGACGATTTTGATTTATTTTGTCAAGCAACTGGTTATAAAAAATTAAATGACGGAAATTTTGGTCGCGGCAAATTACCGGCAATTAACATCTGCTGGAAAGGAGCAATTTTTTATTGCAATTGGATGAGTAGTCGTTTTAATCTTGATAAAGTTTATGATATAAAAGTAGATAGTTCAGGCTTAACAATTTTAAATATTAATTGGGACGCAAACGGTTTCAGATTACCAACCGAAGCAGAATGGGAGTACGCAGCTAGGGGTGGAAAAAGTGGCAGGAATATGGGCGATTTAGTCGAATTTGCATGGTTTGCTGAAAATTCTGACAATATGCCACACGAAGTTGGTACTTTAAAACCAAACAGTCTTGGAATTTATGATATTTCCGGCAATGCTTATGAATGGTGCTGGGATTATTACGACCCTAAATATTATTCAAACAGCCCAAAAGACAACCCAAAAGGACCGGAAAAAGGTAAAAATAGAATTTACCGAGGTGGTTATTTTAACGCTGTTGAAGATTTTATGATTGTATCAAGAAGATTTAATCTTGAACCAACAATTAACGACGGCCAAATTGGAATAAGACTTGTACAAAGCAATCAATAATACTATTTAAGGTAAAATGTTTATTAATAAATAATTTTTTATGAAACAAAAAATTTTACTTGTTGATGACGATCCGGATATCCTTGAATTTCTGAGTTATAACATCAAACAAGAAGGATACGAAATACAGACTGCTGAAAATGGAATTCAAGCTCTAAAAAAGTTAGAAAATTATAAGCCGGATTTAATTATTCTTGATGTTATGATGCCTGAAATGGACGGAGTTGAAACCTGTCAGGAAATTAGAAATAATTCTGATTTTGATGACGTTATTGTTACTTTTCTTACAGCCAGAGGTGAAGATTATTCTCAAATTGTTGGTTTTGAGTCGGGTGCTGATGATTATATTACAAAACCAATTAAACCAAAACTTTTGATGTCTAAAATAAAATCTTTGCTCAGAAGAAAAGATGTTGATTTTTCAAAAGCTAAAAACTCTGACAAAAAATTTTATATTGACCACGAACGATATTTAATTATAAGTAACGGGGAAGAAATAATATTGCCAAAAAAAGAATTTGAAATAATAACATTTTTATCATCAATTCCGGATAAGGTTTTTTCCCGTGAAGAGATTTACGAAAAAATTTGGGGAGATAACATCATTGTTGGCGATAGAACAATTGATGTTCATATCAGAAAGATACGTCAAAAAATTGGCGAAGAAGTAATCAAAACCATAAAAGGAGTTGGTTATAAATTTCAGATTGAATAGTTTAATTACTTTTTCAATCTGATTCGTAATCTTCAATTATTTTTGGTAAAGAAAAAGTGAAGTTTGTGCCCTTGCCAACTTCGCTTTCGACAGTTATTGTTTGATTGTGTGAATCAATAATGTGTTTTACAATTGCTAAACCAAGACCGGAACCGCCTCGTTCTCGTGAGCGGCTTTTGTCAACTCTAAAAAAACGTTCAAAAATGTGATTGAGGTTTTTTTCGTCAATTCCTATTCCATTGTCTGACACAGAAACAAAAACTTTTTTCTTTTTTTCTTTTATAATTATCTCGGTTTTGCCGTCTTTTCTTCCGTAAATGATTGAATTTAGAGCCAAATTATGAATAACTTCTGTGATTTTTTCATTATCTGCATAAACGTATAAATCTTTATTAAATTCAAAAACTAAATTTACGCCATATTCTTTTGATTTTTCTTCTAGTATATCTAAAACTTCTCTAACAACTTCGGTCAAATTAAAATGCTGAATATCAGGAACTATTGCACCGGTTTCAAGCTTTGAAATCATGTCTAAATCTTTGACTATTGCCACAAGCCTTTGTGCGTTTTTATCGGTTCTTTCTAGGTATTTTATATTTACTTCGGGATCATTTATTGCGCCGTCTAAAAGTGTTGAAGTATATCCTTGAATGTTAAAAATCGGCGTTTTAAGTTCATGTGCTACATTTCCAATAAATTCTTTCCTAAATTGTTCATTTGCTTTTAGTTGTGCTATTTCCTGAGTTTTCTTTTTTGTCCATTCTTCTATATTCTCATGTTTCTGCATTTTTTCGAGTTTTCTGAATTTTTTCTTAAATTCACGATTATTATAATCATCAATTTGTTTTCCGAAAATCTTAAAGAACGAAAAAACCATTACATAAAATACAGCTATTATTACAATATATATTACTTTAAATTCAAAATTGGTTATTATTATCAATAAAAGTACAGCAGCTAGTGTTACAATAGATGAAAATCGTATAGATAGTTTGTTGTGAAAGTTTGAATCCATATTACTTTTAAAGTTTAAAAAATATTCGCAAATTAAATTAAAATTAAAGACTAATAAAAGATATGGAGTTTAACTTAAGATTACTTTTTGTGTTTTTATGAAAAATATCAAAAAAATATTTTTTTTAGCAACCCTTTTACTAAATTTGCTCTTTATTTTTTACGATTCAAAATACAATTATGAAAAAAATATTTAAAATTTCTCTGACTATACTAGGAATAATAGTTGGCTTATTTGCTGCTTTTTTGATTTATGCAGGTATAGATGATTATAAACCTGATGAAAAAGAAGTAGAATATGCCAGTAACGATCCAGAAGTTTTATCTCTTGATACTTTTTCTGTAATGCTTTGGAATATTGGCTATTGTGGAATGGATGCAACAATGGATTTTTTCTACGACGGTGGAACTCAACCAAGAGTCTCAAAGGAACAAACCGAAAGTAATCTACAAGACATTCAGGATTTTATTGTAAGTAAAGCTGATGAGACTGATTTTTTTCTTCTACAAGAAGTTGATAAAAAAGCCAAAAGAAGCTACAAAATTAACGAATACGAAACCTTAAATTCGGCATTGCCCGATTTTAAAACTTTTTTTGGTAAAAATTATGATGTGTTTTTTATTCCTGTTCCTGTAACAAAACCTTATGGTCAGGTTACAGGTGGTTTAGCTTCTTACACAAAATACGAATCAAATATTGTTACACGATTTCAGTATCCGGGCAATTATTCCTGGCCTACTAAACTTTTTATGCTAGACAGATGTTTTCTTGAAAACCGTTTTAAATTAAGCAATGGCAAAGAACTTTTAGTTATCAATCTTCATAACTCTGCTTTTGATGATGGTTCACTTCGCGCTCAACAATTAGAATATCTGAGAACATATATTGATGCTGAATATGAAAAAGGAAATTATCTTATAATTGGTGGAGACTGGAATCAAAGCCCACCAAACTTCAAACCCGGCTATTTGGGCAACTTTGTTGACGATACTACAACAAACTCTTATATTCCGGTTGATGCTTTTGATAACGGCTGGATTTATGTTTATTCCTCAAAAATTCCTTCAAACAGGCGTTCGAATATTGTTTACGATAAAAAAACTACTCCTACAACTGTAATTGATTTTTTCCTAATTTCTCCAAATGTTGAGCCTATTTATGTTGAATGTATTGATTTAGATTTTAAAAACACTGATCATCAGCCTGTTATGGGTAAATTTAAACTAAAATAATAAACTTTTTAACCGTTCTAAATCGACGTTTTTTTTTAAAAGAATTTTATACGAAGTTAATAAATGTAAAACTTTTGTCAGATTATTTAGTTTAAAAAAAAATCATATAATATTATTTAAAATGGAGCCTTTAAAAAAAAGATTAATAATATCTAATTTATTTATATTCAGTGGTTTGTTTGTTCTTATTTCCTTCAACAAAGAATATTTACGACCTGCATTTATACATATTCCTATTCTGAATTTGTTAACCGGAGTTTTTCCTAATTTTATTGCTGCATTTCTAATCAGTTTTGGTGTTGTAAATGCTGCAGTTACTAGAAAATTTAAAAGGGCTAGATTGATCGTTTATCTAACCGCATTTTTTGTCTTTTTAATTCTTGCTTTTGAAGAAATTCTTCCTCTTTGGGGTGCAAGCAAGGTAGGAGATATTCGCGATATTTTTGCTAGTTTAATTGGTTCATTGTTGGCTATTTTCACCTTTGAAATAATTCATTCTAAGCAAAAAAAGAAGAAGAATTCTGATATTGAAAATCTTACTAAAAATACCGAAAACAAATAAAAAACTGTAAATTTTAAAAAATCATTTATTATGAAGAAAGTTTTTTTGATAATGACTTTTTTAGCATTTGTGTTTATTTCTAATGCTCAAAATAGTTTTAAATTATCCGATAAATTACCCTTATACGAAAAAGTAATTCATGGGAAATTAGACAATGGTCTTTCATATTTTGTTATGGAAAACCCTGAACCTCAGAACAGAGCTTATTTACGTTTGGTTGTAAATGTTGGTTCTGCTTTTGAAGACGAAGATCAAAGAGGTCTTGCTCACTTTTGTGAACACATGGCTTTCAATGGTACTAAAAATTATCCTAAAAAAGAACTTATTGAGTATCTTGAATCGCTTGGAATGAGATTTGGTGCTGATTTGAATGCTTATACAAGTTTTGACGAAACTGCGTATATGATTGAAGTGCCGCTTGATTCTGCCGGTTTTTTAGACAAAGGACTTCTTGTTCTTTACGATTGGGCTAGTAATGTAAGTTACGAAACCGAAGAAATTGACAACGAACGCGGAGTTATTCACGAAGAATGGCGTTTAGGAAAAGGTGCAAACGACAGACTAAGAAAACAAACATTGCCTGTAATTCTTTACAATTCTCTTTATGCTGAACGTTTGCCGATTGGAGATACTGCAATTTTTGACAGATGTCCTCCTGAAAACCTAAGACGTTTTTATAAAGACTGGTATAGACCTGATTTAGAGGCGATTATTGTCGTGGGCGATTTTGATGCAGACCTTGTTTCTAAAAAAGTTATTGAACTATTTTCGCAAATTCCAAAACGTGAAAGTGTTCGCGAACATAAATATCCGGAAATTCCCGCTCATGAACAAACTTTGGTAAAAGTTGCAACCGACAAAGAAGCTCCTTATGTTTCTGTTAGTTTTTACATTAAGCAAATAACTGAAGCTCCTGAAACTTATGATGATTTGCGATTTAGTTATGTTCAGGAAATTGTAAGTACTTTATTAGGAATGCGACTTACCGAAATTGGAAATAATTCTGATGCTCCTTTTTCTTATTCTTATGCATTTTATTATAATTTTTTATCAACAACTTCAATGTTGAATGTTTTTGCTGTTTCAAAAAATGATAAAGTTGATGTAACTGTAAAAACTATAGAAGAAGAGTTGCAAAAAATTTCAAGATTTGGTTTTACTGAAAGTGAACTTGAAAGAGCTAAAAATGTTCTTTTGGCAGATGTTAAAAAAGGGTATAACGAAAGAGCTAAAATTTCATCAGAAAATTGGGTTGACTGGATTCATGAAAATTACAGCATTGCAAAGTCTCCTCTTCTGGGAAAAGAAAAAGAATACGAATTTGCAAAAGAAGTAATTCCAACTATTTCTCTTGTTGAATTAAACAAAGCTGCTGTAGATATGATTACTGACGAAAATAAAGTTGTGATTGTAACTGCACCTGAAATTGAACTTCCTAGCGAAGATGAAATTCTGAAGATAATTAACGATGTTAAAAAATCTGATTTAGTGGCTCATGAAGATGTTAAACTTGACAAACCACTTATGAACGATAATTTAAAAGCCGGAAGAGTAAAAAAAGAAGAATATAATAAAGAGCTGGAAACTACAACCTGGACTTTAAGCAACGGTATAAAAGTAATTTTAAAACCAACTGATTTTAAAGACAATCAAATTCTTCTTTCTGCGTATAGTTATGGTGGTTATTCTCTTTATCCTTTGGAAGATAATTTTTCAGCACGATTTTGTACTGCTGTTGCTTCAAGTAATGGACTTGGGAATTACAATCAAAATGAGATGTTGAAATTTATGGCGGATAAAAACTTTTCAATAAATCCTTATGTTGACATGGAATCTGAGGGTTTTTCAGGAAACTCTACAAAAGACGATTTTGAAACAATGTTGCAAATGATTTATTTGTACTTTACCGAACCTCAATTCGATGATGAATCTTATAAAATATTCATAGAAAAACAAAAATCTGTGTTGCAAAATCAAAATAATGATCCTAGAAGTGCCTGGTACGATTCTATTTCTACCGCTTTGAATAATAATAGTCCTTATTCAAAGCCACTTACAATGGAAAATCTTTCTTTGATTGACAACAAAAAAGCTGAAAAAATATTCAAAGAGAGATTTGCAGACCCTGCTAGTTTTACTTTTGTTTTAGTTGGCTCTATCGACTTAGAAACTCTAAAGCCACTGATTGAAAAATACTTAGGTTCATTGTCCGGTGCTTCAAAAAATGAGATGTATTTGGATTTAGGAGCTGATTATCCAACTGAAACAAAAAATGTTACAGCTAGAAAAGGTACTGATGATAAAAGTATGGTTTATACTGTTTTAACCGGAAATGAAGATTTTACTCTTAAAAACATGATTGCTCTTGAAGCGCTTTCATACATCATGACTGACAGTCTTCTTGACCAAATTCGCGAGAAAAAAGCATGGACTTACAGCATTTCTGCTAATGCTCAATTTAGTGCAATTCCTAAAAGTCAATACGGAGTTTTTATTTTTTATAGTTGTTCGCCGGAAAGAGTTGATTCCATAAATTTTGAAATTATGAGAATAGCTGAAAATATGAAAAAATTTCAAATTACTGATCAGGAAATGAGTAATACTATTGAGAAACTTGAAAGAAAACACGAAACAGATTTACGTACAAATAAGTACTGGCTCAGCAAGTTAACATACATGGAAAAATTAAATTTGGGCAATGATTACATCACTGATTTTGACAAAATTGCAAAAGAATTGACAAAAGAATCAATTCAGGAATACGCTAAAAAATTCTTCAAAGGCAATTACATCAGTATTGCGCTTAAACCTGAAGAATAAAAAGAGCATTATTTTACTTTCAAGTGTTTTTTAAGGATAAATATAAATCCGTCATTTATTGGCGGATTTTATTATTTTTGAGGACTTAAATTTTTGATAAAAATGAAGAACAAAGTTATTATAGACCACAGTAAATGTACCCTTTGCGAAAACTGTATCAGTGTTTGCGGAACAAGAAAATTGGAACTTAAAGATAATTCAATTCAAATTGTTGAAAACGCATCTTGTATTTTGTGTGGTCACTGCGCTGCTATTTGTCCGGTTGATGCTATTTCGTTGCCCGATGATTGTCAAATGCCTTATGAAACCAAATATTTTGATGAAAATTTAACTGAAATTGAAAAGTTGCTGAAAAATAAACGTTCAGTCAGAGAATTTACACCCAAAAAAATTGAAAAAGAAATACTGGGAAAATTTGTATACTACGCTGAAAAAGCACCAAGTTCTTCAAATAAACGAAAACGTGAATACATTGTTATTACAGATGAAAACAAAATTCTAGAGCTTGAAAAAACAGTTATTGAAAAATTTAATTCATATAAAACTTTAACTTCTGATTTTTCTCGAGGTCTTATTGGAGTATTTAGTAAACATACTTCAAAAATGTTAAATTCTGTTCGTGATACTATTGTTAAAATGAATACAAATTTTGACAAAAAGGATTATCCTGTTTTTAGAGGTGCACCGGCAGTTGTTTTTATAATTGCCCCAACTAAAGATATGCAGGCAAAAGATGATTGTGTTATTTCACAGCAATATATGATGCTTTACGCACAATCACTTGGTATTGGAAGTACAATTATTGGTTACGCACAACATGCTCACAAATCGCTCGAAAAAGCTTTGAATATTAAGGAAGGTTATTCTGTTTTTTCGGCTTCTATTTTTGGGTATCAAAAATTCAAATACAAAAAAGAAATAAATTTCATTAACATACCAAAAATAACATGGTATTAAAACATAAATAAAATGGATAAAAACGAACTTATAGATTTTCTGTCGGAAGTTACAGAATACGGTGTTTCCTTTGCTCACGGAAACGGAAATGAGTGGTGCAAAAGTGTTCTTTTTCCTGCAATAGAAAAAGCGGAAGATGAATTAAAAGAATACAATGAACTTTTAGCCGAATGTATGTATTTGGTTGGTGATATTTATGATTTTAACGATGCGCCTTTGCATGCAATAGAAGCTTATGAAAAAGCAATTAAGTTTAATCCTTATTTTTCAGATGCTTTTCGTGAAATGGCAAATATGTACGAAAGACTAGGAAAATACGATAAAGCTCTTGAAAATATAAAAAAAGCTATAAAACTAGATCCTAAAGATGAAGATGCTCAGATGGATTTGGAAAACATTGAGCAATCTATTAGTCAAAACGAAGAGCCAATGTATGTTAAGGGAGATATGATTTGGGAAATGAACGAAATGCTTGCCGATTCAAAATTTGATGAAATTATTGAAAAAATAAATGATTCAGATGGAGTAGAAGAGTTGAAAATACTTGCAAGAGTATATGGCGCTCAAAAAAAATCTTCTGATTATCTGAAAACATGGCAACAAATTGCAACTAACGAAGAAGATTACGAATTAAACTATGCAGATTGGTTTTTTATGCCGGAAGAAGTTTACAATTCTGAGAAAATTTGGCAACTTTTTAAAACTATTAAAGACACAGAAGATTCTGTTTTTATAGAACATCAGTCTTTGTCTGAAAACTACTCAGAATTATTAAACCCTCAACAAATCAGGGAATTAATTTGCGATTTTCAGATATATATCAACACTAATAATACAAAAGAACTTCAAAAATTAAAAGAAAAATACACTGAATGGGAAGAACTTTTTATGGACTAAGAAGTTGATTATTAGTTGGTTGTATTTCTATTATAGATTATAAAAAAAAGGTTTGTAACTAAATAAGTTGCAAACTTTTTTTCATATAATAATCTGCTTTAATTGACTTGTTATCAGTAGAATAATGGTGTATTAATTTTTGATTAAAAAAAATCTTATCTGTTGTTCAGCTTGTTTTCTTGTGCATTTTCGCCTTTTTCGTACAATTTAAGGTCTTTTATTTCGTCCGGCAGGTATTGTTGCTCAGTGTAATTTCCGGCGAAAGAATGTGGATATTTGTAGTCTTTTCCGTATCCTAAATCTTTCATGAATTTGGTTGGTGCATTACGTAAGTGCAATGGGACATTCAAATTTCCTGTTTTTTGTATAGTTTCCATAGCTTTGTTAATTGCCATGTATGCAGAATTGCTTTTTGGTGATAAAGCCAGATAAATTGTAGCTTCCGACAAAATTATTCTTGCTTCGGGCATTCCAACAACATTTACAGCACTGAAACAATTATTTGCAATCAAAAGGGCATTTGGATTTGCAAGTCCAATATCTTCGGCAGCAAGAATTATTAGCCTGCGAGCAATAAATTTAACATCTTCTCCTGCTGTTAACATTCTGGCGAGCCAGTAAACAGATGCGTTTGGGTCGCTTCCGCGAATAGATTTTATAAAGGCTGAAATAACATCGTAATGCCATTCTCCTTGTTTGTCGTAACTTAATTGTTTATTTTGAAGAGCAAATTTGACTAAATCGTTGGTAATTATTATAGGTTCGGCAGATTGCGTGGAAATAACAGTTTCTAAAACATTCAGAAGTTTACGTGCATCTCCGCCTGAATAAAATAATATTGCATCGTTTTCTACAAGTTTTATTTTTTTGTTTTTTAATTCTTCGTCTTCTGTAAGAGCTTTGTCAATAATTTGTTCTAAATCTTCTTTTGTAAGTGATTCTAAAATGTACACATGACAACGAGATAGCAGAGCCGAAATAACTTCAAATGATGGATTTTCAGTTGTTGCTCCAATAAGAGTTATTGTTCCATCTTCTACAGCACCCAAAAGTGCGTCTTGTTGCGATTTATTAAAACGATGAATTTCATCAATAAAAACAATTGGATTTGGTTTGTCGAAAAATTGCAGTTTTTTTGATTTTTCGATTACTTCCCGAACATCTTTTACTCCTGAGCTTACAGCACTAAGAATAAAAAAATCTCGTTTTGTAGCTTTGGCAACAGCTTTTGCTAATGTAGTTTTGCCGGTTCCGGGAGGTCCCCATAAAATAAATGAAGAAACCGCATTGTTTTCAATCATTTTTCTAATTACACCTTCTTCTCCAACAAGGTGCTTTTGTCCAATAATTTGGTCAATATTTTTTGGTCGTAATCTTTCTGCGAGTGGTGCGGACATTATTCCTGAAAACTTTCTAATATTTCGTTTAATTCTTGGTTTGTAATTTCTTCGTAATCTGTTGGGAAAATAAATTCTGAGTCATCAATTTGAATATTATTAAATTCAACTAGTTCAAAAACCATATCAATACCTGCAACTCTAGTCTGAAATTTAGCTAAAACACCATCAATTTGACTATATGGAGAGTTAGAGTTAGGCTCTTCAATATCAATATCATAAGTATAATACACAGAAACGGCAGTATCACTCATTTGGGCGCAAAGTACTCGAGCCTGATAACACAAAAGCCCTGCAAAGGAGATTGTGTCATTAGGATTTTTGGTAATTTGCATATTTGAAAAATCTTCGTATCCTGCATTTAAGCTATCAATGTGATTTACAGATATGTATTTTTTGTCCATAATTCTCAAAACAGTGTAGCTAACTTTTTCTTTGCGGTTTGTTATAAACTTAAGCTGAAAAGTTCCAAAAAATCCCTCAACGTATATGGCTGTATTGTCATCTTTAAAACGCATCGAAACAGTTTTGGGCAAAAGAGCAACTAATGGATTTTCCCGTTCGGATTGTAAATAGGTAATCTTGTATATCAATTCGCCTTCTTTTGGACCTCCTTGTTCGTTGCAAGCAGAAAAGAAAATTGAGGACAGAAGTAAAAGTATTATTGTCAAATTTCTCATAAAAGTTCAATCTTTGTAAACATAATCAAAAATTGTGCACTTTTTACTTAAAAAGTAAGAAATGCAAAAAAAAGGCTTTTCTCTCAGTTTTCAAAAATTATTTTCAAAAATGCTGTTTGATCAATGATTTTTTGTAATTTATAGGTAAGATTAGTAGCTTTGCAAATATAAATAAGAGTATTAAACAATTAACATTTTTCTGCAATATGAAAGAACTTTTAGATTTTACAAATTTTTTTGAAAATATGGGGTTAATTCCCAAACAAGTTGAACTATTTAATGGTATTTTGGTTGCGTTAATTATTGTGTTTTTTGCAATATTGTCTTATTTTATAACGAGATTGGTAATTGTACAAATTGTTAAAACTCTAATTAAAAAATCTAAAAGTGATTATGATGATGTTTTTATAAAAGAACGTGTTTTTGATCCTATTTCTCATATTGTTCCTGCTATATTATTTTTTGTTGGCGCAAAATATACTACGACAGACATAAACATTATAAGTTTTGTCCATTTAATGTTGTATTCATATTTGATAGTTGCTGTTCTGATTGTACTTTTCAGGTTGCTAAATGCTTTTAATGATATTTATGACATCTACGCAGAAAAGAAACGATTGTCATTCCGAATTAAACAATACATTCAGGTTCTGAAGATAATTTTAGGTCTGGCTGCTTTAATACTTATTGTTTCTATATTTTTAAATAAAAAACCCGGAGCAATTTTAGCCGGACTTGGAGCAATGACAGCAGTTTTGATGTTGGTTTTTAAAGATTCTATTCTTGCTTTGGTTGCAAGTGTTCAGATTTCTGCCTATAAATTAGTGAAAGTAGGCGATTGGATTACTGTTCCTAGCAAAGATGTAGATGGAGATGTAATGGATATTTCCCTTAACACTATAAAAATCAGAAACTTCGATAAAACAATAAGTACAATTCCAACTTATACTCTGGTGCAGGACTCATTTATAAATTGGAGTGGAATGCAGGATTCGGGCGGAAGAAGGATAAAAAGGGCAATTAATATTGACTTAAATTCAATACAACTTTGTACCCCTGAAATGATCGAGAAGTTTAAAAAGATTCATTATATTACAGATTATGTTACTGAAACTCAGGCTGAAATTGACTTGTGGAATAAAGAACACTCTGTTGCAGAACCAGTTGCAGTTAATGGCAAAAGTCAAACTAATATTGGGATCTTTAGAAAATATATTGAATATTATTTAAAATCTAATTTCCGTGTTTTTAAGAAATATTCCAGACAAGAATTTATTGTAGATGGTAAATTAGTTGAAAAATTCGTAATTGATAATCCCCAAGAAATGATAGAAGAACTTGGTGAAAAAGTTGATCAGTTTTTTGAAGAAATTGATGGAAAAACAGTCATAAATAATGCAGATAAATTTGCTCTTTATTTCCCCGAAAATTATAGAGTTGAAAATAATAATCTCTATAAAATAAGACACTTTATTAAAACAATAAGTACAAAAGGAACTGAAATTGAAGTTGATGAGTATGATAAAATTGTTGAAAAAGAAGGTCGTTTTGCCGATGATTTGACAATCTTAGTGAGACAATTACCTTCAACAGACAGAGGATTACCATTAGAAGTATATGTTTTTGCTTCTACAACAATTTGGAGTGAATATGAAAAAATTCAATCCGATTTATTCGATCATCTTTTTGCTGTTCTGCCTGAATTTGGATTAAAAGTATTCCAACAACCTTCGAGCAGTGATTTTCAGAGTTTTTTGGAATTAAAAAACTAAATATCAAAATTTTAAAAGCCGATTTTTTTTCGGCTTTTTGTTTTTTTAACATCCTTCCTTATTCTTTTTGACAAACGACAACTTATTTTACTTTTTATTTCTCAAATTTGTACAAAGTTTTTGTTTTTAAATTACCAATTCAAAAAATAATATTATGAAAAGATTTTTATTGATTTTATTAGTCCTTTTGCCTTCGTTTTTATTTTCTCAAATAACAGATATTACTATTTCAGGAAAAGTAACAAGCAAAGCTGATGGAATTGCAATTCCGGGAGTTTTAGTAGTTGCAAAAGGAACTACTTATGGCTCGTATACTGATATTGGTGGAAATTACTCAATTGTTATTCCTCCTGAATCAAAAGTTTTAGTTTTTTCTTTGCCGGGGTTAAAAACTCATGAAGAAGAGATTAAGAATAGAACACATATTAATGTTGCGATGGAAAGTGACAATAAAAAAATTGAAGAAATTGTTACAACAGGACTAAATATTCAAAAAGAAGAAAAATATTGCAACTATGCAGGCGATGAATTATTTGGGAGTGACAGAAGTATATTAAAAGGTTCAGGGGCAAATCTTGATGGTGGAATTTCCTTTTCTGAAGCTTATTATGATGACGGAGACAATGGTAATAATACTGAAGAATACAGTAATATTACCGAAAATGAATATAAAAACGTTTTTGAAAATCCGGTTTCAACTTTTTCAATAGATGTTGATAATGCTTCTTACAGTAATGTGCGCAGATTTTTAAATAATAATCAAATGCCTCCAAATGACGCTGTTAGAATTGAAGAAATGATTAACTATTTTGATTATGATTATAAAGAACCAAAAGGCGAAACACCTTTTTCATTTGTTACTGAAATTTCAGATGCTCCATGGAATATAGAACATAAACTAATTCACATTGGAATACAAGGCAAAAAAATTGATTACGAAGATTTAAAACCATCAAATCTTGTTTTTTTAGTTGATGTTTCAGGTTCAATGTCATCGGCGAATAAACTTCCATTATTAGTAAAATCTTTGAAAATGTTGGTTAGAGGACTTAGTAAAAAAGACCATGTTTCGTTGGTAGTTTATGCCGGAGCAGCAGGTGTTGTTTTAGAATCAACTTCGGCAAGTGATACTACAACAATTTTTGAAGCCCTTGACAGACTAAAATCAGGAGGTTCTACCGCAGGAGGAGCTGGCGTAACTTTGGCATACAATATTTGTCAAAAAAATCTTATTCAAGATGGAAATAATCGTGTAATTCTTGCCACAGACGGCGATTTTAACGTTGGTACTTCTTCAACCGGTGCTTTGGTTGATTTGATTACAGAATATAGACAAAAATACGACATATATCTTACAATTTGCGGTTTTGGAATGGGGAATTATAAAGATGATAAAATGGAAGAAATCAGCAACGCAGGTAACGGAAATTATTTTTATATAGACAATGAAGCCGAAGCCGAAAAAGTTTTTGTTAAAGATTTGAGAGCTAATATGTTTACTATCGCAAAAGACGTGAAAATTCAGATAGAATTTAATCCGGCAGAAGTAAAAGCTTATCGTTTAATAGGTTACGAAAATCGTATTTTAGCAAAAGAAGATTTTGACAATGATAAAAAAGACGCTGGAGAACTTGGTGCTGGACATACAGTTACTGCTATTTACGAAATAATACCTGCAAATTCAGATGAAGAAGTACAAAAAGTTGGAGATTTAAAGTATCAGCAAACCGGAATAACAAATGAAGCAAAAAAATCAGGCGAAATAATGACTTTAAAGTTTAGATACAAACCAATCCATTCTGAAAAAAGTATTTTAATCGAAGAAGTTGTTAAAGCAAGCGATTACAAAGATTTAAGTAAAACTTCTGATGCATATAAATTTTCCGCAGCTGTTGCTTCGTTTGGAATGTTATTACGTGAGTCAAAATTCATTGAAAATTATTCTTATGATGATGTTCTGGAATTGGCTAAAAGTTCTTATAACAAAGATGATCAATACCAGGAAGAGTTTATACAATTGGTTGAAAGAGCTAAAACTTTGGCAGCAATGAAAAGTGAATAATAGAACATAGCGATAGCGGTCTCACGAGTTTACGAGTAATGAATGAATAATAGAATGAATGAATAATAGAATGATAGAACATAGCGATAGCGGTCTCACGAGTTTACGAGTAATGATTTAATAATTCTTTTTCCTTAACTGAACTTGCGAAGAGACTCTTTGTTTCTCTCAAAGTAACAATAACTTTTTTATTGTATTACTCCGAAGAATGAGGAGTCTTTTTCAAAGAGCTAATCTTGCGAAGAGACCTTATTTTCGTTTAAGATTATATCTTAAATGCTTAGATGGGTGCAAGTTTAAAACTTGCATTAATTTTCTGAACTAAGTTGCAACTATTCTCATTAACAAAGGTAATAAACTTAAACCAAGACTGATTGAATAATAAATAAATATTTGTAAAATGAAATTACTTTTAAAAACAGTATATATAGTTATATCTGTAATTGGCATTGGGAAATGTTATTCTCAAAATCAAAATACATGGCCGGAAAAAATTAGTTTTCAAGTTGTTTCCGAATCTACTGATACTTTTACGATAATAAATGGGATTTCGCTTTATGCTTATTTAGATTCTATTGATTATTTGATATTTTTGAATACTTCACATCAGCCGAATGATAATAATGTTATATTGGAGACAAAAAAATATTCTGCATGGGATATTGAAAACAAAGAAGAGTGTTTTGCTTTTCCAGGTACGTTTCCGCATCCTAATTTTTTGTTTTTGTATATTTATTATTTAAAGCCGGAAAATATGTTTTATTTACAGTACGATTGTTTACAAAACCATGGAGATTTAATTTGGGGACCGTTTAAGGGTAATCCAAAATTAGTGTTTAAGGAATAATTAAATTTTGTTCTTTGATATGCTTTTTTGTACTATTCAGAACAACGAGGAGTCTTTTTGTCTAATAAATAATTGTATTGAGATTTTTCGTTTTTCTCAAATTGGCAAACCTTTTCAGTTTTTTTCGTTGAAATTATTAATGTCTATATACAGAATCTTTGATGCTTTTAAGTTTGCTAATTCAAAATGAATTACCAATTAAATTATTATTGATTAAAAAAAACTGAAAAACATTATATTCAGAAAAATTGATTACATACCAAGAGCTACTAACATTATTTATGGTAGTATTCCAACTTGAATTATTTTTTAAATTTCCACAAATTATCTAATTTAGAGGGCTTTTAGAACATAAAAATCCTGTTGTGCAAAATGTTAAGTACAACAAAAATAATTTTTATTGATTTTTGAGGCTCTAAATATCTTATTTTTTCATAAAAAAAGAGGAATAACTACTAGCTTTGAGATTCCTCTTTAATTATAAGTGAAAAATAATTTAACTTTTTTAGTTGTTGTTCAAAATAATAGGCAGACCATTATCTCCACTACCAACTATAACTATTTTTGCATTTTCAGATTTAGCTAATTCTAAAGTAGCCTGAATTCCTTCGTAAGTCAAAACTCTGTCAGTCATCGATTCACTAACAATTCGGTTGTATTCAGCAATACCTTGAGCCTGAATAATTTTTCTTTCTTTTTCTTTTTGTTCTTTTTCTACAACATACTGATAAGCAAGAGCTTCCTGTTGTTTTGTGAGTTTATTTTCGATTGCTAAAATTAAATTATCAGGAATAGAAATAGAACGAATAAGCAAAGCAGTCATAGTAATGTAATTTTTGCTCAAAACGGCTTCTGTTTCTGCAATAATTCTTTCTTCAACCTCGTGACGGTTAGTAGAATAGATTTCTTCGGCGTTGTATTGTCCCATTATTCTACGAACAGTTGAACGAACTTCGGGTATTACAAGTTTTACAACATAATCTTCATTATCGCCAAATTGTTCCATAATGTATCCAATTTTACTATATTCGGGATAAAATCGTACTGTAACTTCAACATGAATTGTTAATCCGTTTTCATCAAGTACATCAAGTGCGCCAAATTCAGGATTTTGAACCGAAAATTCCAATACTTGTTCTTTTACATCGTAAATAATAATTTTATTCCAGGGAGCAATAAGATGCACACCTTCTCCAACAATGTGGTCTTTGTCCAAACCTGTGGTCCATGGTTTAAAAATCACACCTTTTTCGCCCGGCTGAAGTGTTACTATTGTTGAAAAACTAAGAAAAAGAACTACTATTCCAATTATTGAGAATAATATTACAAGAAATTTGTTTTTTGCTTTCATTTTTTGTTGTTTAAAATTTACTTTTTCAAAAGTAGTTGAAATTAATTTATTTTAAAAATTAGTTTGATAAGCCGGAAATTCGGTAGTTATTAAGTTAAAAGTTATAAAGCTTGTCTCGTAGGGATCTAAAAGGACTAAATTGAATTTTTGTATTTGTCACTCCGACGTTAGGAGGAGTCTATACAGCGACTGGTTTTTAACGGGTTATAGACTTCTCATTCTTCGGAATAGCACA
The DNA here is from genome assembly GCA_016938685.1 of Bacteroidales bacterium. GTDB lineage: Bacteria > Bacteroidota > Bacteroidia > Bacteroidales > JAFGUD01 > JAFGUD01. The sequence continues at coordinate 80 of JAFGUD010000086.1, read as the reverse complement.
AAATTGGTTGTTGTTGAAAATCACAAATTTCCCGATTTGTCACTCCGACGTTAGGAGGAGTCTATACAGCGACTGGTTTT
>JAFGUD010000085.1 GCA_016938685.1 Bacteroidales bacterium | reverse complement strand
TCCGACCAGAGCCACCAAAAATTAAACACCCCAAAAAGGGGTGTTTTTTCAATTTTAATATTTTTAAAAAAATTATTATTCATATTAAAAAACTATTACTTTTTATGATAAAATACTGGGAAGATATTCCTGTTATAAAACGAAGAGATAGTTTATGCCAAAAATAAAAGCCGTTATATTTGACTGTGCAACAACACTTGTTAAACCTGGCGGAAATTCCACATGCGAAATAATAAAAAACCTGTCTGGATTATCTGTGCCTTATTTCTTTATAACCCAAAACGGTAACGATACATCAAAATTACAACGATTTTGTAATAATACAAAAATTTTTGAAACAAAACCTTATGAAACAAAACATAATATTTTTAATGGTGTTGTACGATCTATAAATATAAAAAACAACGAATGCCTGGTAATAGAAGATAATTTAGATGGCACAAAAACAGCATCTGAAATGAATATGAAAGTTCTGGCTTATCTTGGTGAAAATATAAGATTTGCAGACTATGCAAGTCTTAGAACTGCTGGTGCTTGGGGACTTTTGGACGATATGGATTGGTTATTATTTTTAACAGAAAAAGATAAGTGGTATAAAAACTTATTACTAAGAAATTTTTTGTTTAATAGAGCGAATTCGCGCCAGAATTTCCTGTAAATCAGATTCATCAACAGATTTACCGTTAGAACTTACTTCGTCTGCCAAAACTATGCACAATGTCGCCAATAAAGAATTTTCTTGTAATGGGCCGATTTTGTCCAGAATTTCGCGTGCACGCAAATCCACCATTTTTCCCAATTCAATCAATCGGGCTTCTTGACCATCTTCGCATCCCATTGGATAATTTTTGTTAACAATCGGTATTGATACTACGCTCATTTTAAACTCTTCAAAATGGATATTGATTTATCTATAAAATCCGAAGCCTTGGTATTTTTCTCACGCAAGGTTCTGACCTGTTCGGTCAAGATTGCAACCTCTAGATCAGTTTGTTTGCCGGCAGTATGTGCAGCCGAGCTTAGTTTAGAAACCGTTTCTTCCAAAATTCCCAGTTCTTTAAAAATTTGTTGTTTTATATCTGACATTGCAAACAGTGTAATTTATTTTTTGTATGCGTTCAACACTAAAATGTGGTATAATGTAAAGGCAGTTGTTAGGGAGATTGAATTTATGAAAACCAAAATCATCTATATTTCTGGCAGTGAGATTTTTGATGTATCAGATGTACGTGCCGCATTTGACGAAGTTCGTAACGCTTTGGGCTTTGGATCGGACACAGTTTTATTTGGTGTACCAATTGATTCCGATGATTTAGGTTTAGAAAATAAAAATTTGGAAAATGTTTCAGAAGTAATGGAAACAAAGCCTGTGATTGAGGAAATTATC
>JAFGUD010000015.1 GCA_016938685.1 Bacteroidales bacterium | reverse complement strand
TGAACTATGCCCGAATTGCCCGCCAATCTTATACTTTATTTTATTTCTTTTCAAGTCTTTTTTTAAATTATTGCGAATTTGTTTTTTTAATGCTAAATTAAACACCAGTCCAATAAAATTTTATGAAAGGAATGAAAATGCTATTAAAGGGAAAGAAAATTTTAATAACTGGTGTCGCCAATGATATGTCTATGGCATGGGCAATTGCCAAACGCGCCGCAGAGCAAGGTGCCGAAATCGCTATGCCATACGGCAGTGAACGTGTAGAAAAACGCGTTCGTCCGCTGGGTGAAAGCATAGGTGCCAAGTTTATTCAACAGTGCAATGTTCAGGACGATGCACAGTTGGATTCTTTGTTCAATGCAATTGAAAAAGAATGGGGGCATCTGGATGGTATGTTGCACGCTATTGCTTTTTCTAACAAAGACGAGCTTACTGGACGTTATGCAGATACAACACGTGAAAACTTTAAAAATACAATGGATATTTCTGCTTATTCTTTGGTTGATTTAACACGTCGCAGCGCAAAGTTAATGAAAAAAGGCGGCAGTGTTATAACACTGACTTATTTTGGTGGTGAAAAATCTATACCAAACTATAATGTTATGGGTGTTGCTAAATCTGCATTGGATTCTTCGGTTCGTTATTTGGCGGCTGATTTGGGTGTTGACGGTGTTCGTGTAAATGCCATCAGTGCTGGTCCGATTATTACTTTGGCATCTAGTGGTGTTGGCGGTTTCAAATCAATATTGAAATTGAATGAAAAAATGACACCATTGCGCCGCAATATGACTTTGGACGACGTATCAGGTGCAGCTGTTTATTTATTCAGTGATTTGGCTAGTGGGGTAACAGGCGAAATACACCATGTAGATTGTGGATATTCTTCGACCGGTATGTTACCAAATGAATTGAAAGATGTTTTGTTAAAAGGTTTAGATCAAGAATAAATTGTAAATAAAAAAAATTAAAAAATCCCGCAATTGCGGGATTTTTTAATGAGTCAGTTGAAATTCTTGAATTATTCTGGCTTGTCGCGGGTATGGATTTTTTTTGACTGCTATTGGCTGATGAACTGGTACAAATTTTTCATTTTTTTGTACATCTAAGATTTGATTTATAGAATATTTAAGGTATTTGAAAGTATTGCTCATATAACCTGGTTTTATTGAATCCCAGTTTTTCAAAGCTCTTAATAACTCGTTCTTATTAATACCTGCTTGATTACGGAACACAAAAATTTTTTGTAAAATATCATTAAAAGAATAAAATAACGAGATATTTTCTTTGTCAAACTGTTTAAACCCTGATTGAGTTATACCCGCACCCAGAGTAAAAAAATATGTTTCTTTAAAATAAAAGTGGTTGTTTTTTATATTTTTTATTAAATTAGAATTAACTTCTATTCTATTAAGTTCTTTAACATCATTTGTAAAAATTTTGCTATAACTTAGAATTTTTAGAACAGAATCAAAAAAATTTTGAACTTCTTCATCTAAATCAATCATTTTGTTTTCCTTGGGTATAAATCTGTCCTAATTATTTTATCATATTTTATAATGTAAAAAAATATGATTTTTTGTAGTATTGATTTTATTTTTGAATATTAAAATAGTATGTATATCATAAGACTTTTTATATATTCAATCAATACTAGAATCTAGGATAAAAAACCCGCCGTTTAGCAGGTTTTTAATAGGTTAATTCTTTTTTATGTTTCAGTATTAGTTGTATATTTTCATCACCCTTGAAAATGGAAGAAATAGTCTTCAAAGGACTTTTTGGA
>JAFGUD010000014.1 GCA_016938685.1 Bacteroidales bacterium | reverse complement strand
AGACTAGAAGAACTATACTTTCCACCTGTTGCTCCTTCAAATAAATATTCTTTTGGTTTATATTCTGCTAAATATTTTTGCAAAAGTATTTTAAAATTTTCTGATAATAAAGTTTGCCTGTCTTTGTTTCCTTTTCCTTTCCTTATAATAATCACATCTCTTTCAAAATCAATGTCATTTATTTTTAAGTTTAATAATTCGGCTCTTCTTAAACCCGATGCATATAATAAAGCGATTATGTTTTTATGTTTCAGATTTTCAGTAATATTTATCATTTCAAAAACTTCGTTAGGGCTAAGAACAACCGGTAGTCTCTTTTCGCGTTTAGGTCTGAATAAATATTTATACTCAATTTTTCGGTTTTCAACATTTGTATAATAAAATTTAATCGTGTTAATCTGGTTGTTTATATAACTCGATGATAGTTTAAATTTTTCTTTGCAATCAAACAAATATTTCTTAATTTCAATGTCTGTTATGTTTTTGGGGTGCTTAAAATTAAAATATTTCAAAAAGGATTTAAATCCACTTAAGTAATTATTTTGCGTTTCTTCTGCAAAGTTTACTTTTTGTAAAATATTTTTGTATCTTATAATTGCAAATTGAGGGTTATCAATGTTTTCAATAAGTTCTCCAATTTCTTCTTCTGTATATTGCTCTTTGTTATTTTCAAATACATATTTTTGGGGTGTAAATTTTTCATAATATTTTACAATGATTTCTTTTATTGCACTATAATGTTCTGTTTTATTTTGATTGACTAAAAAACTTTTTAAGTCTTCGAGTAAAATCTCTCGTAGATCATTTTTTTTATAATTATACGAAAAATGTAATAAAACTATAAGTTTTTCTCTAAAATCAGTTGTTTGTTTAAGATACGGTGTTAAATCGGTATATGATATTTTTAAATCTTCTTCTGTGAATTCTATTTTTTTTGTTAGGAAAAAGTAAATTTTCTGTTTGCCTAGTATTTTTTCATAGTAAAATTTTATTGCACTTATCAAATGTTTTGATTGTGTCTCAGATAATTCTTTGAAATTTATAGTGTCTGCAACGTATTCTCTTAATTGTGTAAGTGTTAAATTGTCGATATTCTGATTTTTAAAATTTAATACAAACTCTTTAAAATAAGGCAAATAACTTTCAATAGTATTTATGCTGTAGTTTTTCATCTTCAGAGCTTCCAAAAATATTTTCGCTTTTAGCTCTTTTTCAAGTTCAAATATGGTTTTTTTATTTTCAATTATTACTTCAAAGTTGCTTTTTTCGAGGATGTTTTTTACTTTTAAAAACAATTCATTTGTCCCTTTAAAAACCCATTGCTTCTTTTGTTTTTGCCAAAAACTATATTGCAATTCTTTTAATTTGTTGAACACATCAATATTATAAAATTGACTAACATAAAAACAGTTTTTTTCTTTGTCAATTATTATTGTAATTTTATTTTTATAATTTGTTTTCAACTCATTATTTTTTAAATTTAATGTTTTTTGTTCTCTTTTGTTTTGTTCTATAATATGTACTTCAGGGAAATAAGACTTTAATTCTTTGTACGCTATGATAGAATATGGGATATACCAGCACGAATGGGTTTTAGAATATGAAAAACCAGTAATTTTTCTCAATAAAACCATTACATTTCTTTCGAAAGGATGATGAACTTTAATTTTGGTTTCTTTGCTTTTGTATGTAAATTTGCTTATTGTTATCATTTTTATGAAGCTGATTTTCTGCAAATTTGATTGTTTTTTTGTATGATTTTAAAAACATAATCGCTTGATAATAAATTAATTATGATAAAAAATCTAACATGTAAACCTCTTCTTTTCTTTTCAAATATATTTAATTTTTGTGTTTAACGCAATTATTTTGTTGTTTTTTATCCGAAATTTCTAATGTTTTTGATTATTTGTTATTGGCTTAATATTATTTAGTGGCTATTTTGTGAGGATTAATAGTTGTTTTGAATAAAGTTATTTTTATTCTGTGTAATTGAAAAAAAATCCCCGTCAATATGACGAGGATTTTCAGGAAATTTTCTAAAAATGTTATTCAACTTCCCAAGTGTTTCCACTCAAAAGAAGATCGTTCATTTTTTTAATCTTCGAATTTCTTTTTACTTCTTCTATTTGTTCGTGAACAGCCTCGTGATAACTTATTTTGCTAACAGAACGAATTACTCCAAGTACTATTGGATATTTCAATTCAGCTAATTCATAATGCAGTATCGGAGATTCAATTTGAGCATCGTGAACTAAAATATCATCTTCTGTAATTCCATCTTCGCCTATTGTTACTACTTTTAGTCTGTAATTTTCGTCTAAAACAAGTCCTTTGTCCCTTTCTTTTCCGAAAATCATTTTTTCACCGTGTTTAAGGTATAACTGACGGTCTTGTTTTGTTTCTCTATCGGTATAATAGCTATGCGCACCATTGTTGAAAATTACACAATTTTGAAGAATTTCAAATATAGTAATTCCTTTGTGTTTTTCCATCTCCATAATAATATCAACGTTGTCATTAACATTAACGTCAATACCACGAGCAAAGAAAGTAGCACCTGCCCCAATAGCTAATTCGCCTGGATTAAAAGGGTGTTCAACTGTTCCGAACGGAGATGTTTTAGTTTTTTGTCCGTATTTAGATGTTGGAGAATACTGTCCTTTTGTAAGACCATATATTTCATTATTAAAAAGAAGTACATTTACATCTATGTTTCTTCTAATTTCATGAATAAAATGGTTTCCTCCAATTGCCAATGCGTCACCGTCGCCGGTAATTTGCCAAACGCTAAGTTCGGGATTTGCAGTTTTAACTCCAGAAGCTATTGCTCCTGCGCGTCCGTGAATAGTATGGAATCCATAAGTGTTCATGTAATAGGGAAATCTAGATGAGCAACCGATACCTGAAATCACTGCAAAATTCTCTTTTGGGATATCCATTTTTGCGAAAGCTGTTTGTACCGATTTTAAGATTGCAATATCTCCACAACCCGGACACCAACGTACTTCTGCATCGCTTTTAAAATCTTTGAATGTATATTGATTTTCTGCCATTTTTTAGCCCTCCAATTGATTTTTAATTGCTGATTTTAGTTCTCCGATTGTGAACGGATAACCTTGAATTTTATTGAATTTTTGGTAGTTGTGTTCAGGAAATACTGATCTTAAATAACCGAAAAATTGACCGTTGTTAAGCTCACAAACTAGAATTTTGTCAAATTTTGAAAAAATTTCGTTGGTATTTTTAGGAAGTGGATAAATGTAATTAAAATGTGTATAACTAACATCTTTTATTCCTTCTTCTCTAAGTTCTTGCATAGCGGTCAAAATATGTCCATAAGTTCCTCCCCAACCAACAACAAGCACTTTGCCTTTTTCTTCGCCGTCTACTTCTTGTAAAGGAATTTGTTCCTGAATATTTTCAACTTTTTTAAATCTTTCGTCTGTCATTACTTGGTGATTCATTGGTTCGTAAGAAACGCCACCGGTAACAGCCATTTTTTCTAATCCGCCAATTCTGTGTTCGTAACCTTTCATTCCGGGAACAGCCCATTCTCTAATCATTGTTCCGTCCAAACGTGCGTAAGGCATGTATGTTTCGTCTCCAAGTTTTTTGAAACGGGTTTTGATTTCAGGAAGTTCATCCATGCTCATTATTTTCCAAGGTTTGCTACCATTAGCAATAAAACCGTCGGTTAATAATAAAACAGGAGTCATATTTTCAAGTGCAATTTTTCCTGCGTCAAATGCAAATCTGAAACAATTTGACGGACTACTAGCAGCAATAACAGGAATAGGCGAATCTCCGTTTCTTCCGTATAAAGCTTGCAATAAGTCGCTTTGCTCCGGTTTTGTAGGCAGTCCAGTCGAAGGTCCACCACGCTGAACATCAACTATTACAATAGGTAATTCTGTGATAATAGCAAGGTTAATAGCCTCGCTTTTTAGAGCTAATCCGGGACCAGATGTACTTGTACATGCAAATTTTCCGGTAAAAGCAGCTCCAATTGAAGTTGCAATACCTGCTATTTCGTCTTCGGCTTGAAAAGAAATCGCTCCTAAATCTTTTCTGTACGAAATTTCTTGTAGAATTTCACTTGCAGGAGTAATAGGATAAGAGCCTAAAAATAGTTGAAGGTTCGCTTTTTCTGCAGCAGCTAATAGCCCCCAAGCAGTAGCAATGTTACCGTTGATGTTTCGGTATGTTCCTTTGTCAATTTTTGCTCTGTTTACTTTGTAAGCTCTTATATACTGAAGATTTTCGCCATAATTGTAACCTGCTTTCATCGCTGCAATATTTGCATCTGCAATAGTCGTTTTTTTTGCGAATTTTTCTCTTAAATGATCTTCGGTATAGCTAATATCTCTTTGGAATAGCCAATAAACAAGACCAAGAGCAACCATATTTCTGCTTCTTAAAACTTCTTTTCTGTCAATATCTACATCGGCCAATGCCTCGGATGTTAATGTTGTAATAGGTGCAGCAATAACCTGCATTCCATCTAAATCCGGACTTTCAAACGGATTTTCATTGCATCCGACTTTTTCCATGTTTTTTTCTGTGAAAGAATCCTTATCAGCAATAAGAGTTCCACCTTTTTTTAGCCAATGCATGTTGGCTTTTAGAGCAGCCGGATTCATGACAACAAGTACATCAACGTAGTCTCCCGGAGTATTAACCTCTGTTTTGCCTACATTAACTTGAAAACCTGAAACTCCTCCGATTGTTCCTTTCGGGGCACGTATTTCTGCCGGATAATCAGGAAAAGTAACTACTTCGTTACCCATTAGTGCCGATGTGTCGGAAAATTGCGAACCAGTAAGTTGCATTCCATCTCCCGAATCGCCCGCAAATTTAATAACGACGTGATCCTTTTCAATGATTGGTTTTTGTGTATCCATAAAAAAAACTTCTGAATTTTGGTAATTGTTTAGATGACAAAAATAAAGAGAATTTTATTAAAAAAAATTTTATGATACGTTTTTTTCCATTTTATGTTGTAAAATAATTTTATTGAGAATACTATTTTTGTCGATATGTTATTTTATTATTTGTAAATAACTAAAAAACAAGTCATTGACCTGATTGCAAATTCATTTTTGCATATTTCTTTTTATTATTATATTTTTACGCACTAAAATTTATGTACTTATGAATAAATTTAGAATATTTGATTTAATCGATTATTCCTTAGAAAAGTTTTCTGATAAAGAAGATTTATTAGCTGGAAAAGATACCGGTAAATGGGAAAAATTTAGTGCACGGCAGTACAAACAATACTCTGATTGGGTTTCAATTGGACTTATGGAGCTTGGTATTCATAAAGGAGATAAAATTGCTACTGTTTCTAATAACCGACCAGAATGGAATTTCATAGATATGGGAGTTGCTCAGATTGGCGCTGTTCATGCTCCTATTTATCCTACAATTACCGATGAAGATTTCGATTATATTTTTAGACATAGTGACTCTGTTTTGTTGATTATTTCAGATAAATTATTGTACAAAAAATTAAAACCAATTGCCGATAAAATTAAAAAAATAAAAAAAGTATATACTTTTAATGAAGTAGAAGGCGCAGTAAATTGGATGGAAATTGTAGAATTGGGCAAAAAAAATTACGACAAAAGAATAGACGAATTGGATCGAATAAAATCTGAAATTAGTTCAGACGATTTATTCACACTAATATACACTTCCGGTACAACAAATAATCCGAAAGGAGTTATGTTATCACACTGGAATTTTACTTATCAGGTAGATAAAATTCAACACCTTATTGATGTTAATGAAAAACATACTGCGTTGAGTTTTCTACCAATTTGCCATGTTTTCGAAAGAGTTGTTAATTATGCGCTACAATACTTAGGTGTTGGTATTTATTATTCAGAAGGTTTTCATAAAATTGCAGATAATTTAGCTGAGGTAAGACCTCATATTTTTGCTTCTGTACCTCGTATTTTAGAGCGGTTTTACGACAAAATTGTTGCAAAAGGTGAAGCTTTGGATAGTATCAAGAAAAAAATATTTTTTGGAGCCTTAAAGCATGCCGAAAAATTTGAATTTTCCGGTAAAAATGTTTTTTACAAAGCACAACTTTCAGTTTATGATAATTTGGTATTCAGTCAGTGGCGTAAGGCTTTTGGCGGTCGAGTTAAGTATGTTATTTCAGGTGGCGCTGCTTTATCGCCTCGTTTGGCCAGATTGTTTTGGGCTGCAGGTTTGCCCGTGAGAGAAGGATACGGATTAACTGAAACAGCTCCTGTTATTTGTTTAAATAATATGCCTCCCAATGGAATAAAATTCGGAACTGTTGGTCAACGAATTGGAGATGAGCAAGAAATAAGTATAGCATCAGATGGAGAGGTTTTATTTAGAGGTCCAAATTTAATGACCGGATATTATAAAGCTCCGGAACTAACCAAAGAAGCTATTGATAAAGACGGTTGGTTTCATACAGGAGATATGGGTACTATTGACGAACGTGGATTTTTAAGTATTACAGGTAGGAAGAAGGAAATTTTCAAGCTTTCAAATGGAAAATATATTTCTCCTGCAATAATCGAGAATATGTTTATTGAATCTAATTTAATTGAGCAAATGATGGTTGTTGGAGAGAATGAAAAATTTGCCGGAGCTCTGATTTCGCCTAATTTTGCGATGTTAGAAGTTTTTGCAAAAGAAAACAGTATTGTTTACAGGAATAATAAAGATTTGGTAAAACATCAAGAAGTTAATGGACTTCTAAAAAAAGAGGTGATAAAACTTAACAAAAAATTAGCTCAATACGAAAGAATTAACACATTTAGAATAGTTTGCGATGAGTGGTCGCCGTCTACAGGAGAGCTTTCGCCAACTTTGAAGAAAAAACGCAGAGTTATTGAAAAGAAATATGATCATTTAATAAAAGAAATGTTTTAAGAAAAAAATTACTTAAAAATTGTTTTAAATTATTGATATGTATTTTTTAGGTGAAATTTTATTTTAATTATAATTACAATAAAATTATTTTGTTTATTAATTAAAGCATTTAAAATCACCAAAAATTGAATTAACAGTAGAAATTCAAAATAAAATTCATTAAATTTGCGTTACAAAAGCAACTAATGAGTTGTAGTTGTATCGATATTTAAAATTTAACTTACAAAAATAAAAACCAATGAAAAAAATAGCTATTATTTTCGCATTTGCTCTTTTATTAGGCACATCATTAAGTTCTTGTAGAAGTTCTAAGCCTCCATGTCCTGCTTATCAGGCTGTTAATATTGAGTTAAATGATACTCATATTTTAGCAAAATAATTCATATTTTGTTTTACTTGCTAAAAAACCTGCTTCTTAAAAAAGAAATGCAGGTTTTTTTGTGCTGATATTTAGATGTTTATGGAATTGAGAATAAATAATTAAAAAAAATGCAAACTTTTTTTTGGAAATAATTTTTTTTCGATTTATCTTTGCATCACTTTTTCGCGGGTGTGGTGAAATTGGCAGACACGCTAGACTTAGGATCTAGTGCCGCGAGGCTTGTGGGTTCGAGTCCCTCCACCCGCACCAAAAAACCTCTTGATTTCAAGAGGTTTTTTTTATGTATATCAGGTTTAAATTTTAAATTTCGGATCAGTTCAACTTCTTGGGATCAGTTCAACTTCTTGGGGAGGCTTTAGATTTATCCATAAATTTTTGTTAGTCTGTACATAAAAAAACGTCTGTCCGAAACCCCTCTGAGCAGTGCTCTAAAAGCTTT
>JAFGUD010000084.1 GCA_016938685.1 Bacteroidales bacterium | reverse complement strand
TTATTTTTTACAAGTTGTTATGCCGATTGACTTTAAAACCGATTTTAAGAAAATGAAATCGGATTTTTTAAAGCATTTCGGTATAAATTAAAAATTTTCTACAATTTTCAACTCAACCCTAAAAGTTGTTCCTTTATCAATTTCTGATGAAACAACATAAACTTTACCATCGTGATATTCTTCTACTATTCTTTTTACAAGAGCTAATCCAAGTCCCCAACCGAATTTTTTTGAACTGAAACCCGGCTTAAAAATCTTTTTAAACTCTCGTTTTACGATTCCTTTTCCTGTATCTGTAAAATCAATTACAACGTTCTTTTTATCACGAACAACGTCTATTGTAATTTTACCAACGCCAGACATAGCATCAATAGCGTTTTTACAAATATTTTCAACTACCCACTGAATAAGCGAAATATTCATTTCAACAGGCAAATCATCTTCTAATTTATTTAATTCATATTCAACTCTTGAAGATGTTCTAACTTTCAGATAATCAACAACATTCTGAACAACATCGTTAATATCACTAACTATCAATTTAGGAGGCGACCCAATTCTGGCAAAACGTTCCGTAATTGTTTCTAACCGCTTAACATCTTTTCGAACCTCAGGAAGCAATGGGTCGTCAGGTTGTTGAATTTTAAGCATTTCAACCCACGCTATAAGTGATGAAATTGGTGTTCCCAGCTGATGTGCCGTCTCACGAGACATTCCTACCCAAATTGAATTATCTTCTGCCCTTTTTGAAATAACCAACAAAATGTAAGTTACTAAAACAAAAAGTATAACCAACGAAAATTGATAATATGGATATTTTTGCAGAAGAGTAAGCACAAAAGAATCTTTGTAATAAATATAATTTCTATGCTCCGAAGAATACTCAACGACAATTGGTTCGTTTGCATCTTTCATTTTATGCAATTGTGATTGCAAATATTCTTCCGATTCGGCTTTTAAAGAATCAAGATTAGCAAAAGAGATTATTTTTTCGTTTTCATCAACCATAATAACCGGAATTGATTCATTTTCGCCAATTATCTGAAAAGAAATCATACTAACTTGTTGATCTAAATCAGTAGAAATAACATCTTTGTATGCAGCTGCCCAAAGTTCAATCCGTTTTTTCTCAGATATTTTGAGTTTTTCAACCAAATTATTTGTAAAAAAAAGAGAAAATCCTGCGATAAAAATAGCAATTGCAAACAGTAATATCTTGTAGCCTAAGCCTAAATGAATTATTCGTGTTTTTCGTTCCATAATGAGTTACTTACAAAAAGCAAACTTAAAAAAAATTTATTTATTTTTGTAAATCAAATAAATTTTTGGAATTATGGCAAAAATAAGAATAACAAAAGAATTTCAATTCGAGATGGCACATGCTTTATGGAATTACGACGGAAAATGCAAAAACATTCATGGACACACATATATTTTGTACGTTTCTATTTTGGGAGAACCAATAAACGACCACCAAAACCCCAAAAACGGAATGGTTATGGATTTTGGCGATTTGAAAAAAATCATTAAAGAAGAAATTTTTGACAAACACGATCATTTTGTTGCGGTTAATAAAAATTCACCTCACGGTGAAATACAATTTGAAAACTACTCTATTGAACAAGTTCAGCGCAAAAATTATCAACCAACATGCGAAAATATGGTGATTGATTTTGTAGAAGTAATTAAATCTAAATTACCTGAAAACGCAGAACTTGTAATGCTCAGATTGTACGAAACTCAAACATCGTTTGCAGAATGGCGGGCGGAAGACAATATATAATTAACAATTAATAATTGATAGTTAATTCTTAATTTTTATTTCTTAGTTCAATGTCGTTTTGTTTAGGAAAAAAACTGAACGTACCTAACGGCACTTTCTTGATTGTTATCTTTTTTTCCGACTTGCGTCGGAACTTACAAACAGGTCGTCCCGCTGGGACTTTTTTTACTGTCTAACTTTACACCATTGATTATTAATTCTTAGTTTTTAATTCTTAATTTTTTTTTCATGGCAAAGAACAAATTTTTCATATTAGATGCTTACGCATTGATTTTTAGAGCTTACTACGCTTTTATAAAAAACCCTCGTTACAATTCCAAAGGACTTAATACTTCTGCTATTTTTGGTTTCACAAATGTACTTGATGAAATTCTAAAAAAAGAAGAACCCACACATATTGCTGTTTGTTTCGACGCTCCGGCTGCAACTTTCAGAAAAGATATTTATCCCGAATATAAAGCGAACAGAGATGCTACTCCCGAAGATATTAAAAAATCAGTTCCTTACATCAAAGATATTTTGAACGCTTTTAATATTCCTATTCTGGAACAAGCCGGTTTTGAAGCCGATGATTTAGCAGGTTCTTTGGCTAAAATGTTTTCAAAAAAGGATTTTGAAGTTTTTCTAATGACTTCTGACAAAGACTATTTGCAACTAATTGACGAAAACATTAAAGTTTATAAGCCAAGAGCGAGAAACAAAGAAGTAGAAATAATTGGAGTAGAAGAATTTAAAGAAAAATTTGAACTTGATTATCCCGAACAATTTATAGACATACTTGCACTTGCAGGCGACACTGCGGATAACGTTCCGGGTATTCCGGGAGTTGGCGAAAAAACTGCCTTAAAACTTCTTCAGGAATTTAAAACAATGGACAATATTTTTGAAAATATAGACAAATTAAAAGGCAAACAAAAAGAAAAATTTGAGCAAAATAAAGAACTAGCATATCTATCGAAAAAACTTGTTACAATAAAAATTGATATTGAACTTGACATTACAGAAGAAGATGTAAAAATAAACGATTTTGACGAACAAAAACTAGCCGAAATTTTCGAGGATCTAGAATTTAGAACCACAGCAACCAGAGTTTTAAAAAAACCGGAAGCTCAACAAAGTTTGTGGGGAGATGTTGTCGAAACAAAGCAAGAACAACAATCAAATTACATAACAATTAAGGAAATAAAACCGAATTATGTTTTGGTAGAAGCAGAATATGAATTTGAAGAACTAATAAAACTACTAGAAACTGCCAAAGAATTTGCTTTTGACACCGAAACTTCATCAATAGATGCACACGAAGCAGATTTAGTTGGAATGTCATTTTGTATAGAAAAAAACAAGGCTTATTACGTTCCTATTCCAAAAGACAAAGCAGAAGCAATAAAAACATTATCATTGTTCAAAAACGTTCTTGAAAACGACAAAATCAGCAAAATAGGACAGAATATTAAATACGATTTAACCGTGATGAAATATTACGGCATAAATATCAAAGGAAAATTATTCGATACAATGATTGCCCATCATCTTTTGTCACCGGAATTAAAAAATAATATGGATTACATGGCTGAAACTTATCTCAACTACAAAACAATTCATATTGACGAACTGATAGGCAAAAAAGGCGCAAATCAACAAAACATGTCTAATTTAACGCCCGACAAAATAAAAGATTACGCAGCCGAAGACGCAGATATTACACTACAATTAAAAAATATTTTTGCCCCTAAAATAAAAGAAGAAGGCTTAACCGAACTTTTTGAAACTGTTGAAATGCCTCTTGTTTATGTTCTTACTGATGTTGAATTTAACGGAGTTTTAATTGATCAGGAATTTCTAAAAAAATACCGGAAACAACTTATTGAAAGAATTACCGAAACTGAAAAAACAATATATGAACTTTCGGGCACACAATTTAACATTTCATCTCCAAAACAACTCGGCGAAATTCTTTTTATTAAGCTAAAAATAACAGACAAACCTAAACTTACAAAAACAAAACAATACGCAACAGGCGAAGAAGAACTTGTTAAATATCAGGATAAACATCCAATAGTAAATGCCATTTTAGATTATCGGTCGTTGAAAAAACTTATTACTACTTATGTTGATTCTTTGCCAAAACTGGTAAACCCAAGGACAAACAGAATACACACCTCTTATAATCAAGCAATTACAGTTACCGGAAGATTAAGCTCTAATAACCCGAATTTACAGAACATTCCAATCAGAACAGCCGAAGGAAGAGAAATAAGAAAAGCATTTATTCCCACCGAAGGACATATTTTGGTTGACGCTGACTATTCACAAGTTGAGCTACGCTTGATGGCGCATTTAAGTCAGGATCCAAATATGCTTAAAGCATTTCAAAACAATTTGGATATTCACGCTCAAACGGCAGCAAGTTTATTCAAAATTCCACTCGAAGAAGTAACAAAAGAAATGCGATATCAAGCAAAAACGGCGAACTTTGCAATGATTTACGGTTCTTCAGCTTTCGGCTTGGCACAAAATTTAAACATCACACCAAAAGAAGGAAAAGTACTAATTGACAATTACTTTGAAGCATATCCGAAGGTCAAAGAGTTTATGAACACTATGATAAAAAAAGCACGTGACGAAAGATTTGTAACTACTTTGATGGGCAGAAAAAGATATTTACAAGACATCAATTCTCAAAATTCACTTGTTCGTTCAAACGCAGAACATAATGCCATAAATACTCCTATTCAGGGTTCGGCTGCAGATATTATCAAATTAGCTATGATTAACATTTCAAGAAAACTAGCTGAACAAAACCTAAACACAAAAATGATAATGCAGGTTCACGATGAGTTAACTTTTGATGTTCCAATTAAGGAAAAAGAAATAGTAATGAATCTAGTCAAGACAGAAATGGAAAACGCTGTTAATATTTCCGTTCCGCTAATTGTTGATATGGAAGTGGGAGAAAACTGGGCTGAGGCACACTAAATTAAATAAATCATTAAAAATTACATATAATCCAATAATTCTAATCTGATAGTATCTTTTTCATAAATTTTTTCTTGAATTAAATCGCCATCTATTATTTCAAGGGCTTTTATAACAACGCTGTCAGATTTTATTATTTGTTTTTGATAATAAGATTTATCTAAAAAATATTTAGAAAAACTTATTGCCAACGGTTCTGCTGTTTCAATATATCCCATGAAAATATCCGTTGTATCTACAATTGATTTTGAAATTTCGTCTATCTTATCGGCATCGATGTCAATAAACATTTTTTTATGTTCCAAGACAAATTCATAAGCATAATTATCTAAAATATCTACAATTTTTTCTAAACCGTAATAATCATAATAAATATCAGGAACAATTCCGTTTCTGCTTGTCACAACACGACCGTGTTTTGTTTTAAAATATTCAAAATCGTATTCAGCTAAAGCATCAGTGTGGTCAATCCATCTTCCTGAAGGTCCATAATATTTACCGGTTGTAATATGAAGAAAATCATTTTGAACAGTTTTAATATTTTGCTGAAAAACGCCTTTTCCATAAGTATTTGTACCAATAAATAAAGCACGGTCTAAGTCTTGCAAAGAAACACTAAGTAACTCCGAAGCAGAAGCAGAACCATCGTTTATAAGAACAATAACCTGAACATCTGCTAAAAGTCCACCGGGAGAAGCCAAATAAGTTGTTTCTTTATTTTCATTTGTGTTAGTAATAATCAAGGTATCATTTGAGGAAAAAAACTCATCTAAAATATCAACAGAAGTCCCTAAAATTCCGCCCGGATTATCTCTTAAATCTAGAATTAAATAGTCCAAACCTCCTATCAATAAATAATTTGCAGCATCAACAAAAAAATCATATGTATTTTGACTAAAACGATCAATTTTAATATAACCGGTTTTATCATCAATTTTTGAAAATTCAACACTACTTAATGAAATATCTTTCTTTTTAACTCTATATTTAGAAATTTGTCCTGTGAAAAAATTTTTGACTTCGAGATCAAACTTTTTCTTATTTTTAAATATTTTAGCAACAGAATCCTGCATTACGCCAACAACACTTATTCCATTTACAGAAAGAATTTGATCAAAAACTTTTAATCCGGCTTCTTCTGCAGGAGAATTTTCATAAACGCCTAATATTCTTATAGTATCATTATAACTAAAATAACTAATTCCTAAGCCATTAAAAATCCCGGAATTGTCCATTTCGTAGTCGTCAATATATTCATTCTCTAAATAATAACTATAAGGATCTATTTCAGTAAGTTTCTTTAATAAACTTTTATGTAAAAAATCGAAAACATTAATTTTTCCTTTGTAATTATTTTCAATAAGATCAATTACACTTTTAAGTTTTAAAAAATCTTTGTTTTGACTGTAAAACAAATTATTAGACTGATAAGTAAATTTTCCAATAATAAATCCGACAGCTATTGAAAAAAAAATAATTAAAGGTAGAAGTGATTTTTTATACATCAATTTTTACAATTAAAATTTTATGTGCGTAATTACCACACCTGCTCTTTTTAACAATTCTATTCCATCGGTAATTCTATAAAGTTCCTTAAAAACAACTCTTTTTATACCGGCCTGAATAATAAGTTTTGAACATTCAAGACAAGGAGAAGTTGTTACATACAAAGTAGCCTCATCACAATTATTTCCCGATTTAGCAACTTTTGTGATTGCATTAGCCTCTGCATGAAGCACATAGGCTTTGGTTGTCCCGGTTTCATCTTCGCAGATATTTTCAAATCCAGATGGAGTTCCATTATAACCATCAGAAATAATCATTTTATTTTTGACAATCAAAGCTCCAACTTGTCGTCTTTCACAATAAGAATTTTTAGCCCAAACTTCAGCCATTTCAATATAACGTCTGTCAAGAATATCTTTTTTTTCCATTTTTAAAAAGAAATTAAATTTCGCCAAATGTATAAAATATTTCAAACAACCTCATTTTTACAGATTAACAAATTATAATTTATGCATTATAAGCGAGATACAGAAGACTTAAATCTAAAATTAGTTTAACTTTGTGAAATAAATCAATATTTGTGCTAATTTTGCACGATAAATTTTAAACAAATTAAGTATGAGAAATGAGGACGAACTCATAAAAAATATCTTAGATAAGGCAATAGAAAGTATTTCTGACAAAAAAGGAGAAAATATTATTTCATTAAAATTTTCACCCGAACAAAGTAGTATTTGCGATTATTTTGTAATTTGTGAAGCATCAAATCCAAAGCAAGCGCAAGCAATATCAGACCATTTAGAAAGAAAACTGAGAACTGATTTGCAAGTACGACCTACAACTATTGAAGGATATCAAACAGCCACATGGATACTAATTGATTATTTTGATGTAATAATACATATTTTCCAAAATGAATCAAGAGAATTTTACAGTTTGGAAAAACTATGGGCAGATTCTGAGATTATGAAGTACAATTAAAAGAAAAAAAATGCAAGAAGAAAACAATAACAAAAACGGTTCAGAAAACAATAACGAACCTAAAAAAAAGAATAAAAACATATTTTTTGTTTATGGAGCAATATTGGTTGGAATATTATTATTACAATTTGTTCCATTCAAAGCCGGAACACAAGAAATAGGTTGGGAAACACTTAACAATCTGATTCAAAATGGTTATGTAACTAAAATTGATGTAATCAACAGAGATTATGCAGAAATCTATGTTAAAGAAACGAACTTAGAAGAAGCAAAAAAACTAGCTAAAACCGATGCTGAATTAGAAGTTAAAGGTCCACAATTCAAATATGTGATTTCATCACCCGAAGGATTTGACCAAAAACTAGAACAAGCACAATCTAATCTGGCAAATAGTGAAAAAATTTACACAAAAAACATCAAAAGAAAAGACATCTGGGGCGAAGCTATTGGCTGGTTACTACCAATTTTACTTTTAGTTTTTCTGTGGTTCTTTATGTTCAGAAGAGTTGGCGGAGGAGCAGGAGGTTCAAATATTTTTTCAATGGGAAAATCCAGAGCTAAACTTTTTGAAGGAAGCAAAATCAAAATCACTTTTGATAACGTAGCCGGATTGTATGAAGCAAAACAAGAAATTGTTGAAATAGTAGATTTTCTGAAAAGCCCTGACAAATACACAAAACTCGGCGGAAAAATTCCAAAAGGAGTTTTGTTAGTTGGCCCTCCCGGAACCGGAAAAACATTATTAGCAAAAGCTGTTGCCGGAGAAGCAGAAGTTCCATTCTTCTCAATGTCAGGTTCTGATTTTGTTGAAATGTTTGTTGGAGTTGGAGCATCAAGAGTAAGAGACTTATTTGCGCAAGCAAAAGCAAAAGCACCTTGTATCATTTTTATTGATGAAATAGACGCAGTTGGGCGATCAAGAAGCAAAAAAGCAAGTTTTAGTTCAAATGACGAACGAGAAAACACGCTTAATCAATTACTTACAGAAATGGACGGTTTTGACACAAACACAGGAGTAATACTTCTTGCAGCAACTAACCGAGCAGATATTCTTGACAGCGCATTACTAAGAGCAGGAAGATTCGATAGACAAATAATGTTAGATCTTCCGGATTTGAAAGAAAGAGAAGAAATTTTCAAAGTTCATACAACTGGTCTTACAATAAGCAAAGACTTAAATCTCAATTTATTGTCAAAACAGACACCAGGTTTTTCAGGTGCCGATATAGCAAATGTTTGTAATGAAGCAGCTCTAATTGCTGCCAGAAAAGGCAAAGAAATGATTACTCACGAAGATTTTCATGATGCTATAGACAAAGTAATTGGCGGATTAGAAAAAAGATCAAAAGTTATTAAACCAGAAGAGAAAAAAAGAATTGCTTTTCACGAAGCAGGACACGCAACTGTTAGCTGGATGCTTGAACATGCTCAACCTTTGATAAAAGTAACAATTGTTCCGAGAGGAAGGTCATTAGGCGCAGCTTGGTATTTGCCGGAAGAACGTCAACTTACAACGCGCCAACAATTTTATGATGAATTGTGCGCAACACTTGGAGGAAGAGCAGCAGAAGAAATTATGCTTAAAAATGTTAGTTCGGGAGCTCTTAATGACTTAGAAAGAGTAACAAAACAGGCATATTCAATGATTGTCTATTTTGGTATGAGTGATAAATTGCCAAACGTTAGTTATTACGATTCATCGGGTCAGGAATACGCATTCACAAAACCATATAGCGAAAAAACAGCAGAAATAATAGACTCAGAAGTACAAGAAATAATAAATGTTCAATATAAAAGAGCAAAACAAATTATTTTAGACAACTTAGAAAAGTTTGAAAAGTTATCACAAAGACTTCACGAGAAAGAAGTTATCTTTACAGAAGATGTTGAAGACTTTTTAGGCAAAAGAGTGTTCAACTCTGACGCACAAGACGTCATTGATGGGGTTAAAAAATTCAGAGACGAAAATTTAAAAAAAGAACAAGAAGAAATTATAAAAGAACAAAAACAAGCAGAAGATTTAAAGAAAGAATCAGAAAAAAAAGACAAACCCAAATTTTAATAATAAACCTTCAAATTTAAAAATATGAGCAATTGGACAAAAATAATGTCTTTTGATAATGTTTACGAAGCAGAAATAAGAAGACAATTGTTACAAAATGCTGAAATTCAATCAGTAGTTGTAAATGCAAGAGATAGCTTGTTTTTAATTGGAAACGCAGAACTATATGTTAGTGCAGAAGATGAAAAAAAAGCTTTAATAATTTTAGAACAATTTCAAGGCTTAACTAAAATAAATTCATTTATTTTAAAGAAACCAATGCTTCTATTTCAAAAATTATTAAAGGAACACAACATAGAAACAGTTCTAAAAGAGCGTGATGATGACAAATATATTATTGAGAACTACGAACTATACATCAATAATGAACAAATATTAGACGCAGTACCCTATTTAACAGGAGAAAAACTAGAAGGATGGGGAAAAGTAGAAGTCTGCGAAAAAGTTAGACAAACTCGTTACAGAATTGAAATGCTTGACGAAGCCGGAATTGACGCTATTGTTGTGAAAAAAAGAGATTCTGATTTCCATTTAGAAGATATTACAATTTTTGTAGAAGAAAAAAACTTTGAAAAAGCTAAAACTCTTTTATCAAAACTCGAAAATTGGAAAAAAATCAAGACATATCAAAAACATGATGTCATTGAACTAAAAGAAGATATTTTAGCTAAAGAAGGTATTAGGGCTTTAATAATCAATAAAAACAATGAATTTGGTTTGTACGTTAAAGAAAATAAAGCAACAAAAGCAGAAGATATTGTAAAAGCAACCAAAGAATGGGTTGAAGTTAGAAGATACAATACTTTTGTAGAAGCAGATGCGTTACTAAATATTCTTCTTAAAACAGACATAGATGCTAGTATTCTTACAATCAGAGACAGCATGTTTTTAATTGGAGGTTATGCAATTTATGTTGAAAAAAGAAAAATTAACGAAGCAATAGAAATTTTAACAGAAGCAGAAGGTGGCAAAATTACTGAGTAAAAGCCTATTAACACGAATTGTTTCTGCATTCTTTTTCCTATTGGTATTAGCAATAAGCTTTATCAACCAATATACTTTTTTGGTGGTTTTTGAGCTGATAATGCTTCAATGCTTATGGGAATTTTACAGATTAACAGAAAAATCCGGACTATCTCCCAAAAAGTGGTTCGGATTAATCTTTTCTGGTGTCTTGTTTTTACTGGTTTTCTTAATTAAATTAGATTTTATTGAAGTTAAATGGAGTATCTACTTAATTTCATTTGCTTTTTTGTCATTTGCAATCGAAATCCTTAGAAAAGGTAGCACCTTAAAAAATTTAGCCGCTGAATTTTTAGGAATATTTTATATTGCAATTCCTTTCACGATAACAAATTTTATTGTTATTTACGAGAACAAATTCAACTTTTTATTCTTGCTTGGAATCTTCCTTATTACTTGGGCTTATGATGTTTCAGCTTATGTTATTGGAGTCTCTTTTGGTAAAAGAAAGGTATTTGGCGACGTATCACCGAACAAAACGTTAGAAGGATCAATTGGCGGAGTATTACTGGGAGTAGTAGCCGGCATTTTAGTGTATAAAATTTTAGGCTTATTCTCTTTATTCGACTGGATTGTTCTTTCTATACTTATCTCAATTGGAGCGTTTATGGGCGACTTAGTAGAATCTCGAATAAAAAGATCTATCGGAGTAAAAGACTCCGGAACAATAATGCCGGGGCACGGGGGATTATTAGACCGCTTTGACAGTTTCATTTTTGTTATAATTGCTGTTACTCTTTACTCAGTTTTTTTGTAGTTTTTTTATATATTTGCCAGCAAGTATCTTTATAAACTTATACAATGAAGCAAAATAATGTATTTGTTGACGGAAACGGCAACATAGTTATCCAAGACGTTTCCAACAGCACTATAACAATCAATTCTACCGACACCTCTCAATTAGAAAATAGAATTGAAGACTTAAATAAAAATTTATTACTTGAATTAGCAGAACAAGCAAAAAAAATTGACGGTTTATTTGATTTAATAAAAGATTTAATCAAAAAACAAGTCGATAAAATTGATGAAAAAACTCAAAAAACTCGAAGCTTAATACAGGAATATTACAAAACTAAAACTGATAATAAAAGAAAACTTGAAATAAAGAATGAACTATCAGAACTAACAAAAATAAATATTGAAACAATAAATTTTTCAGAATATTACGAAGGAAAAAGAACGTCAGTAAATCTTACAGCTGAAAAAAAAGACTCGATAATCGAAAGAGATATAAAGACAAACATCAATCAGTATATTTTATCTAATCAGAACTTGCTAGTTCTAACAGGAGAAGCAGGAGTTGGAAAATCAACACTTCTATCTTTTTTGTATCTTGAAAAATTATCACAAGGAAATAAAGGATTATTCATCGAATCAAAAACAATAGAATTAGTAGAACAAAGCATTGATGAAAAAAGAGAATCCAACCTTAATTATCAAACAAAAACTATATTAATCCTTCGAGACTTATTTTCATCTAAAATTTCAGATAATCTTAATTTTTTTGAAACACTTAAATTAATTAACATTATTTGTATAGAAGAAAACAAAAATTTCATCTTAATTTTCGATGCCATAAACGAACATATCGAGTGGAAAAAGATTTTTGATTCTATTTTCAACATTACAACTTACATTAACAAACATAATTTATCAGGAATAAAGATTCTAACATCATTTCGACCTTTAACTTGGGCTGAAATAGCGATAGAATACGACTTGAAAAAATTAGTTAAAGTAATCTCTCTTAAAAATTATTCTAATACAGAATTTCAAAACGCTGCCGAAATTCTAAACAAAAAACACAACACAAAACTAAAACTTGACAACAATTACTGGATAAAAAACCCTTTAACGCTAGATATTCTATACAAAAGCTCATTTAAAGAGACTAAAACTTTTTATAGTCCAAGTGAAATCATTGAAAAATTTATAAGCGACATTTTAACACGAGGTTCAATATCAAAAGAATCTATTTCAGTTTTTTCAGAAACAATTGCACTAAAAGACAAAGATGGTTACCCTTTTTTGAATGGTAGAGTTTTTAATTCTGAAGCTTCAAATGAAATAAACAATGAACAAAAAGAAAAATATACAGAAGTATTAAATGTTTTAATAGATTCAAATGTAATAATAAAAAGAAAAGGAACTAAAATCTTTTACGAATTCGACAACGATAAATTTGTTGAGATTTTTCTAATGAATTATTTTATTAATGATTTCGGAAAAATAAATTTCAAAAAACAACCCAAAAATATTGCCTCACTTGGGGTTCAAATAATTGAATATATAGAAAAACAAACAGAACAAAACAAACACGAAATTGGCATTTTCGCACTACATAAAATGCTTATCAAAATCATTTCAAAAGAAGAGTGTGTTTTTATATCTAACAATCAAGAATATAAAGAAAGTGAACTTTTTTTTGAAATAATAAAAACAACAGCAAAACGTGAAAACATTCAACTTAATGCAATACTAAAAGACACAATTAAAGAGTTAATCATTTTCAAACCTGAATCATTTGAGAACATCTTAGAAAGTAAAAAAATAGAAGAAATTTTATTTCTCCTTATTAACTCAATCACATACATCGTAAATGAAGAACCTTTCATAGATTATTTTATCAACCTATCAGAAGAAGATAAAAACAAAAGATTTAAAGTAATAGAAAAAATCTACCTAAAAAGCATTGTTGTAAAAAAGACAAAAATAAGAGACAATGCACTAAACAGCCTTTTTGTTTTATGGAATAATAGCTTTAATAAGAATATTGATAAAAGAAAAAAAGAATATTATCAGATGTTATCAAAACATCTTATTACAAACTCGTTGGACAAGAAACAAAAAAATTACTCAATTCCAAAAATGAATATTGCAACCTTGATGATTTTGATTTTATCCGTTGCTGTTAAAAACAAAGATGACAATGAAATAAAAGACATCATCAAT
The DNA here is from genome assembly GCA_016938685.1 of Bacteroidales bacterium. Taxonomy (GTDB): domain Bacteria; phylum Bacteroidota; class Bacteroidia; order Bacteroidales; family JAFGUD01; genus JAFGUD01. The sequence continues at coordinate 51,982 of JAFGUD010000084.1, read as the reverse complement.
ATTTTAAAACTATCTGTCTGTTCAATATGGAATAAATACCAAAAAATTTTCAAAATACTCGACACCAAATTTGCCGATTTATTGACAAATGCCTTTCTTAAACCAATAATTGGAGAAATGCCAAACCCTGTCAATTTAGAAGAATTATTTGAATTGATGAAAAACGACAAAGAAAATCAGGAAATGTTAATATTATTGCAACTAATGAAAAGCAAAGACAAACTTAGCAAAAACAAAGACAAATTAGAATTACTGTTAGAGTCCGAAAACAGCGTCGTTTACACATTTTTAATGCAATTAATTGCTTACAAATATGATTTTTTCATTAAAGATCAAAATGAAAAGGATTTTATTATTAATATTCTTACAAACACTTGTAATTCTAGAAAACCATCTAAAATATACATTTCTTCATTAACTGTTTTCTACATTTTAGTTTATTTTGGCTATCACAACGAAGAAGAAAAAGAAAATGTTCGAAAACTAATTAAAATAGCAAAAACATCCGGTGATAAGATTTTGGAGAAATATGCAGGTCGATTTCCAATAGAAAGATTTGGGAAACAAAAAAATTATGATGCAAATGTTATATCCACACTTAGTACTATTGCATACAACTATGGTATTGAATCAAATTTCATACTAAAAAACTTAAACAAAGCCAAAAAAGAAGAAAATTTCAAGCTGTACAATTACATTTGTGAAAACATGTTTTACCAAGTTATGCTTGTGCCTCCATCTACAAATACTTTTGAAATATTCAATATTGTATTAAAAGATTTGGACTTTGTTCAAAAAAAATCAGAACCTGCAAGCAATGAGAATTATATTACTCCCACTTTTGATGAGAAGCAAAAAAACACAATAAAAACATCAATTATCAATTCTTTATTAAACATGAAGTTTCATAGACACACTGCTTTTATGGCACTAATTGACAAATATGACTCTACACTAATTAAAGAAATTAATAACTATGATTTAAAGCATTCTGTTGGAAGTCTATTAACCTGGTACTTCGAAGAATTTGTAACAAATGGACTCTCTAAATATCCGGAAAAGTCAAAAATATTAATAGATATTTTCATAAATGGTGTTAAAACAAACAACGTTAACAAAGGAATATTCGTTTTAGTTGATGGAATAATTAATCAATTAAAATGCGAAGATTTAAAAGAAAAACAATGAAAATAAAAACTATGTTATATGTATTGGTTGGAATAATACTGTTTTTGGCTTTATCTTCTGTTTTTGGCGGGTTTAAAGCTAAACTCTCTGAAAGTAATCCTCAGGAAATAGGTCAAGCCGATGAAATTTCAATAGTTTCATTTAATGTAGGTTATTTATCAATGAAGTTATTCGGAATAAAATTATTAGAGCCTGCAACATTTATTCCTCAAAGGTTGGAAAAACTACCCGAGGCAATTATTAACACCAACGCTGATATTATTCTTTTACAAGAAATATATTCCGAGAAATACAAAAAGACACTTATTAACAAACTCGAAAAAACGTATCCTTATGCTATCTACTACAAAAAAGCACTTTTTTTTGATTTTGGGATGAGCAACGGCCTAATGATAATTTCTAAATTCCCAATTGTTAATCACGATTTTAAACAATTTAAAAATATTACTCCACACGAAAAATTACTTATTAACAAAGGTTACCTTTACGCAGAAATTAAAATATCAGACGACAAAACTATTTCCATTATTAATTCCCATAATTCAGCAAGAGGAATATTCAATGGAGAAAACGCAAAATACATTGTAAATTTAAAATCAGATCAAATAAAAGAGATAATAGAATTTGCGGACTCAAAAAACATCCAATTTATAGGAGGAGACTATAACTGTGGACCTTGTTTTTTCCCGGAAATGTATGGAATTTTCAAAACCTTAAACTTTCTAGAAGCATTTGAACTAAAATATCCTAATCAAAAATTTGTTACCTGGGATATAGAAAACCCACTGTCTCAGAACGATTTATTTCCGGACACTCCGCCGCAAAAAGACGATCACATTTTTATAAAAAATAATTTAGCTGAAAAAACTGATATTTTAAACGCTGAAGTTATCTTTGACAAAAAAATCGTTGAAATAAATGGTGAAAATTATCCATTATCTGATCATTATGGAGTTTTAGCAACTTTCAAATTCAAATAAATGTTTTTTTCTTTTCTAATACCAATACATATAAAAATTTCAAAAAAAGCTTTTGATTTATCAGGAATAAAACTCTCTAAACTTCAAAAAGCATTTTTTTTATTTGCAAATGGAATATATACCGATGTATTTGGTGTTTCATCAGATTGGCATTTCGATTCTTTGAAAAATTTTGAAGAAATTATTGCTTACTGGAATAAATTAGAAACTAAAATCTCACAAAAAAAAACAAACATTTTCAAACTTGGTAATATTCTACATATTGTTCACGATTTTTATGCTCACTCTAACTATGTTGAACTTTATGTTGAATATTGCAAAAAAACTAATAAAATTAACGAAATACAAGAGATAATCCCTTTCCCTATTTCCTTATCAAATAAAGAATTTTTGAATAATTATTTGAAACCAAAACTTTTTACAGGAGAATTTAATCTAAAAGATTTTTTAATGGGAAAAGACATGATAAAAACTCACAAAAAAAAACTAACCCATCACAACGATATTGCAAAAGACAGTCTGAAAATGGGCAAAAACATTTCAAATATTTCGATAAATATAAATACTTTTGAATTAGCTTTTGACGCTGCAACAAAACATTCTATTTTAATTTTAAACAAATTCAATCAATAATAAATATGAAAAAAAACATAGCTGTTGTTTACGGAGGATATTCAGCTGAATATCAAATCTCAATATTAAGCGGTAAATATGTTTCATCTATAATTGACTCAAATTTATTTAACGTTTATAACATATTTATTAGCAAAGAAAAATGGGTTGAAGAAAAAAACAACTCAGTAATCAACAAACATGATTTCAGTTTTATTAATGATGAAAAAAAAATTAACATAGATGTTGCTGTTATAGTCATTCACGGAAACCCGGGAGAAGACGGTATTTTGCAATCATATTTTGATTTAATGAACATTCCATACACAACATGTAATCCTCTGACGGCCGCTCTTACTTTCAATAAATATTTTTGCAACAATTATCTTAGAAATTTTGACATAAACATGGCAAAATCAATTGTTTTAAGAAAAAAAGAAAAATTTCAAGAACAATTAGACAAGTTTATTACAACAGTCGGATTCCCAATTTTTATTAAACCTAACGAAGGTGGTTCAAGTTTCGGAACATATAAGATTAAGCAAAAAGAAGAAGTCTCAGTCGCCATAAAAAACGCCTTTGAGCATTCAGACGAAGTAATTGTAGAAGAATTTATTCTTGGACGAGAAATAACTTGCGGAGTTGTTAAAACAAAGAACACGATAAAAGCTTTCACTCCTTGCGAAATAGTTAGCAAACACGAATTTTTTGATTATGAATCAAAATATAATTCTGCATTAAACGAAGAAATAATTCCTGCAAGATTTGACAACAAACTTTTAGAAGAATGTAAATTCTTATCAGAAAAAATATACAAAACATTAAACTGCACAGGTATAGTTCGAGTAGATTATATAGTTAAAGAAAACAAACTCTTTTTCTTAGAATTAAATTCAATACCCGGAATGACATCAGAATCAATAATTCCAAAGATGATAAAACACGACAAAATTAATATTACAGAATTATTTACCGAACTTATTTTGGAGGCTCTTGAATAGAATCAACTATTGTCGAATCCTGTTTCATTGCATCTTCAAATGGTTCATAAGTCAACATAATCTCCTGCACCAGAACATGCATATATGTTGTTGATTCTGAATGAGAAGTGACTTCACCGTCAACACTTTCAAGTTTTTTATTTATATTTGTTTGAATAACAGCTGTATAATCAAGCCATTGAGCATTCTTCAAAAGTATCTTTACCTCTTTCTGATCAAATGTTCCATCTGAATAATTTGCGTTTATTTTCATTTTTAAATCTTTACTCAAATCATCCGGATAAGACATAATTCTTGCTGACAAAGTATATGTACCTTGATTCTGCATTTTTATTTCAAAAGGAATCGAATTTGTAACTCCATCATCAGGAAAAGCCCAATTTCTTTTCAAAGCCCATAAATCATTGTTTTGAAGACTTAATCTTTCAATGGAATCTAAATAATTATATTTCAGCGTAATAGAATCAACAACAATTTTCTGTATTTCCAAAAATTTATTAATATCATTCAAATAGTGATGAAGAGTGTTATAAAAAATCTCTCGGGTAACTCCATGCTTTTTAAAAACCTGATTATAATACGAAAGAGAATCAGGATGAGATAATTTATTATCAAACAAAGATTCTTTTGTTAGCAATGCATCTGTTTTATTAATATCGATTAAAATACTAATAAACTCTTTCTTACTCATTATATCAGAAGAATGTTTGACTTCATCTTCATTATTACAAGAGATATTTAATGTAAAAAAAACGAAAACGAAAATTTTTAAAAAAGTCTTGAACATTTTGTGAGATTTAGATTTAAACACAATTATTAGAAATTTTTGATTTTTTATAACATAAAAATTACGAATTAAACTATATAATAGCTAAATTTGCAAAAAAATTTGAACAATGACAAAAAAACAGTCAAATTTAGGCTACAAAATTACAATAATTTTACTTTCGGCAGTAATTGCTTGGCTTGTTTATGATAAAATAACAACCGGAAAAGAAAATAATGCTCTTATTGCAGAAATAGAAGAAACAAGTTTCCAAAAAGATTCTCTTAATAGCGAACTTTCAGAACTCTACCTTACATACAACGAATTGTATACAAACAATGAGTCTCTAAACGACAGTCTTGGTAATCAGCAACAAAAAATTAAAGAATTAATGGAAGAAATTTCCAAAGTAAAGTCTAACGATTACGCAAGAATTAATCAACTTAAAACAGAAGTTGAAACCTTGAAAAAAATAATGAAAAGTTATGTCCGCCAAATAGACTCTCTTTATCAGGAAAACAAAATTTTGATTGCGGAAAACACTGAAATTAAACACAATTATACTCAGGTTGTTGATATTAATGAACAACTAACAGAACAAAAAGACAGTTTACAAGAAACAGTCAATGTTGCAAAAGAACTTACTGCGTATAATACAAGTTTTGTCGCCTTAAATCAAAGAGGAAAAACAACAGACAGAATAAAGAAAGCAGAAAAATTTCAAATTTGTTTTATGATGTCTGAAAACAAAGTAGCAACTACAGGCAGAAAAAACATATATATTAGAGTTACCAAACCCGGAAGCGGAGAAGTACTCAGAAACGACAACTCCGGTTTTTTCAACTTTCAGGGAGAATCAATAGCTTATTCATCTGTAAGAACATTGGAATACGATGGATCTGCACAAGATATATGTCTTTTTTATGACATAAACACAGAAGACTTACCCGAAGGTGATTATACTGTTTTTATTTTTGTAGATGGAAGACAAATCGGAGACAAAACAATAACTTTAAAATAAACAAATAATTATGAATATTCAAATGAACAATAATCTACCATATTTGGTAAAAGATATTTCATTAGCAGAATGGGGTAGAAAAGAGATAGAACTTGCCGAAGCAGAAATGCCAGGTCTTGTATCTTTAAGAAAAAAGTACGGAGCAGAAAAACCATTAAAAGGAGCAAAAATCTCTGGTTCTCTTCACATGACAATTCAAACAGCTGTTTTAATAGAAACGCTTATTGAACTTGGTGCTGACGTTAGATGGGCTAGTTGCAATATTTATTCGACACAAGACCATGCTGCTGCTGCAATAGCTGCAAAAGGAATTCCTGTTTTTGCTTGGAAAGGTGAAACTCTTGAAGAATATTGGTGGGCAACAAATCAAGCTTTATCATTCCCTGATGGAAACGGACCCGATTTAATTGTTGACGATGGTGGAGATGCAACACTAATGGTACATTTAGGGGTAGAAGCTGAAAAAAATCCTTCTATTTTAGACAAAAAAACAGAAGCAGAAGACGAAATTGAACTTTTTGCAATTTTGAAAAAAATACTTAAAGAAGATAACAAAAAATGGCATCGTTTTGCTGAGAAAATCAAAGGTGTGTCTGAAGAAACAACAACCGGAGTTCATCGTTTATATCAAATGTTAGAAGAAGGAAAATTATTATTTCCTGCAATCAATGTTAACGATTCTGTTACCAAATCAAAATTTGACAACACTTATGGCTGTAGAGAATCTTTAGCAGATGGAATAAAAAGAGCAACAGATATTATGATTGCCGGAAAATCAATCTTGGTTTGCGGTTATGGTGATGTTGGAAAAGGTTCTGCACAATCAATGCGTGGATTTGGAGCAAAAGTTACTGTTACAGAGATAGACCCAATTTGTGCATTACAAGCATCAATGGAAGGTTTTGACGTAAAAAGAATTGAAGATGTTATAGACAAAACCGACATTTATGTTACAACAACAGGCAACAAAGATATTATCACGATAGATCACATGGCAAAAATGAAAGATAAATCAATCGTTTGTAATATCGGTCATTTTGACAATGAAATTCAAGTTGATAAATTGAAAAAATATCCGGGAATTAAACATATCAACATTAAACCTCAGGTTGATCAGTACGTTTTTCCCGATGGACATTCAATTATTTTGTTAGCAGACGGAAGATTGGTCAACCTTGGAACAGCAACTGGTCACCCATCTTTTGTAATGAGCAACTCATTTACAAATCAAACTCTCGCTCAAATTGACCTTTGGACAAAAGACTACGCATTAGGAGTTTACAGACTTTCAAAAGAATTAGACGAAGAAGTAGCCAGATTACACTTAGAACATCTAGGAGTAAAACTTACAAAATTGTCCGAAGAACAAGCAAAATATATCGGAGTCGAAGTTAACGGACCATATAAACCAGAACACTACAGATATTAGAATAAAACTTATTTCCAAAGTATTACAATTTAACTAATAATTTTTTGACTAATGGTTTTGGATATTGTTTTTTAGTTTATATATTTGAGCCGAAAAAATTTATAAAATAATTAATTATGAAAAAATTAAGAAACTCTTTATTAGGACTAGCTGTTGCCGGTCTTATGTTATTGTCTTCTTGTTCAATCGTTGTTCCTGTTGCTGCAACAGGTAACCCTATGGGTAATAAAGTTGGAACCTCTAAAGCAACTGTTTATTTAGGTATTCTTGCTTTCGACCAAGATGCTAGTATTCAAACTGCTGCTAAAAATGGTGGAATTTCTAAAATTTCTACTGTTGACCAAAAGCAAGGCAACGTTTTAGGTCTTATCTGGACTTACGAAACTATTGTTACAGGAGAATAATAACAAAACTAAATTACAATTTTTTAAACTTAACTATTATGAAAAAATTAAGAAACTCTTTATTAGGATTAGCTGTTGCTGGTCTTATGTTATTGTCTTCTTGCTCTATCGTTGTACCTGTTACTGCTACAAGTAACCCTGTTGGTAGTAAAGTTGGAACCTCTAAAGCAACTGTTTATCTAGGTTTTCTTGCCTTAGATCAAGATGCAAGTATTCAAACTGCTGCAAAAAACGGTGGAATTTCAAAAATTTCTACTGTTGACCAAAAACAAGGAAACGTTTTAGGTCTTATCTGGACTTTTGAAACTATTGTTACAGGTAACTAAAAACAAATTAATTTAATATTAAAGGAATAGTAAATTCATGTTGCTATTCCTTTTTTTTTAACCTATACGTATGAAAACTGGCCGAATATTCCTTTTACTTTTTTCTATTATAATTATCTCCAATTCAATTGCTTTTTCACAAACAAAAGTTAGATATGGGAACAGAGAATATTATTATCTCAATGATTCAGAACAAGTAAAACCTATAGATTCGTTGGTATTAATCAACTACGATCCTTACAACAACGACATTACACACCAAGTTCCTCTTAATAGATACATTATTGGTGAAGATTATATTGTTTATATTGGACTTGCTATATTCGACACACCAAAACAAATGTTCGAGCTATATATTAATGACGAAAATAATCACGACATTTTACAAACAGACGTTTTAGTAATTAAAAAAGATATTTTTTATAAAATATTAACAAAATACAACGGAGAATACAACTATAAAATAATATTCAAAACAAAAAAATCAAATTATACTGTTGTTATTAATTTTGTTAGCAATAACAGAGAGCTACTAAATGATTTTTACAATAATTCTGAATTTTTCAACGACAAATTTCACAAAAAAATCAAAACAAAAAAATGAACCTAAAATTACTATTACTTATTGTTATTGTTTCATTATCTTCTTGTTATGGAGTTAAAATTAAGGGCAAAAAAAACCCTAAGAAATATTATGAGGAATTTTTCATTTCACAAGGTATTATCCAATATTTCATAAAACCACTTGAATTCAAAGGAGAAAAAGAAACTTTTGTAGCAGATTTCACATTCCGTGATTCTGTTCAATACAACTCTTTAATAGCAGTTAACTATTCTATTTTTTCAGATGACGTTGTTAAACAAGTAGATTCTGCATTTTTTATAACTAATAATAAAAAAATTAAAATTTTAAATTGCGAAAAATTATTTATTGAAAAGCACAAACAATACCACTTAAGAAACTCATGTAAAATAACTTACAATGATCTTATTCAAGTAATAAATGAAGACTTAGAAGTATTAGCTTATTACAACAATTTGGAGCATAATTTTAAGGCGACTAAACAAGCAAAAAAGGGGCTTTTTATTGCAAAAACAAGAATAATTGAAATAATCGAACTTAACAGGGACTAAAACTATGAAAACTTTTATTTTACTTCTTACATTGTTGATTTCAACAACAATAATTCAAGCATCGACTGCTGAAAGTAAGCAATATTTATCTACCCAAGAAACTAAAACCATCTTAAACGAAAAGACTAGCAACATTGTACCTTTTTCTTTATTCAAAAACAACAGCGAACAAGCTGCATTCTGGATAACACTGATTATCGCAGCAATTGGAATGTTCTCAATTTATGGATTTGCTGCAGGAATAATTGCGGTAGCTGTAACCTATTTTGCTACTAATGGAAACAAAAAGGCTTTTAAAATGTCAATTTGGGGTTGTATAATTGGAATGGTATTAGGAGCGCTGATTAGATTAGGCGTTTTATTTTTGTAAAACTCACTTAAATAATAATATTTTTTTCGTCAAATAAATCACATATTTTTTTGAGAAAAAGGAATAAATTGATATTTTCGCTACAATTATTTACAATAATACCAATATAATTTTTGCAAAATGAAAACATCAAATCTGATCTATTTCCTACTTGTAATAATAACTCTTTCAGCATGTTCTACTTATAATTATTCATCAAGAGTAACAAATATCCCCTCTGGAAGCAGTATTGTTGTAACACCCACCATTGTTGATATTGATGTCGATTATTCCAAAAAAATAATTGTCACATCAAACAAACATAATTCAGAAAAATCTGCAGTTCAAGAAGCATATTATCGATCAATAAAAGAAAATAATATTGATATTCTTATAGACCCTATCTACGAAGTAGAAACTACCTCAAAAATATTGTTTTTGGGAGGAAAAAGCAGAGCAACCGTTACCGGTTTTGCCGGATACTATAAAAATGACAGAACCCTGAAAGAAGAAAAAAACGATCAATTTGACATTAGTATTAGTGAATTGCAAAAAATGACAGATATTGATGAAGTCAAAAACGAAAAAGAACAAACAATAATATATGGAGGATTAAATCAAAAAAACAAACAAATAATAGAAGCCGGTCAAGAATACTCAATCGTAGAAAAATACTTAATAATGAAGGGTAGATATAATATTCCCGAAACCAATATTAGCGAAGATGTCAGTAACCTTAGCGAAAACAAAAACTTATCAAACAATGATAACTTATCAAAAGATATTCAATCAAAAAAAGAATTAAGAAAAGCAAGATGGAAAAAAATTTTAAAAGTATATTTAATTTCTTGTCTAATAACTTGGATAATTCTTATCCCAATATTAATAGTAGGAGGATAAAACATACAAATAAATGGAGTCCGAAAACCATTCAAACGGGGCGTATCCGAAAAGCCTTAAGAGTAGGATAATTAAAAATCAATTTTTATGAAAAGAATTAGCTTATTTGCATTACTGTTTGTACTAGTCGGTTTTTCAGCTTGTACAACTTACAATTATTCATCAAGAGTCACAAATATTCCTTCAGGAAGCAGTATCATGGTTACTCCGACTGTAGTTGATGTTGATGTTGATTTTACAAAAAAAATCATAGTAACTTCAAATAAACATCCTACTCAAAACTCTGCTGTTCAAGAAGCGTATTATAGAGCAGTAAAAGAAAACAACATTGACATTCTTATGGATCCTATTTTTGAAGTTGAAACAATGTGGACTTTATTTGGAAGTAGAAGCCGAGCTACAGTTACAGGTTTTGCCGGATACTACAAAAATCCAAGAACACTTACAAAAGAAATGGACGACAACTACAACAAAAGACTAGAACAACTAGAAAAAATGTTGAAAATAAAAGCAGTTGTTGATGAAGAACACAAAACAGTTATTATTAGTGGCTGTTGTGGAGACAAAGGAACAGGAGGTGTTACAGAAATCAATACTACTCCTTCTGTTATTGAAAAATACATGATGCTTTACGGCAACGGCAACGCTATTCAAAGAAATAACAACGGAGACAACCAAGACAATTACAACTTAAATTTAGACGACAAAAATTCAGGTGGAATTAAAAAAATCTTAGATCCATTTGGATTATTTCACTAACCAAATAAAAAAGAGTTTGAATATCAAACTCTTTTTTTTATTTTTTTCTAATTAACATTAATCCATCACGAATGGGCAATGTTATTTTCTCTACCCTATCATCATTTCTCACAAATTCATTAAATTCAACAATTCCTTTTGTATATTCATCTTTTGGGTCAATTTGTTCCAGTACTTTTCCATTCCAAAAAACATTATCAGCCAAAATATAGCCACCTTTTTTCACTTTATCAAAAACATTTATGTAATAACTGAAGTACTCTCTTTTGTCCGCATCAATGAAAACTAGGTCAAATTCTTCATTTAATCCCAGGATAATTTCATTAGCATCACCAAAAAGTTGTGTAATTTTTTTGCCGTTTTCAATTTTTTTAAAATATTTTTGGGAAATGAATTTTAACTCATCATTTTTTTCGATTGTGAGTAATTTTCCGTTTTCAGAAAGACCAGAGACTAAACAAATAGCAGAATAACCTGTAAAAGTACCTAATTCAAGAATTTTTTCAGGATTTATCATTTTACTGAAAAAACTAAGTAATAAACCTTGGAAATGTCCGGATAACATCCTGGGCATTAAAACTTTAAGATTAGTTTCTCTGCGCAATTCAGCTAATAATTCAGGTTCGGAATCTGAAAAATTTATGGAATAGTTTAAAAAATTCATGTCGCGGTATAAAATTTGTAAATTATAATTAAAAAAAAAAATCTTTCAAATGACAGAACTCGATCATAAAGACCTTATATACAAAGTTAATACTTTGATGAAAGAAAATCAAGAACTTCAAAGAGAGCTTACAAAGTTAAAAAAGAATAAAGAAGTTTTGTCAAGTAATATAGAAAAATTAGAGAATACTATAGCTCAAATACCTCCAGACCAGCTTCCATCAGATATTTCCATTTCTATTGGAGAAAAAAGTCTCCGTTTTAACATGGTAACTATTCTTTTTATAGATATTCACGGATTTAAAAAAATATCAGAAGGAAAAAACGTTCAAGATGTTATAGACGAACTTGATCAGATATTATTCAACATCAATAAAATAGCAAAAAAATACAAACTTCAAATAATAAAAACAATTGGTGACACATATATGGTTGCCGGTGGAGTTCCTGTAAAAAACAGCACAAACCCAATCGATGTAGTAATGGCCGGAGTTGAAATAGCTTCTTATGTTAAAATACTTCACGATGAATACGAAGCCCGAGGTCAGGAATTTTGGGAAATGAGAATCGGCATCAACACTGGTGCAGTAAAAGCATCTGCTTATGGTAAAAAGAAAATTTCTTACGATCTAAAAGGAGAAACAGTTAATATTGCAACACGAATGGCTTCATCTAGCGAAATTGGTAAAATAAATATTTCCGCAAACACCTATGTGCTTGTAAACGAATACTTTATATGTGAACATCACGGTCAGTTACCCGTAAAATACGAAGGTCTGCTTGATATGTACTTTGTTGATAGTTTAAAACCGGAATACTCTTCTGATCCTCACGAAACAGGATTATTGCCAAATCACACCTTCCAAGTCAAATATGCACTGCGCCAGTTTGCTGATTTACAAGAAATTATCCTTGACAAACTTGAAAAAGAATTGCCGGACTACCTATATTACCACAATTACAAACACACAATTGATGTTGTTAATCAAGCTGAATTAATTGGATATGGAGAAAAAGTTACTGACGAAGAAATTTTATTATTAAAAACAGCAGCTTTATTTCACGATGCAGGACATACAATTAGTTATCAAAATCACGAATATTACGGCTGCCAAATAGCAAAAGAAATACTTCCTAAGTACAACTATACCGAAGAACAAATAGAACACATAAACGAGCTTATAATGGCCACAGAGTTGCCTCCAAAACCCAAAACTACTCTCGAAAGAATTATGTGTGACTCAGACCTTGATTATCTTGGACGAATTGACTTTATACCTGTTTCGAACACTTTATACGATGAACTAAAAGCTCAAAATAAAATGGGAGCACTAAACGACTGGAATAAGATTCAGGTTAAGTTTCTAACATCACATCAATATTTCACTAACACGGCAAACAATTTGCGAGAAGTAAACAAAGAAAAACAGATTGATAGGATAAAAAGTACAATTGAATGGAAAAACGATGAAGAAAAACAAGCTTTTGAAGTAGAAGTCTCTAAAATTGCAGAAGCCTCTGAACAAAGGAAAAAAGAAATATTAGACAACGCAGAAGAATAATAATTTAGCCTAAAATAAAAAAAGTTTATTGAAGAAAATCAATAAACTTTTTTTATGAGTATTTCTTATTCGACAATAGTAACCCATCCAAATTCATCAGGCAAATCACCGTTCTGAATAGCTAAAAGTGTTTCATATAATTTTGTGGAAGTTTTACCCGGATTTCCATCAGTTGAATAAACATACTCTTTTTGGGTTAAATTATCCACGATTTTACCAATTGGAGAAATAACAGCCGCAGTACCGCAAGCACCTACTTCTTCAAAGCTTTCTAACTCTTCCAAAGGCACTTTTCTTCTTTCAACATTTAAACCTAACGATTTTGCAATTTGTTCAATACTTTTATTTGTAATTGAAGGCAAAATAGAAGGAGATTTAGGCGTAATATAAGTATTCTCTTTAATTCCAAAGAAATTTGCCGGCCCACACTCATCAATATATTTTTTCTCCTTAGAATCAAGGAAAATAACATTAGCAAATCCTTTTTCTTTTGCCATTTTCATAGCAACCAAACCGGCAGCATAATTACCTCCTACTTTTATATTCCCTGTGCCCAAAGGAGCAGCTCTGTCATAATTATGAACCAAAAGCATTTTTACAGGTTTAAATCCTTCTTTAAAATATGGGCCAACAGGCGAAACAAACACAACAAATAAATATTCATCGGCAGGTCTTACTCCCACACCAAATCCACTTCCAATAAGCAAAGGACGAATATACAAAGAAGCTCCTGATCCATAAGGAGGAACAAACTTTTCATTCATTTCAATTGCTTTAAAAACAGCTTCTTTAAACATTTCAGTAGGAACTTGAGGCATTAAAATTCCATCAGCTGAACTCTGCATTCTTTTTGCATTTTCTTCCCATCTGAATAATCTGATTTTATTATCTTTACCTCTGAAAGCTTTCAATCCTTCAAAAGCTTGTTGACCATAATGTAAAGAAATTGATGCCATGTGCAAATCAATTCTTTCAGAAGATGTACTTTCTAATTGTCCCCATTCTCCATTTCGATTATAGCATCTAATATTATAATCAGTTTTAATATAACTGAAAGGCAAATTTCCCCAGTCTAAATTTAATGATTCTGACATAATTTTAAGTTTTATTGTTTTGCTCACAAATTTAATTTTTTTATTATGCTTTAAAAATGTTATTAAAAAACTTTAATGATATTTTCAATCCTGATTCAAAATCAAACATCCATTTATCAAATAAAAAATCAAAAAAAGTGAAAATTATTACTCATTTTTTGTAAGTTTACAAAAAAAATAAAACTATTGTAACTTTTTTGAACTTAGTTCGTCACACTACTAAACTAACTAGAAATGAATAGTACTCAATTTAACGATATTGTAGACAACCATTCTGATAATGTTTACAGATTCATTTACAAAAGCATTAAAAATCAGGATGATGCAAAAGATGTTGTTCAGGAAGCGTTTTCTCGATTATGGAAAAATAAAGATTCCGTCGATCCGGAAAAAGCAAAATCATATTTGTTTTCAACAGCGTATCACGTAATGATTGATGACATTAGAAAAAGAAAAAGAGAAAAAATCATTGACGAATATGAAACAAATAAGCACTTTCACAACGAACAATATTCAGATTTAAAGGAAGTTCTTAACAAAGCTATCGACACTCTGCCGGATATTCAAAAAAACGTAATCCTGCTACGAGATTACGAAGGATACTCCTACAAAGAAATTGGAGATATCACAAATCTGAGCGAAAGTCAAGTAAAAGTGTACATTTTTAGAGCAAGAAAAGCTTTGAAGGACTTAATAGGAAAAATGGAAAATGTAATTTAATCAAACTTAATCCAATGAACAAGCCAATAAACATAAACAACTACGAACAATTTGCAATTGACTATATGGAAGGCAATTTGGACGAAGCAACTAAAAAGGCTTTCGAGGACTTTCTAAAACAAAACCCGACCATAAAAGAAGAAATCGAAGATTTGCTTGATTTTAAATTATCGCCGGAAGTAGAACTTAATTTTGAAGACAAATTAGATCTTAAAAAATCAGGAATTGAAGAAATTTCTCTTTGCGAATATCTTTGTATAGCAGATATTGAAGGAACAATAACTAGTGATGAACAAGCTCAATTAGAAGAAATTTTCAACGAAAATCCCGAATTACTAAAGGAATACAAACAATTTATTAAAACTAAACTTGAAGTTGAAAGAACAAAATATCCTTCATCAAAACACGAACTAAAACAATCAGAAATAGAAGAAATTTCTTACATCGAGTATTTATTTATTTCTAAACTTGAAGGAACAATAACAAATGAAGAAAGCATAGAATTAGACAAAATATTAAACGAAAATCCTGATTTACAAAAAAAATACGGAGATTTTTCAAATTTAAAATTAGAACCAGAAGTTATTGAAAATCCGATTGCTAGCGATAACTTAAAAATGTCTGAAATAGAAGAAGTTTCGTATATTGAATATCTTCTAATTGCAAAAGCTGAAGGAACAATTTCTAATAACGAAAACATTGAATTAAATAATATTTTATCTAAAAACATTAAATTCAATAATGATTTAGAACAATATCAAAATTTGAAACTTGAAGCAGATAAAGACATTATTTATCCTAACAAAGGAGATTTAAAACATTCAAATAAAGCTACAATAAGAACAATTGGAACTGTTATTTCAGCATTAGCAGCCATGTTTATTATTTTCTTCGGAATAAAAGCTTTTATTGGAAATAATAATCCCGTAAGCGGCAATAGTTGTATAGTAAGTACAGAAAAAAGATTCCACCGAGAAATAATTCAAATTGACAACAAAGAAAATGTAAACGAAATAATAAACGAAACTAACGACACATATTTCCAAAATAATTACAATCAAGTTATTGTAGAAGAAAATATTACAGATACAACGTCAACAAAAAATGATGAATACTTTGAGTCAAATAACTACGAACAAATACTTGCTTATGAAGATTTTGAAGAAAAGGAAATTAATTTAAAATTAACTCAACTAAAAGAACACAAACGCAGATATTCTGATATTCCTAAATCTTATGTTATTCCAAACGAATATGAAATGATAGCTGAAGCAGACAAAGGAAACAAAGCACAAAAAGTAGTAGATTTCTTAGTAACAACATACAATGGTCTTACAGAAAATGATGTTACTATGAAAGTTGAAATTGACGAAAAAAACAAATGTTACGGAATAGAGGTTAACGAAAAAAACTACGAAATCTGTTTTGCCGACAATAAATTCCTCAACAAATTCTAACACTTGACCAAAAAGAAATTTTAAAAAACTCAATAAAAAAACCGCGCATAAGCACGGTTTTTTTTATTTGAATAGTATATCAATACCCTTATTCAATCTAAACATTTAATCAATTAAACTCTTAATGAGAATCTTTTGAAATCAACAATAGTTAATTCACTATCGACAGATTTAAGATAATCAATAACGGTCATTTTATTGTCTTTAACAAAAGCTTGATTTAAAAGTGTATTATCTTTAAAGAATCGACCTAAACGACCACGAGATATTTTTTCTGCCATTTCAGCTGGTTTGCCTTCGTTAATAGCTAATTCTTTTCCAATCTCTAATTCTTTTTCAATAATATCCTGAGGAACATCTTTTTCACTTAGAGCAACAGGATTCATAGCAGTAGCTTGCATTGCAACGTTTTTAAGTACTTCATCAGCAACACCACTTTTGTTAGCAGCAACAATTGTAGCAACCTTTTTATCTGAATGTACGTAAAAACCAGTAGATTCGCCTATTACTTTTCCGTAAAAAGCTAATTCAATTTTTTCACCAATAACACCAGTTAAATTGATAGTTTGTTCCTGAATAGTTAAACCGGAAGAAATTTTCATTCCCATTAAATCTTCTTTTGTATCAGGAAGATTAGCAAGAGCAATATCTAAAATTTCTTGAGTATTTTTAATAAAATCATCATTTTTTGCAACAAAGTCAGTTTCACAATTAAGAGAAACCATTACTGTGTTTTTACCATCAGCTGTAGTTGCTGCTAAAACAACGCCTTCTGTAGATTCTCTGTCAGCGCGGTTACTTGCAACTTTTTGACCTTTTTTTCTTAATATTTCGATAGCGGAATCAAAGTTTCCTTCTGCTTCAGTTAAAGCTTTTTTACAATCCATCATTCCTGCTCCGGTAAGTTTACGCAATTTTGCCACATCAGCGGCTGTAATATTTGCCATTTTTTTATAATTTATTTGTTTGCAATTAAAGTTTTGTAACAATTGAACAAATCGTAAAAATAAAATTTGTACAATTCCGACACAGATTTGCCTATTTTTTCATCAATGATTAGAGAACAAATAACAAAATCTAATCGGTATAAAAAGTAAGGCTGCTCAAAGAACAGCCTTAAAGAAAATCAAGTATTTTGATTTTATTCTTCTACGCTATTGTTCTTCTCTTCTGTCTTTACTTCTTCAACCTCTGCTTCCGCTTGTTTTTTAATTGGAGCTTTGGTTTTCTTAACCTCTTTTTGTTTATCTTTATCTACTCTTTCAGCTTTTCTTTCATCAAGACCTTCTTTAATAGCTTTTGTAATAACATCAAGAATTAATTCAATAGATTGAGAAGCATCATCATTAGAAGGAATAACATAATCAATTCCTTTAGGATTAGAGTTAGTATCAACCATTGCAAAGATTGGCATAAATAATTTTTGTGCTTCTTTGATAGCTATTTTTTCTTTCATAACATCAATTACAAAAACAGCAGCTGGAAGTTTAGTCATATCTGCAACACTTCCTAAACGTTTATTTAATTTGTCTTTTTCACGAGTTAGTTGTAAACGTTCTCTTTTTGATAATTTTTCGAAAGTGCCGTTAGTTTCCATTTTATCAATGGTATTGATTTTTTTGATAGCACGACGAAGTGTTTGAAAGTTAGTTAACATACCACCCCACCATCTTTCGGTAATGTAAGGCATGCCTACTTCGGCAACTTTGGTAGCAATAATTTCTTTTGCTTGTTTTTTGGTTGCAACAAAAAGGATTGAGCGTCCTGATTTTGCAACTTGTTTCATTGCTGCAGCAGCTTCATCAAGCTTAGCAATTGTTTTGTGTAAGTCGATAATGTGAATACCGTTACGCTCCATGAAAATATATGGGGCCATAGCCGGATTCCACTTTCTTTTTAGGTGGCCAAAATGAACACCTGCATCCAATAATTGTTGAAATGTTGGTTTTTGCATTTTTTTTTTACTTGTTTTTTACTATTACTGTTTACTTTCCGTAAATGTATGCAATTGTTTGGTAGTTTCGTGGTGAAAGTCCAAACAATTTGGATACTAAACAATAACTAACGTTTAGAAAATTGAAATTGTTTTCTTGCACTGGGTTGTCCAGGTTTTTTACGTTCTTTCACACGTGGATCACGTGTTACGAAACCGGCTTTACGAAGAGCTGATTTGCGCTCAGCATCTAATTCAACTAATGCTCTAGAAATTGCAAGACGAATAGCTTCTGCTTGTCCTGTTTCTCCGCCACCCGATACAGTAACTTTAATGTCATACTTGTCTGCTAACTCTAAAAGATTTAGAGGTTGCATTACAACATACTGATAACGTGTTGCAGGGAAATAGTTTTCTAATGTTCTATTGTTAATTAGAATACTTCCTTTTCCATCGCTCATGAACAATCTTGCTACCGCTGATTTTCTTCTTCCGGTCGTGTTAATTACTCCTTCCATAATAACTATTTAATGTCTGATAGATTAATTTGTCTTGGTTTTTGAGCTTCTTGTTCGTGTTGACTACCAACGTAAACTTTCATATTATGAAATAATTTACGACCTAAACGGTTTCTTGGTAACATACCTCTAACTGCTCTTTCAACTAAACGACGAGGGTCTTTGCTCATCACATCAGAAGGTGTTTCAATGCGCATTCCACCAGGATATCCGGTGTGGCGAATGTATTTTTTGTCAGCAAATTTCTTTCCTGTCAAAACTACTT
Organism: Bacteroidales bacterium; assembly: GCA_016938685.1. Lineage (GTDB taxonomy): Bacteria > Bacteroidota > Bacteroidia > Bacteroidales > JAFGUD01 > JAFGUD01. The sequence goes on along the minus strand of JAFGUD010000084.1, from coordinate 32,901 downwards.
TTTCTGCATTAATAACAACTACATTGTCTCCACAATCTACGTGCGGAGTGAAACTTGGTTTGTGCTTTCCTCGTAGAATCATCGCTACTGTTGATGCTAAACGACCTAAAACCATGTCGTTGGCATCTATTAGAATCCATTCTTTTTGAACGGTTTCTCTATTAGCTGATACTGTCTTATAGCTCAATGTATCCACTTTTTTCTTTTTTATTGGTTACTAACTCTGTGTATTTTTTGGACTTGCAAAAGTAAAACTTATTTTTTAAAAAACAATCATAATTCTCTTTTTTTGTGGATAAGTTTTTTAAACCAACTAATTTACAAAAGCTTAATGTGATGTTAACAAATGAAATCAGGCTTTTTGAGACAATTTACAAGTTGAAAATTATTTTCACATTCTATTTTTTTGATATTCATAATGCCAATTTTATATCTTTGTTTTTGTGATGAAAAAAGAAGAGTTAAAAAATATTGCATTAAATCTGCCTCAAAAACCCGGAGTTTATCAATTTTTTGATGCCGAAGGAACAATTATCTATGTTGGAAAGGCAAAAAACCTTAAGAACAGAGTTAATTCTTATTTTAACAAAACTGTTGACCGAACAAAAACCGTTATTTTAGTCCGACAAATTTCTGAAATCAAATATATTACTGTTGAAACTGAAAATGACGCTCTTTTACTCGAAAATACTTTAATTAAAAAATACAAACCTAAATACAACATTCAACTTAAAGATGATAAAAGTTATCCGTGGATTGTTATTAAAAATGAGCCTTTTCCAAGAGTTTATTACACAAGAAATTTAACAAAAGACGGCTCTGAATATTTTGGACCGTACACTTCTTTAAACTTAGTTAGAACAATTGTTTCAATGTTCAAAAAACTATACAAAACAAGAACATGTAAACTAAGTTTAAATATTGATCAAATTAGAGCAGGAAAATTCAAAGAATGTTTACAATTTCACATCAAAAACTGCCAGGGACCTTGTATTTCTCAACAAACTGAGGTTGATTATCTGAACAATATTGACCAAATCAGAAAAATTCTGAAAGGAGATATTCACATTGTTATCAATCATGTAAAACAACAAATGTTGTCCGCAGCCGAGGAACTAAATTTTGAAAAAGCAGAAGAACTTAAACAAAAACTGGAATTACTTGAAAATTATCAAAGTCGCTCCACTGTAGTTAATACTTCGGTTGATAATATAGATATTTTTTCAATCAGCTCTTCGACAAAATATTCTTTTGTTAATTTTCTGAAACTTGTGAGCGGAAAAATTGTTCAGGCTTATTCTTACGAAATAAAAAAACAACTTGAAGAATCAGACAAAGAAGTTCTAGAACACGCTATTATTAATATTCGCGAAAATATTCAACAAGGAGTTAGCAACGCAAAAGAGATTATTGTTCCTTTTAAAATTGATTTGACAATCGAAGGAGTTTCTTTCAAAGTTCCACAAAGAGGAATTAAGCATGAACTTTTGGCATTATCGGAACGAAATCTGAAATATTACCGCATGGAAAAAGAACGCCAGCGAAATCAGATTGACCCAAACCGCAGAACAAATGAAATTTTGGAACGAATGCAAAAAGATCTTAATCTTGAATCACTTCCAATACACATAGAATGTTTTGACAACTCTAATTTACAGGGAACAAATGCTGTTTCTTCATGCGTAGTATTTAAGAACACAAAACCGAGTAAAAAAGACTATCGAAAATTTAACATTAAAACCGTTATTGGACCTGACGATTTTGCAAGTATGAAAGAAGTTGTTTTTCGCCGTTACAAAAGAATGATTGATGAAAATCTTTCTTTACCGCAACTCATAATTATTGACGGAGGAAAAGGCCAACTATCAGCAGCTTTGGAAAGCTTAGTTGAACTGGAAATTGACGATAAAGTTGAAATAATTTCGATTGCAAAAAAGCTGGAAGAAATTTTCAGACCAAACGACCCGTATCCACTTTATCTTGACAAAAACTCCCCCACCCTAAAAATCATTCAACAAGCCAGAGACGAGGCGCACAGGTTTGGAATAACATTTCATCGTCAAAAAAGAGGCAAAGAAATGACCAAAAGCCAACTTACAGAAATTAACGGTATTGGCGAAAAATCGATGCAAAGACTAATTCAGCATTTTGGCAGTGTTTCAAGAATTAAAGAGGCTTCAATTGATGAACTTTACGAAATGCTTGGAACATCGAAAGGAAAATTAGTTTACGATTTTTTTAATAAAAAAGACGAAGAATAAACAATCCAATAAAGTTAAATAAACACTTTACCTTGATCTTTAACTATTTTTCTAATATCAGGAGGCAACGAATCAAAAAAATCGTCAATAACATCTTTGGTTTTTTTTGAGTAAATTTCTTCAACTTCCATCATCCCTTCAAAACTAACTGCCATTGGAAAAGGCTTGTAAAACATAGCATCTTGAACGAAAAAACCAACAATATTAAATTCAGAACAATCTTTGATTTTATTATGAGTTATTGTGCAATATTTCAACCACTTAGAGATTTTATATTCCTCGTTTTCTAACAATTTTTCGTAATAATCATTTAAAAATCGTTCTTTTCTAAATTGTTCAATTTTCTCAATTGATTCTTTAGACATTTCTTCATTCAAACTCCGGATACATTTAAAACAAACATGAATTTCAAATATAAGTTCCGGTTTCATAAGCTTTTCGTTTTTAACAAAAGCTTTTTCTACCATAAATCCGTCGTCAAATAATTCCGCACCACAAATAGAACAGTAGCTATTTTTAAAACTATCTTCATTCTCGGGAAGAAAGATTTCAGGAATATCGCCTAAAATAAAATTGTCATCATTATTCATTGTTTTGAATTTAATAATTTAATCAAACCTCAAAAACGGATTATGCATCATTTCTGTTCCTATGTTGGTTGGTTCGCCATGTCCCGGAAAAACTGTAAAATCCTCACCCAACAAAAAAAGTTTATTTTTAATGCTATCTAGTAAAATATCTAAGTCGCCACCTGGTAAATCAGTCCTACCAATTGAATCTTTAAAAATAACATCGCCGGTAATTACAAATTTTTCCTTTTCTGAATAAAAAGCAATATGTCCTAATGTGTGACCGGGAACATCTAAAATTTTCAATTCACTATTTCCAAAACTAATAATATCGCCTTCTGCAATATATTTGTCAATTTTAGGAGCTTTATCAACAGCAAGACCGTACATTTTTGCAGAAACCAAAAGAAAATCAAAAATATATTCGTCTTTTTTACTGGCGTAAAACTCAATTCCGTATTTTTCTTTCAAAAAATCGACTCCTAATACGTGGTCAATGTGACAATGGGTGTTAATTATTTTCACGGGTTTTAAATTTTTTCGTTCAAAATACTGAACTAAAGCATTTTTTTCCTTTTCGTAAAAACAACCTGGATCAATTATTACAGCTTCGTTTGTTTCATCGAAAATCACGTATGTGTTTTCTGAAAAATCATTAAATATTAATGTATTAACTTGCATATCAAACAAATTTATTTTTTTCAAAAATAAACATTTTACTTTGCACAAAAAAAGTTGAAAGTTTATAACGTTGAAAATTTTTTGGTTAAACAAAAATGGTGACGTAAAGTAACTCTTTCGGGTCTATTGACTTTCACAAATTAAAATATAAAGACAAAAAAAAACAAGAGAGAAAAAATAAAATTCATGAAAATAGGCTTTGACTCAAAAAGAATTTTTTTTAATCGTTCGGGACTCGGAAATTATGGACGAAATATTTTATCATATATGCAGGATTTTTATCCGGAAAACGAATATTTTTTATTTTCTCCCAAAAAAGAAGAAAAGATAGAAATTAGTTTAAGAAATAATACTAAAATAATTGAACCACAAAACCTTAACTTCATCAAAAGCAATTCATATTGGCGTACAAAAGGTGTTTTAAAAGAAAATTCATTTACAAATCTTGATGTTTTTCATGGACTTTCAAACGAATTGCCGGTTGGAATTTCAAAAACTAACGTAAAATCAATTCTTACAGTTCACGACTTAATATTTGTGCGTTTTCCGGAATTATATAAACCAATTGACCGCAAAATATATTTGTGGAAAATGAAAAAATCTTGTGCAGAAGCCGATAAAATTATAGCTATCAGCAGACAAACTAAAAATGATCTTATTGCATATTTAAACGTTGATACAAAAAAAATAGAAATAGTTTATCAAGGTTGTAATGAAATTTATTTTCATAAAAAAACGGAAGAACAAAAGCAGACAATTAGAGAAAAATATGGTTTGCCTAAAAATTTTATTTTAAATGTTGGAACAATAGAACCAAGAAAAAACGCCTTATTGGTTGTTCAGGCTTTGCAAAAAGCAAAAATAGATTTTCCTCTAGTGATTGTAGGAAAAGAAAGACCATATACAGAAAAAATCAGAAAATTTACAGCAGAAAACAAAATGGAAAATCAGGTTTTTATTATTAACAATGTTGATTTTAAAGACTTACCCACGTTATATCAAAGTGCTGAAATTTTTGTTTATCCGTCTAAATTTGAAGGCTTTGGAATTCCAATAATTGAGGCTTTTAATTCAGAAGTTCCTATAATTACAAGCGACATTGACGTTTTTAAAGAAGTAGCAAACGATGCCGCACTTTTGTTTAAAAATGAAAATATTGATAGTTTAGCGGAAATGTTAAAAACATTATTAAACGATAAAGCTCTGCAAACTAAACTAATAAATGCCGGGAAAAAAAGAAGCGAATTTTTTAGCGGAGAAAACGTAGCAAAAGATTTGATGAGAATTTATAAAACAGTCAAAAAATGAACAAAATTTCAGCAATTATAATATCTTACAACGAAGAAAAAAACATTGAACGATGCTTAGAATCAATCATTGATGTTGCTGACGAAATAATTGTGCTCGATTCTTTTTCAACCGACAAAACCGAAGAAATTTGCAGAAAACATAATGTCAGATTTGAACAACACATTTTTGACGGACACATTGAACAAAAAAACAGAGTAATGAACATGGCTTCAAATGATTATGTTCTCTCACTTGATGCGGACGAATTTCTTTCAAACGAACTCAAAAATTCTATTTTAAAAGCAAAAGAAAATTTAAGTTTTGATGCTTATTCGTTCAATAGATTAAATTTTTTCTGCGGAAAAGAAATAAAACACGGAGGTTGGTATCCCGACAAAAAAATTAGACTTTGGAACAAAAACAAAGGTAAATGGGGCGGAAAAAATCCTCACGATAAAGTAATTTTTAACAAAGACGCAATAAGAACTCATTTAAAAGGAGATTTAAAACATTTTTCGTTTCATTCAATAAAACAGCATGTTGACCAAATAAATAAATTTTCGTCAATTAAAGCAGAAAATGATTTCAAAGCAAAAAAACGCGGATCGTTTTTCAAAATTATTTTTAAACCAAATTTCAAATTCTTCAAAATTTATTTTCTAAAATTAGGTTTTTTAGATGGATTTTATGGCCTAGTAATAGCTTTAAATTCAGCACATTCTGAATTTCTAAGACAAGTAAAACTTAAAGAACTAAACAAAAATAATGTCAGTTAAAACAATTTGCTTTTTTAACAGTACAAAATCGTGGGGCGGTGGCGAAAAATGGCATCATGATATGGCTTTGGAAATGCACAAACAAGGCTACAATGTTATTGTTTTCACGAATAAAAACAGCGAATTGTTCAAGAAACTTGAAAACTGCGGAATAAAAATCTTTCCGTTAAAAGTTTCAAACCTGAGTTTTACAAACCCGTTCAAAATCAGCAAAACATCTAAAATTCTAAAAGAAAATTCAGTAAGTCACATAATAATAAATTTATCCGCTGATTTAAAAATTGCAGGAATTGCCTCAAAAAAAGCAAAAATTAAAAACATTATTTACCGAAGAGGAAGCGCAATTCCTGTAAAAAACAGTTTTTTAAACCGTTATATTTTCGGAAAAATTGTAACAAACATTATAGCAAATACAGAAGCGACAAAAAAAACGATCAATCAAAATAATTCAAATTTATTTCCCGAAGAAAAAATTAAAGTAATTTACAATGGTATTTCGTTGACCGAATTTGATAACCAAAAATTCAGACTTGAAGAAAAAAAATCAGGACAAATAATAATAGGCAACATAGGAAGATTAGTAAAACAAAAAGCCCAACATTATTTTATTGATTTAGCCAAAGATTTAAAATCCAGAAACATAGATTTTAAAATTTTAATCGGCGGAGAAGGTAAACTTGAAGAAGATCTTAAAAATCAATGCAAAAGAGAATATTTAGAAAACGAAATAATTTTCACGGGATTTGTAAAAGACACAAAACAATTTCTAGTAAATATTGACATTTTTTTGCTAACATCACTTTGGGAAGGATTTGGATATGTTTTGGTGGAAGCAATGGCATGCGCAAAGCCAACAATCGCTTTCAATTTAAGTAGTAATCCTGAAATAATAGATGATAATAAAACAGGTTATTTAATTGAGTTTGCTAACATTCAAGAAATCAGCGAAAAAATTATTTTTTTGAAAGAAAATCCAGCAATACTTAAAGAATTTGGCGAAAAAGGCAGACAAAAAGCATTACAAATGTTTACTTTTGAACAATCTTTCAAAAATTTTGAAAAATTTATAATCAACTCTCAACAATAAAAATTTCTACTAAAATGTACTTCATCAAAAAATACAAAAAAGGAATTTTCAATAAATATTCTGCCAAAAAAGACAAGATAGATATTTTTCTAAAAGACACGTCATATTTAATTAGAAAAATTTATTTCTTTTTTGCAAATGGTTTTAAAAATAAAAATATTCTAATTTATCCTCATTATCCCGGGCGAAAAGCCGGCATGTTTCAACTTGCAAAAAAACTGAACTACAATTTAACAAACAAAATTCCCAAAAAGTACGAATTGGCAGTTTACTGGGAATATGAAACTTTCAGAAAAGAATTTGAATTGATTGATAAAATTTCCAAGCATAAAAAGGTGATAAATCTTAAAAGCAGAGATATTAGCAAAAAGAAAGTTGACGAGGTTTTCACAAAAATTTTCGGGTATTCTTCTTTGGTAAATCCACTAGAATTTGAAGGTAAATGTGTAAAAAAAGGAGACATTAACGGTTTGCATAACGGCCAAATTATTACCTGTCCAATAGAAAAAACAGACGAAAACTACATTTATCAACGAATAATTGAAACTACAAACGAAGAGAACATGACAACCGAGGTGCGAGTTGCAATAATAAATGACAAAATTCCTTATTGTTTAATGAAACATAAAACAAAGGACGATTTATTTAGCGTGGGATTCAATAAGTCAAAACTAATAAATGAAGAAGATTTTTTCACAAAAGAAGAAATTCAACTAATCTTAAAATTCTGCAAAGAATTTAATTTTGAATTTGGCGAACTGGACATAATGCGAGACGACAATAACGGCAAAATCTACATTATTGACACAAACAACACACCGCAACAACGACTAGGAAAAGACAAAAACACAAAAAAAACCGTTTACAATAACTTAGCGAAAATTTTCAAAGAAGAATTTATTTCATCCCGTTAAGTTTAAATTTGTAGTCAACATTGTAGTGTAATCCCCTACTCTCTCTTCTGCGTTTAGCCATTTTAATGGTCAGAAAAGCTACATTTATAGAATTGCGCAATTCGCAAATTTTACGAGAAGGTATGGATCTTCTGTAAATTGTTTCAGTTTCAAGATGTAAAATTTCCAACCTGCTCTGCGCTCTTTCAAGTCTCAAGTTGGAACGGACAATTCCCACATAATTAGTCATTATTTGTTGCAACTCTCTAAATTCCTGCGTAATAAGAATCATTTCTTCGGGCAAAGTAGTACCTTTAGAGTCCCAATCCGGAACGTCATTATTGAAAGAAATATTATCTATCAATGCAAGTGCATGTTTCGCAGCCTGATCAGCAAAAACAATCGCTTCAATTAAAGAATTAGAGGCAAGCCTGTTGGCACCATGCAAACCGGTAGAAGCGCATTCGCCGGCAGCATAAAGTCTGTTAATTGTGGTTTGAGCATTTAAGTCTGTTTTTATTCCTCCACACAAATAATGCGCCGCCGGAACAACAGGTATCGGATCTTTTGTAATATCAATATTTAAGCTTAAACATTTTTCGTAAATATTAGGAAAATGTTCAACAAGTTTCTTCTTATCAGTATTTGTCGCATCAAGCAAAACGTAATCTTCACCACGAATTTTCATTTCATTATCAATTGAGCGAGCAACAATATCACGAGGCGCTAAACTTCCTCTTTTATCGTATTTGTGCATAAATTCTTTGCCATCAATTGTTTTTAAAATCGCACCAAAACCTCTCATAGCTTCAGTAATTAAAAAAGAAGGACGAGCTTCAGGTTCAAAAAGAGCAGTTGGATGAAATTGCACAAATTCCATGTTTTCAATTATTGCTTTTGCCCTATAAGCCATTGCAATACCATCGCCTGTTGCAATTGGAGGATTTGTTGTTACATTATAAATATTACCAATTCCACCGGTAGCCAACAAAGTAGTTTTTGCTAAAATAGTATCTATTTTGTCATTATTGGTGTTCAGCACATAAGCGCCATAACACTCAATATCATTCATATATCTTGTAACTGTATAACCAAGATGATGTTGAGTAATCAAGTCAAGGGCAAAGTAATTTTCCAAAATTTCAATATTCGGATTTTTTTTGACATTTTCAACAAGTGCGCGTTCAATTTCTCTGCCGGTAACATCTTTAAAATGAAGTATTCTATGTTCAGAATGTCCTCCTTCCTTTGCCAAATCATAAGTTCCATCATCTAACTTGTCAAAATTAGTTCCGAACTTAATTAACTCTTCAATTTGTTGCGGAGCTTTTTCCACAACAAGTTTAACAGCATCGAGATTACAAATACCATCACCGGCAATTAAAGTATCCTCAATATGCTTTTCAAAATTGTCGTGACCGGACATTACAGAAGCAATACCACCTTGAGCATACTGAGTGTTAGTATCAGACGCTTCTTTTTTGGTAATAATGGCAACTTTTCCAAAAGTAGCAACTTTTAAAGCGAAAGAAAGTCCGGCAATGCCGGAACCTATAACAAGAAAATCAACTTTTTTCTGCATCTATTAAAAATTAAGTCTTTATCCAACAGTGTTTTATTTAAAAACTAAAAGTTTTTATAAAATTCAAAATAAACCAAAATTTCTTTTTAAATGAAAAATAATTTACTTTTGTTACAATAAAAAATAACACCTACATCAGCATTCAATTCTGAAAAGCACAAGATTATATAGCTAAAATGAAAAAAGTTGAGATCGCCATAGCAGCTCTTGCTCCAACTAATGCTCCACAATACGTAATTGTAATGAGAGAAGTAGATGGTTGGCGACGTTTACCAATTGTTATCGGAACATCAGAAGCACACGCTATTGCAATAGAACTGGAAAATATTTCCCGACCTCGTCCAATGACACATGATTTATTTGTAAATACACTTTCAGCATTTGGAATTATTTTGAATGAAGTTGTTATCACAAAAGTAAAAGATGGTGTTTTTTTCTCAGAATTAGTGTGCGAACAATCTACAACAGGCACAACAATACGTTTAGATTCCAGAACATCAGACGCTATTGCACTTGCGATTAGATTCAAATGCAGAATTTACACTTACGAAGAAGTGATGGCAAAATCAGCGTTCAGCATTAAAGAATTTAATCAGGAAAAAGCCTCAAAATCACGCAAAGAAAAGCTAAAACACAAAATAGAACTTCTTGAAGAACAACTTAAAAAAACGGTAGAACAAGAAGATTACGAACTAGCCTCAAAAATCAGAGATGAAATTCAACAAATAAAAGACGAATTAGATTCATAAATCTATTTATGTATTCTCTAAAGTCACTTACATAAATAATTTTGCAATTATCTTTTTTCTTCTAAATTTGTGAATTGTTTCAAAATTTAAAAATAAAATCATGAGTGTAAAATTAAGACTAACAATAATGAACTTTCTCCAATTTTTTGTTTGGGGAGCCTGGTTAATTACAATTGGTAATTATTGGTTTGGAACTATGGGTTGGGGACCTACGGAATTTGGAGCAGTTTTTCTAACACTCGGTATTGCTTCTTTATTTATGCCAACAATAACCGGAATTATAGCAGACAGATGGATAAACGCAGAAAAAGTTTATGCTGTTTCTCACATTATTGCCGGTTTAGCTGTAGCAAGTTTTCCTTTTATTAAAGACCCAAATACATTTTTTTGGGTAATGTTGTTAGCTATGAGTTTTTATATGCCAACAATAGCCCTCACAAACACAGTCGCTTACAACGCTTTAAGCAAAGCTAAATTAGATGTTGTAAAAAACTTCCCACCTATTAGAGTTTGGGGAACAATCGGATTTATTGCAGCAATGTGGTTTACAAATTTAACAGGAAACAAAGCCAGCGAAAATATGTTTTATATTTCAGCTATTGCGTCTGTAATCCTTGGAATCTATTCTTTTACATTACCAAAATGTCCTCCACAAGCAAAAAAGGTTGGAAAATCAAGTTTTGTAGAATTATTTGGATTAAATGCTTTTAAATTATTTGCCAATTATAAAATGGCCATTTTCTTTATTTTCTCAATGTTACTTGGAGCCTCTTTACAATTAACTAATATGTACGGTGATGTGTTTTTAGATGAATTCAAATATTTCCCTTTGTATGCTGATTCACTTGTTGTAAAACGGTCGACTATATTTATGTCAATTTCTCAAATGTCTGAAACTTTATTTATTCTGACAATACCATTCTTTTTGAAACGCTTTGGAATTAAAAAGGTAATGCTTTTGAGTTTATTTGCATGGGTACTACGTTTTGCTCTATTTGGAATAGGAACACCAACAGGAATAGGCCTTTTATTTATAGTTCTTTCAATGATTATATACGGTATGGCATTTGACTTTTTCAATATTTCGGGCTCGTTATTTATTGAAACAGAAACCGACACTAAAATGCGTGGTAGTGCTCAAGGACTTTTTATGATGATGACTAATGGGTTTGGAACTATGATTGGAGCTTTGGGAAGTGGTTATATTATTGGGAAATTTTTCACATTTAAATTTGAAAATATAGATAAATTATCTGCTCATTTCAATGCAACAAAAGATTCTGAAACGATAATCGAATTTCTTAAAGAACATGGAATTAAAGTACTCGACTCAGGGATACTTGATAGAGTAGCAGAAGTAAGAGACTGGCCAAGTATTTGGATGTTTTTTGCCGCATTTGCTTTTGTAGTTGCCGTATTGTTTATGATTTTATTTAAACACAAACATAATCCGGAAGCGATTAAGGAAATAAAACACTAATTCTAAAAAACTAAGAACTTAAAACTAAGAGTTAAGAACTAAATAATAAATAAGTAAAATTATGCGACCACCAATTTGTGCAATATGTGATAAAGATTTTTACGATGAAGGCGGAATGGTTCAATTTGCTTTGACTGAAAAAGACAAAGAAAATCTAAAACGATTTGAAGAACCCGGATTTGTTGGTCATCCACCTGGTTTAGAATGGTTTTGCGAAGAACATATAAAAGAAGCAAAATCACTTTCGCATCTCACATTGCCGGAAGCATACAAAATAATGACACAAAAAAAGCCTGAATAATCAGGCTTTTTTTTTATTTATACCGATACGCTTTTAGTAATTACTAACATGAACTCCATTTGGTCGGTTGTATTACTTCGCAAACTCGTAATGTAAAACTAAAAGTCTATCGGCATAACTTGTCCCGAGGGCATCGGGATACAATTACAAATTTTAGAAGAGGGTTAGTATAATTTACGTGAATTTAAAAAACATCTTTTGGTAATTCAAAACTGGTTAATTTTTTGAACAATTCAATTCGCTGAAAAAGCTCATCTTTTGTAAGATGCTGAATTTTTTCAGTTCCAAATTTTTCAACAGTAAAAGAAGCCATTGCAGAACCAACAATAACAGCGTTTTTCATGTTTTCAAAAGAGAAATCCATTGTTTGAGCCAAAAATCCTGTAAAACCACCGGCAAAAGTATCTCCGGCTCCAGTTGGATCGAAAACAAGATCAAGAGGCAAAGCAGGAGCAGCAAAAACATCATCCTCAGAGAAGATAAGAGCACCGTGTTCGCCTTTTTTAACAATAACGAACTTAGGACCCATCTGAAGAACTTTCTTTGCAGCAACGGGCAAAAAATACTCACCTGACAATTGTCTTGTTTCTTCGTCATTAATTAAAAGCACATCAACCATAGAAATAGTCTTGTGTAATTCATCAAGCATTGTGTCCATCCAAAAATTCATAGTATCCATAGCAATTATTTTCGGACGCACATTCATTTGTTCAATAACCTGACGTTGGACAACAGGAGTTAGATTGCCAAGCATTAAAACATCAGGGTTTTTAAAATGCCCTGGAACTTTCGGCACAAAATTAGCGAGCGAATTTAATTCAGTAACCAATGTATCGCGTTGATTCATATTTTGATGATATTTGCCTGCCCAGAAAAAAGTTTTTTCATCTTCTTTTTGTTCAATACCTGAAATATCAACATTATGATTTTTCAATAATTGTAAATACTCTGCAGGAAAATCATATCCAACAACAGAAACAAGGTTATTTGTAATATTGAAATTAGAAGCTGCCAATGCTCCAAAAGTTCCGGCTCCACCAAGAATTTTATCGGTTTTTCCGTAAGGAGTTTCTATTTGATCAAAAGCAACGCTACCAACTGTTAAAAGAGTGTTCATGATAAGAATCTAAGTTAATAAAGTTAAAAAGTTCTTAAATATAAATTGGACTATATTCAGATTGTAAAATTATAAGAAAAAAAATCTAAGCCAACATGTTTAAGAACCATGAAAAAATTTCACGGGCACAAAAGTAACAAAATGAAGCGTTAAAAAAATTTTTTGAAAAAAAAGTAAAAAAAATTTTGCAGATACAAAAAGTAGAATTACTTTTGCAACGCTTTAAAATCAAAAAGCAACCTTCTCCAGTAGCTCAGTTGGTTAGAGCACCGGACTGTTAATCCGGGTGTCGTTGGTTCAAGTCCAACCTGGAGAGCCAAAGCCCAACAAATGTTTGGGCTTTTTTTTATATGCAAAAACACTGATTGGTAGTGTATTAAAAATCATTGTACAACAATCAACTTTTGACTTCTAATTTTTTTGCCCCCATAGTTCAAGGGATAGAACGGAAGTTTCCTAAACTTTAAATACAGGTTCGAGTCCTGTTGGGGGTACTTATTCAAATAAAATTTTTATTGAATATTACTACAAAACTCCTCAAAATCGGCTTCATTCACCAAATGTTCAATAAAATTTTGTTCTGTAAATTCCTCAATATCAATAGTCGGTTCAAAAATATTTACAGATAAATCCTCTCTTTTTTTGAAAAATTTATCATTGCTGAAATAATAATAAATATAGCCGTAATGATAATGGCCAGATTTATATTCTTTTCCTCCCTTGAGAATTTTCACGATTTCAGAAGCTTGTTGACTTGTCATAGAAATTGTTTTTAAATCATATAAAACAAAAAAAGGAGTCTAAATTTTAAAAGACTCCTCTATATTTTTTAATATAACACTAGTTTTTCATTGCTGCTACAACTGCTGATTTTTTGTATATTTCAATATTTCCTTCTAAATCAAACACTTTAACATAAACAATGTACATTCCTACTCGAACTTTTTGATCGTAATCATCAAGTCCGTCCCAAATCCAAAATCCGGAAGTGCCAATCAACTCATCATTAACTAATTCACGTACTTGTCTTCCGTTTTTATCAAAAATAAGAACAGTAGCTGCATATCCACCGGTTTCAAATTGATAATTAATATACAATTGGTCATTATATCCGTCATTATCAGGAGAAAACACTTGCGGATCTAAAACAATAGTTCCACTGTAAACGCTATCAATACTTTTGTACTGAGAATTTTGTAATCCAGGAGTTGCAAAACCGACACTTTCAGCAGCTGAATGCCAATTTGAGGTGTCCTGCGCAGGCATGTTATAATCAATTCGTTCTAAAGAAATACCTGAATAATCGCTAATCAACCCAAATTGCATATCCTGACTATAAGTAAATTCATCAATAATTGTATCTTTTTCATCATAAATAACAACAGTTCCGGCATCATCAGGATAAGAAGGCATTGAGCTTAATTCAATAAATTTACCACCGTAAGTATAAGTATCCTGAATATTGTTAGTGTCAGTTGTAATAACCAAATATTCTTGGGGTTGCAGTAAAAAGTTGTAATTTGAAATTCTATAAGGACTTGCTAATTCACCTGTTTCGTCACGTTTTGCAATTCTCAAATCCAACATATTTATTGGATAAATTGAACGATTATAAAGTTCAACAAAATCTACACCGCCTGTATACGGATTATACAAAACCTCGTTAATAACGATGTCATTAACTTTTGCTTTGTAGAAAATAAAATCTAATACAGCAGGTTCCATAACATTACCATTCACATCTTGAATATTTTCGATAGCTATTTCGTAAGCAACACCATCGGTAAAATTTGTCGAAAATTGAAGAAAAACAATCGAAGGATCACTAGTACCTCGAACAATATAATTAGGCGTACCTATTTGATTATTAACAACATAATTATCTTTTGTAATTCCGGTTGCATAATCAACTTCTTCCGAAAACTTAACTTGTAGTTGGTTTTGATTTAAAACCCAAACATATTCAGGATGAATTAAATAATAAGTAAAATTTAAAGAAGAACCTGAAACTATGTTTCCACAATCATCAGAAACACCATCAACAGTTAGTGTATATTCTTGTTTGTCTGTAAATTGAGTGTCAAAATATAAATTAACAGTTGAATAACTTGTATCAACAAGATTGACAAGAATCGGATTACCAATTCCTGCAACATTATAATTTGTAACATCAAAGCCTGTTTCAAAAGATAAACTTTTTGAAAATTGAACAAGAATTTGATTTGAGGATTTTACTATAACTTTAACAAGTTTAATTCCAACAGTATCAGGATTCGCTTTATAAACAGAATTATCGCGACCGGGAGTACCACCTGAAATATCTACTGAAGCAGCCCAATTAAATCCACTTTCGCAGAAATTAAACGGGTCAATTTTTTCCAAAGCCCAACCACCATTATCCTTGTCCGGGTCGTTATACCAAGCGTCTGAATAACGAACATGATAAATCAGATTTGAACGATTATCGAAAATTTCTAATTCTTTCCCGCTTTGAGTTAAATCACTTGAGCCAAGAATAGGCACAGTTTTTCCAAAATCTGTAAATAAATCTTCTTTTAATTCATTACAAACAATAGCAAACCCATTAGACTCTATTTTAACGGTTGGAAAAATTCTTTCTGTTTGAGACTCAGCAAGAAATACCCAATCAGACAACCATATATCATAAGGAGTTGTATTAAAAAGCTCTAAATATTGAGCCTCCGGTAAACCAAGAGGAACAGGATTAATGTCAAGCATTAATTCATTGACAACAATATCAAATGGTTGTGTAATATGATAAGTAAAATATAAAGAAGATTCAATCATCTCATTCCCATTTACATCGCTAACTCCATTGATAGTCAGTAGATTTTGAACATCCTCACTAAATTCGGTATCAAAAAGCAAATGAACTACACTTGAATCATTAGCATCTCTTGTTGCTACTATCGGATTTCCAATTCCATTATCGACAGAATAATTAAAAAGATTTACAGAAGAATATTTATCAACCGGTTCAGAAAAATAAACCTTGATCTGAGTTGCAGATTTCGGTTCAACATCTGTTGCATGGATAAGCTCATAGAAGAAACTTATGGTAGTATCAGACATTACATTTCCACAATAATCTGACACATTTGAGACAACAAGACTATTATTACTAAATAAAAAATGGTCAAGAAAATACAAATGAACAATTGAATTATCATCATAATCAATTTTCGCCTCAAAAGGAATTGTATTTGTATTTAAAATATAATTAATAATTGACGTAGCTTGGACAGTATCAACTGTTTCTGAAAAGTCAATTATAATATCACATGAAGTAACAAGAGAAACGTCCTCAATAAAAGGAGATTCGTCATCAGGATTACTACCGTAAACAGAATTTATCATTCCGGGAGTTCCGCCTGTATAATTTTCGCTTGCTCGCCAATTTCTATTTTGATTGCAAAAATTAGTAGGGTCAATTCTTTCCATAGACCAACCGCCATCATCTTTATCAGGATCATTGTACCAATTTTCAGGGTCATAAAAAACTTGTTCTATTATTTCCCCTTCTGTATCTTTTATGGTAATTTGTTTACCGGTAGTTGAAGTTAGATAACTTTCTGTAAGAATAGGAACAACAAGACCGTATGGAGAAAACGAAGAAGCCACATCTCCATTACAAACAATAGCATAACTATGAGCATCTAAAATAAGTTGAGGAAAAATAAGTTCTGTATTTGATCCTATTTTTAAAGACCAATCGGTCATATCAATATCATAATTTGAAACATTGTAAATTTCAATATATTTATTTGCAGGAAGTGCAACAGGATCAGGATTAATATCAACCATAACTTCATTTATTACAACATCATAACGACGAACCATGTAGAAAACAAAATCGTAATCTGTTGGTGAAATTGAATTTCCATACAAATCCTCTACGTTTATAACATGTAAGGTATAATTTTGTTCATATTGAAAAGAACTTCCGAAAGTAAGATGAACTATATCTTTTTCAACACCATCGTAAACTACAGAAACAGGATTCCCTATTGAATTATTGACAGAATAATTAGTCAATTGAACAGCAGTTGCAGAATCCACATTTTTTGTAAATTTCACATCTAATTCAGTAGTTGAAACAAACCTAACAGACATTATATCAATGTTTTGCCATTCAAAATTAACAACTTCGTCTAACAATACATTACCAACAATATCTTCAATATTTTCAACTAACATTCCATAAGTAGTTCCTTCAATAAAATCATCTCCAAAGGACAAATCAACAACTCTATGATTTGTTGCGCTTCTTACAGCTGTATTTGGATTTCCAATGCTATTATCAACTGTATAGTTTGTAACAGTTTCAGCAGTTGATTCTTCAACATCTTCATTAAAAGTTAATTGCACAGAATTAGAAGAAAGTACTTCAACATCTGTAATATACGGAGCATCAGTATCAGGAATTGGAGGACCTACGTAAATATCGTCTATCCAAAACTTCAAAGAATTAGTTTTTGTATAATTATAAACCATTCCAAAATAAGACGCATCAAGAAAACTATTATCAGAACCTGTACCATAAGACACAAGATTATCAAAACCACCATCTTCGTCAATTCTAATTTCCCAATCTCCTGATGTAGATCGAGAAACAATAACTGATTTTGGAACACTTGCGTCAAAATTATTCCAATCAAAAACGGTTGAAATAACTTCTGAGGCAGATCCATTTGTAACTTTCCACAATTTTAAAATATCATCAGTCCCTGAAAAATTGAGACCAAAAACATAACCATTTATTGTTCCACCCGGAAACATTTGAGATTTGTCCTGATCAGACATTAAAAAAACGTACCACGAATTAGTGCCAGAAGGTGAAGGATTTGTAAATTTTACATTAAACATCCAAATTGTAGAATCAGCAGTTAAGTCGACCCCAGCCATTGAATGACTAATTTTATCTGAATAATTTGCGGTCACAGAAGTTTCATAAACTACATGAGCAGAATAAACACCATTAATTGGAGCAAAATCAGATGCAGCCCAACGTCCGGCATCACTTTCAGACCAGCCCAAAATATCGCCGTCTTCAAAATTATCATTCAAAAAATAAACAAATTCACTACATATAATACTACCCGAAGTTATACCGGTTAAACCTGTTGAAGTAGCAGAAATAGTGAAATTATCAAGAGCGCTATATTGTAAATCAGGCCATGTTTTCTCACCGGAAACTAAACTTTTTGTAAGTCCACTCACGGAAGATAATGTGCCGGTTCCTGTATTTTTAGACAATGTCACCGAATTTGTGTTGTCTAAATCAACGTTTCCGTTAGCGTCTGTTGCTAAAACCGTCAAAGTAAAATCCTGATTTTGACCAACAGCTGAAGGAACTCCCAAAAAAGTAAGTTTAGTTGCTTCAATATCAATTGCATTGTTCGTATTTCCACTCTCAACAACTCCACTACCGAAAGAAGAACCTGAAAAATCACAAACTATATCGTTAAAATCTAACTTAAATTCAAGATTATCATTATCATTCACAGCTGATAAATCATTTTTCAGCCAGATATAAAGTTGATAATTTTCAGTAGTTGCATTATTTACAGAAATCATAGAAGTCTGAGAAAAACTAATTCCGGTAGAAGTAATTGTACCGCTAATTCCGGAAGGAATATCAGAACCAAATAATTTAGCACCGGCAATCGCATCTGTCCAATCAGCAACATCGTTGTTGTCTCCCTGCGAAAAAGTGAGACTATTTATAATTGAGGCAAAACCGTCACCTCCTATATCTTGCAATTTCACATCAAAAACTTCTATTCCATTAGCAGAATTAACAAGCGAGGAAATAGTTGCAGGCTCTGCGTCGTCTCCGATAAGAACTTGAGAATTATCATCATTACCGGCAGCACCAACAATGCTAACATCATCTATCCACAATTTTTGACAATAAGTTTTAGTAAAATCGAAAACAAGACCAAAAAAGGAAGCTGTTTGAAAAGTAGCATCGCTACCGGTTCCTATACTTACAAGATTATCAAAGCCACCATCAGTATCCATAAATAATTCCCAATCTCCTGCACCGGTTCTCGTAATCTGAATGCCAACCTGAGTAGTTGTAACCCAAGTATAAGATGAAGAAACAATAGTAGACCCTGTTCCGTTTGTGACTTTTTTCAAAGTAAGGATATCATCTGTAGTACTTCCAAAATTAACACCAATAACGTAACCATTAATAGAACCAGAAGACATTTGAGTATAATTTTGGTCAGCCATTAAAAAGACATTCCACTTATTCGTCCCAGATGGAGTTGAATTTTGATACTTAACCTGAAATTGCCAGGTAGTTATCCCTGATGCAACATTTAAACTACCTATTGGAATGCTTGTTATATCCTGATAATTTGCTGTGACAGTAGTGAAATAATCATGTTGCATTGAGTATGATCCATTTAAAGGAGTATTGGTTGTTGAAGCAAAATGTCCCACAGTACTCTCAGACCAACCTGAAATATCACCGTCTTCAAAATTATCACTGAGCTGAGAAAACCCAAACAAAGGGAGGATAAGTAACAGAATAAAAAATATTTTTCGCATTATATTTAATTTTTTAAGATAAACCAAAAAGAAATTTTAATTTTGTTCAAAATTATAAAATAAAAGGTAAAAATAATTGAAATAAACATGAATATTGCAGTAGTAGGAGCAACCGGTCTTGTCGGACAAAAGATACTTAAGGTTTTAGAAGAAAAGAACTTGCCTGTTAATCAACTAATTCCGATAGGTAGCCAAAAGTCATACAATAAAACAATTAAATTCAAAGGAAATTTTTATAAAGTACTTTCAATTGAAGAAGCAATTAAAATAAAGCCTGATATTGCAATATTTTCTGCCGGTTCTGATGTTTCATTAGAATATGCGCCAAAATTTGCAGAAGTTGGAACTTTTGTGATTGATAACTCTTCTGCTTGGCGCATGGATTCTACGAAAAAGCTTATTGTACCTGAAATTAACGGAAATATTTTAACAAGCGACGATAAAATAATTGCCAATCCAAATTGTTCTACGATACAACTTGTTATGACACTTGCTCCTTTGCATAAAAAATATCACATAAAACGAGTAATTGTTTCTACATATCAATCAGTTAGCGGTTCCGGTATGAATGCAGTAAATCAAATGAAAAGCGAACGATCAGGATTAGGTGACGATAAATTTTATCCACATAAAATTGACTTAAATGTTATTCCTCAATGTGATGTGTTTTTGGAAAATGATTACACAAAAGAAGAAATGAAACTTGTAAATGAAACACGCAAAATACTGAACGATAACAACATAATGCTTTCGGCAACAGCAGTCAGAGTTCCAGTAGTTGGAGGACATTCTGAAAGTGTAAATGTAGAATTTGAAAAAGATTTTACGATAGATGAAATTAGAAATATTCTATCAGAAACTGCCGGAATAATTGTAGTTGATAATCCTGGCGAAAACAAATATCCAATGCCAAAAGACAGTTACGATAAAGATGAAGTCTTTGTGGGAAGAATAAGAAAAGACATTTCTAACGAAAAAGCAGTAAATTTGTGGATAGTTTCAGATAATTTACGCAAAGGGGCAGCGACTAACGCAGTTCAAATTGCAGAAATAGTTCAAAAATTTATCCATTAATATTTTCCTTATAAACCTTATAACTATCATATTATGAAATTACTTGAAAAATTCAACAGAACTTTTACAGAAAAAGAAGTTTCAGAAGCAGTGGCAAAAACAAAAGAAAGTAGTAAATCAATGTTTACGCCAGAATATTTAAAACTTGCGTTTAGCACAATTGACTTAACATCATTAAACAGCAGCGATACGTACAAAAAAATAGCCGAAATGACTCAAAAAGTAAATGAGTTTAAAAATAATTTTCCGGAAATGCCTAACGTTGCAGCCATTTGTGTATATCCAAATTTTGTTCAAACCGTAAGAAAAAACTTATCAGTTTCAGGCATAAATTTAGCTTCAGTTACAGGTGGTTTTCCATCTTCTCAAACTTTTTTAGAAATCAAAACCAAAGAAACAAGGCTTTGTATGCAACGAGGAGCAGATGAAGTTGACATGGTTATTTCTGTCGGCGAATTTTTAGGCGAAGATTATCCATATATTCATCATGAAGTTAAAAAAATCAAACAATCATCAGAATCAGGACATTTAAAAGTAATTTTAGAAACAGGTTTACTTGAAAATTACGACAAAATATACAAAGCAAGTATTTTGGCTATGAGTGGAGGTGGAGATTTTATAAAAACCTCAACAGGAAAAGAAAAAATAGGTTCTACACCTGAAGCTGTTTACGTAATGTGCTGTGCAATAAAGGATTATTACGAAGAAACAAATAAAAAAATTGGCTTAAAACCTGCTGGCGGTATTTCTACTCCTGACATTTCTCTTCACTATTTAGCTATTGTAAAACAAGTACTTGGAGAAGATTGGTTAAACAATAAATTTTATAGAACAGGCGCAAGTAGTCTTGCGAACAAACTTTTAAGTGCTATTTACGAAAAAGAAATAAATTATTTCTAAACTTATTCAAAATCTAAAAATGATAAAAAAGCTCCTTGTTTTAAAACTAAAGGAGTTTTTTTATTTTTGCAAAAACTCCTTTAAACATGAAACAATATTTAAACGCTCTACAAGATATCATAGACAACGGATTTAAAAAAGATGACCGTACAGGAACAGGAACTTTAAGTGTGTTTGGAAGACAAATGCGATTTAATCTTCAGGACGGTTTTCCATTAGTTACAACAAAGAAACTTCACTTAAAATCAATTATTTACGAATTACTTTGGTTCTTAAAAGGCGAAACAAACATTAAGTATTTGACCGACAATGGTGTAAGAATTTGGAATCCTTGGGCGGCTGAAGACGGAGAACTCGGAAGAATATATGGATATCAATGGCGTTCATGGACAGCAGAAAATAGAAATATTGATCAAATCAAACAAGTAATTGACAGTTTAAAAAACAATCCTGATTCTCGCAGACATATTGTAAGTGCTTGGAATGTTGGTGATTTGGATAAAATGGCTTTACCTCCTTGTCATATACTTTTCCAGTTTTATGTAGCAGATGGAAAATTATCATGTCAGCTTTATCAGCGTAGTGCTGATATGTTTATTGGAGTGCCTTTCAACATAGCATCTTATGCTTTACTTACCATGATGATAGCACAAGTTACCGGTTATGAACCTGGAGAATTTATTCATACACTTGGAGATGCTCATATTTATCTCAACCACGTAGAACAAGTAAAAGAACAAATTTCAAGAGACCCAAAAAAGCTTCCATTGATGAGAATTAATCCGGAAATAAAAAATTTATTCAAATTTGAATACTTAGATTT
This sequence comes from Bacteroidales bacterium, assembly GCA_016938685.1. Taxonomy (GTDB): domain Bacteria; phylum Bacteroidota; class Bacteroidia; order Bacteroidales; family JAFGUD01; genus JAFGUD01. The sequence goes on along the minus strand of JAFGUD010000084.1, from coordinate 10,736 downwards.
TCAATTGCTTAATTACGAAGCACATCCTCATATTAAAGCTGATGTGGCGGTTTAAAATCAAAAATCTTTGTAATCGTCAGCACAGCTAAATATTTCTTCAATATCAATAAATAAATCTTCAAAAATATTAACTTTAACTTTTCCGCTTTCGGCAAACATTCCTTCTAAGCGGAATTTTTTATTTTCAAGTACAAAAACAGAAATCGCTTTTTCATGAGGGTAAACAATCCAATATTCTTTTACTCCATGTTTTTCATACAATTGAAATTTATCTTCAATATCTCGTTTTGAATTTAAAGATACTATTTCTACAATCAAATCAGGCGCTCCCATACAACCTCTTTTGTCAATTTTTGACAAATCACAAATAATAGAAATATCAGGCTGAACGACTGTATATATCTCGTTATCAGAAGTTTTGCCATCATTAGGCAATCTAACATCAAAGGGAGCATGAAAAACTTTACATTTTCTCTTTTTAAGAAAATTTCTAAATTCACTTGCAATTTCAATCGAAACCTCTTGATGAAAAGAAGACGGAGCAGGTGTCATGATCTTAATGAAACCATCAAATAATTCTCTCCTTTTGTCATCTAACCAAGTTAAATAATCAGCAAAAGAGTATCTTTTATTCAAATCTAAGGTTAATTCTTTCATGGAAATTATTTTTTACAAATATACAATTTTTCAAAAAATAAAGCCAAATATTTGATTATCTAAACTTTTTGTATTTTTGCGCTTCAAAAAAGAATAACAATACTTTCTCTTTCAAACTTAATAACTTTACAAACTTTAAGAACTATATAACATAATCATGGAATACAATTTTCAAGAAATCGAAAAAAAATGGCAAAAATATTGGGAAGAAAACCAAGTTTTTGAAGTAGAAGTAGATAAAAACAAACCAAAGTTTTATATTTTGGACATGTTCCCTTACCCTTCCGGAGCCGGCTTACACGTAGGACATCCGCTTGGATATATTGCTTCAGATATTTATGCGAGATATAAAAGACACAAAGGATTCAATGTTTTGCATCCAATGGGTTACGATGCTTTCGGTTTACCTGCGGAACAATATGCAATTCAAACCGGACAACACCCTGCAAAAACAACAAAAACAAATTCAGATAGATACAGAGAACAACTTAAAAAAATCGGTTTTTGCTATGATTGGTCAAGAGAAGTAACAACCTCTGATCCTGATTATTATAAATGGACTCAATGGATTTTTCTTAAACTTTTCCAACATTGGTTTAACAACAAAACACAAAAAGCAGAATCTATCGACAATTTAATTGCTGAATTTGAAAAAAACGGAACTAAAAACATAGAAGCAGCTTGTACAAAAAAATTGAATATAACTGCTTCTGAATGGAAAAATAAAACAGAAGTGGAACAACAAGAAATTCTATTAAATTATCGTTTGGCTTACAGAGCAAAAACTATGGTTAACTGGTGCCCGGAATTAGGAACAGTATTAGCAAACGATGAAGTAAAAGAAGGATTATCTGTTAGAGGAGGATTTCCTGTTTATCAAAAAGAAATGGATCAGTGGTTGCTTAGAGTAACAGCTTATTCAGAAAGATTATTGAATGGGCTTGACGAACTTGAATGGTCATATTCTTTGAAAGAAATACAAAAAAACTGGATTGGTAAAAGTGAAGGAGCAGAAGTATATTTCCAAATTGCTGATTCTCAGGAAAAAATTCTTGTTTTCACCACTCGCCCGGATACTATTTACGGAGCAACGTTTATGGTTGTTGCCCCGGAAAGTGAACTTACTCAAAAATTAACAACATCTGAACAAAAAGATGAAATTGAAAAATATTTAGAAAAAGTAAGTAAAAGAACTGAAAGAGAAAGAATTGCCGATACAAAAAGCATAACCGGAGTTTTTACAGGAAGTTACGCTATAAATCCATTTACCGAAGAAAAAATTCCAATCTGGACGAGCGATTATGTTCTTGCCGGATATGGAACAGGTGCAATTATGGCTGTTCCGGCACATGATAGCAGAGATTATGCTTTTGCAAAACATTTTGGATTAAATATTATACAGGTTGTTGAAGGTGCTGACATTACCGCAGAATCCTACGATGACAAAAATGGAAAAATGATAAATTCCGGAATTATCAACGGAATGGAAGTTAAAGACGGTATCAAAAAAATTATTTCTGAAATTGAACATAGAAAATTAGGCGAAAGAAAAATAAATTTCCGATTGCGCGATGCTATTTTCAGTCGTCAAAGATATTGGGGAGAGCCATTCCCAATTTATTACAAAAATGACGTAGCTTATCCTGTTGACGAAAAATATTTACCTCTTCTTTTGCCGGAAATTGACAATTTTACTCCAACTGAAAGTGGCGAACCTCCTTTGGCTCGTGCCGAAAATTGGAAAACAAAAGACGGTTTTAACTTTGAATTAAGCACAATGCCGGGTTTTGCAGGTTCTTCAGCATATTACATCCGTTACATGGACCCAAAAAACAACGAAGAATTTGTAAAAAAAGAAAATGTAAGTTACTGGCAAAATGTCGATTTTTATATCGGAGGAATAGAACATGCAGTTGGTCATTTAATTTACTCACGTTTTTGGAATAAATTCTTGAAAGATTTAGATGTTGTTACAGAAGAAGAACCTTTCAAAAAACTTGTAAACCAGGGAATGATTCAGGGACGTTCAAATTTTGCTTACAGAATTAAAGGAACGAACAAATTTGTATCAAAAGGATTGAAAAACGATTATGATGTTACAGCTATTCACGCAGATGTAAATATTGTACACAACGATATTTTGGACACAGAAGCATTTAAAAATTATAGTCCTGATTACAAAGACGCTGAATTTATTTTAGAAGACGGGAAATATATTTGCGGTTGGGAAATTGAAAAAATGTCAAAATCAAAATACAATGTTGTAAATCCCGACGATATTATTGAACAATATGGTGCTGATACACTTAGACTTTACGAGATGTTTCTTGGACCAATAGAACAATCAAAACCGTGGAACACACAAGGAATCGAAGGAATTCATAGATTCCTAAAAAAATTATGGCGATTATTTTTCGACAAAGACGGAAACCTAAATTTAAGCAATTCAGAGCCAACAAGTGACGAACTAATGATTTTACACAAAACGATCAAAAAAGTCAGCGAAGATATAGAAAAACTATCTTACAATACTGCAATCAGTGAAATGATGATATGCGTTAATGAACTGTCTAATTTTAAGTGTAACAAACGATCTATACTTGAAGGTTTAATTACACTACTATCGCCATTTGCACCTCATATAAGCGAAGAAATATGGCAAATAATGGGCAATAAAAATTCACTTGCAGATATAAAGTATCCAGAATACGATGCTAGCAAGATTATTGAGATCGGATACGAATATCCAATTGCAATAAATGGGAAAAAACGATTTACACTTGATATAATTGCTGGTTTAGATAATAAATCAATAGAAAAAGTTGTACTAGAACATGAAAAGACTCTAAGCTATCTTGAAGGAAAACAAATAATTAAAGTAATTGTTGTTCCGAAGAGAATGGTGAATATTGTTGTGAAATAAACGGTGTTTTTCATTAGGATTGCAAATACGAATGAGTGTGGTTGTGAAACAAATGGTGGTTTTCATTCGGATTGCAAATCCGAATGAGCGTGGGAATGGTAAATATTGTTGTTAAATAACAAACAAAAAAACGGAAGCTGATTTAGCTTCCGTTTTTTTATTTAATTCTGCCCTTTAATAGTCTTCACCTTAGGGTTAAATTTGAATACATCTAATGCACCTCTAACGGCAAACCAAAATTCTCTCAACGTCCTAATCTCTCTTAACTTATTTAAAATCGTAATTGGTCTAAAATAAAATCTTTTAAATGACTGTTTTATTGTTTTAAATAAAAATTCTTCAGAAACAGTTTCTGTCCAATATTCAACTTTAAAGTTTTTATATGTTCCATAAGGATCATTTGAAAACTCTAACCAGTAATCCTTTGAAAATAGTCCTTTTTGCATAGCTTCGGTATAAATTTCAGTAAAAGGATAAGGAACTAAAATGCTGTACTGCGAATAGTTTAGCCCAATTTTTCTTGAAAATTTAAGGGTTTCGTTTATATCAGCTTCGGTTTCGTCAGGCAAACCAATCATAAAATTTCCGATAGTAGTAATTTTAGCTTTTTTGCACCATTTTATAACATTTATAATTTGTTCAGTTGTAATTCCTTTTTTTACACGCTTTAAGGTTTTATCCACACCGGATTCTATTCCAAACTGGATTCTATGAATTCCGGCTTTTTTAACTTCATAAATCATTTCTTCTGTCACAGCATTTATTCTTCCCCGAAAGCTCCAATCAATTTTTATATTTTCAACAACTAAGGCTTTGGCAAATTCAATAACCTTTTCGGGTTTTAAAGCGAATAAATCGTCAAAAAAGAAGATTTCTTTGTATCCAAGCGAAATAAGATAACGAACTTCCTGCATTATGTTCTCCGTAGAACGCGAACGATATTTTTTGCTGGGAGTGTAACAATATGTGCATTTAAAAGGACATCCGCGCGAAGACATTACTGTTGCAACCATTTTGTTTCGACCTACAATGCTCTGATAAATTTCCATTGGAAGCATACTTCTGTCAGGAAAAGGCAAATCATCTAGATTTTCAACAATTGCTCGCGAATAATTTATTTTTTCAACACCATTGCGATAAAAACCAACGCCCTGAATTTTAAGAATTTCTTCGTCAGAAAAATCATTTTCAAGAGCGTTTAATAGTTGAGGGAAAGTGTAGTCAGCCTCACCAATTAAAATATAATCTACATTTGAGTATTTAACACTTTGTTTTGGATAAAGTAAAGTATGATGACCGCCAAGAATTACATGAATATTTGAAGAAATATCTTTCACAACCTTAGCTGTGTTAAGTACATCAATCATAGACATAGTAAAAGTAGAAATACCAACAGCAAAAGGCTGAAAATCAGCGACTATACTTTTAATTTTGTCATACCTGATATTCATTGGTACACAGTCCAAAATTTTAACATCATAACCGTTATTTTTGAGCATTGTAGCCATGTACATCAAACCAAGCGGAGGATAATATCCAATGATATCTACAAAGTCATCTTCAATACCGGCTTGAAGAGTATTCTCCTGCGGAGGATTTATTAGTAAAATATTTTTATTCATAATTTTTGCAAAAAAAAGTCTGCAAAAGCAGACTTAAATTTTTATCTAATTCCGTGTTTTTTAAATAGTTCCACGTATTTTCTATCAGTTAAAGCTACATGGTCATAAACCCATGTTTTTAATAAAACAATTAAGTTATAAATAGTATCGCTTTTACCTTCAATAAAATCTGTAAATAATTCTATAACACTATGCACAAATTTTTCATGTCCCAAATTATGGGCATCCATATCAGGATAATTGAATTCGGACATATATTTTTCCTCAAAGCCAAAATGATATTCAGTATAATCTAGTAGTTTTTTAAACACTCCTTGCATTTTTTCTTCGGGTTGATTAGTAACCAAAGCTTCATAAAGGTTATTAATAAATTCGATCCAACGTTTATGCTGATTATCTATAATACTAATACCAAGTTCTAATTTAGAAGACCATTTTATTAGTTCTTTTGTATCTATATCAATACTAGGAATTTCAATATTATTTTTAGCCAAAAATTCGTCATAACTTTCCAATTTCATAGTATTTTGAAAATCTTTTTTGACTAAATCAGCAATAAATTGTTTTGTATTGTCATCTCGTTTTTCAAACTTGGTCAAATCTTTCAAGAATATAACCATTCTCATTTCTTCTTCTTTTTCTCCTTCTAAAACCATCACTTCTAAAACAACTTTTTTAGGCTTTCCTTCGTTTAGCTGAATATAAAAATCACGACCATGAGTAGCTTGAATTTTGGAAATATTCTCGAACAAATATTCGCACAATTTCTTTTCACCCATATCTGGCGGAGATAATAATAATTTTTCAACATTAACTCCTAACATTTCCATTTCGTTATATCCCCATAATTCTTCAGCAGCTTTATTAACAAAATCAATATGACCTCCTTGTTTAATGATAAGAACAGCAGTCATCATAGAATGTAAAATTTCTCTATTCTGCTTTTGATTTTGTTCTATTTGTTTGACCTTTTTATTGTTTTCTTTAATTAATTTTTCTATTTCCAATTTTTGTTGATCTTCTTTGTACTGAATTTGTTTATTCAACTCCTCCATTTCTCGTACCTTTACTCTAAGACTTTCTTCATTTCGTCTTCTTTCATCCTGGTTTTTCTTCAAATCATCAATAGTTGTTCTCATTGCTGTTTCCTGTTCTTTCATTTCAGCTGCCTGAATTTGAAATTTCTCTAATAAATCAGCTGTTTGGGCAGTAATACGAACAGATTTTAAAGTGGAAGCTATACTTTCAGCAATTTTTTCCACCAATTCTATCTCATATTTATCAAAAGACTGAAATGAAGCTAGTTCTACAACACCTAAAACTTCATCGTCTACTTTCAAAGGAACAATCAATATACTTGAAGGATTAGCAGCCCCTGTGCCTGATTTTATTTCAATATAATCTTCAGGAACATCAGTCATATAAACAGTAAATTTTTCAACAGCAACGCCTCCAATTAATCCCTCTCCTATCTGCAATCTTTTTTCAATAAATTTTTCTCTATTCCAAGCATATGCCGCTAAAAGTTCTATGTACACGTTATTTTCATCATCATCATTCAAAATAAAGATAACACCTTGGTTTGAATTAAGAAATTTTACCAAGCTTGAAATAACCTCACTTCCTAATTTTCTTAAATTATTTTGATTTTGCCTAAGAATTTCAGAAAATTTAGCTAATCCATCTGCAATTCTACTTCTTCTATAATCTTCCTGTTTTCTATTATCTTCCTCTTGTTTAGCATTTAACAAACTTTCACGAAGTTGAATTAAAGAATTACCAAGTAAATCTTTTTCACTAGAAAGTGAAAATTTATACTCAAAATTACTTCCAGAAATTTCTTTAGCAAACTGAGAAGTTTCTTTTAAATGCTGAATTAAAGCCGCTAGTGATTCCAACATTATTCCTATTTCGTCAGCTCTTTCAATATTTGAGATTGAAGGGAAGTCTCCTTTTGCTAGTGAGTCTATTATTTCGTTAGTTTCTGTAAGAGGTTTAATAACATTATTGGAAATCAAAAAACTTAACACAAGAATCAAAATAATACCTAAGAACAAAATAATACCAGAAACACGAATAGAATCTTCCCTAACAGTTGCTATCAATAATTCGTCATTACTAATTTCTTCCTGTATGTTATAATTTATCTTATCAAGAGAAAAAGTTTGACTTTTAATTATTTGAGAAATAAAAGTAGAAAGATCTATAATTGAATTTTGATATATAACTAATAATTCATTTATTACATCTTCATTTGAAGAGGTTTGATCATCAATATTTGTCAAAATAACGCCAACACTCTGTTGTTCAGCAACTAATCGTTTATAGTCAGATTTAATCTTTTCAGGATGAAATATTAAATATTGATAATCAATTAATTTTTCAACAGATAATTTAATATTATCATTATACAAAGACTGAAATTTAAACAAAGAATCATTAAATCCTGTTAAAAATTCAATAGTTTCATCATCTCTAATTTTTGAAATATCAATAATTTCTAAATCTGAAAAAACATTAGAAATTTCAAGATCTAAACTTTTATAGTCATTTGACGTTTTAATAAAATCATCAATGATTTTTGAATTTGCTAATTTCACAACTATTGCATCAAGCTTAAAATATATATTTTGCAACTTAACAAAGTCTGACCGATAAGATGTTAACACCTTCCTAGCTGAATAACTGTTTTGAATTTTAATAATCTTATTAAATTGCAAAATACCTATTCCCATTGACATGAAAAGCGTAAATAACAAGCCAAAAATTATTTTATTCTTAATGCTGATATTATCAATTAAATTTGCCATATTATGTATTTTAACTTAACAAAGTTATTAAAATAAAATATCTATTAAAAAAAAAAATCAAAAATATTCAATATAGATTTGTTTTATTTAAAAAAAAACACCTAATCATTTAACTATCAATACATTACTATTATTTGTTTCTTAACACAACATAATCGACCAAAATATTAAGAGACTTTCTTGATTCATTGTCTTCAAAATAAGTATTTAGAATTTGTTTTGAATTACTAATGTAACTATTTAAGACTTGTTTTGTATATTCTAAGCCACCATGAGTAGAAACAAAATTATGTACAAAATCAATATTGTTCTTTGTTTTTATTTTTTTTGACAAAATTCTTTTAACCCTGTTTTTTAAAGCTTTATCAGAATTATTAAGTGAATAAATCAAAGGTAATGTCATTTTGCTTTCCTGAATGTCATTTCCATTTGGCTTTCCAATAGAATCAGTTTTTTCATAATCAAACAAATCATCTTTCAATTGAAAAGCTATTCCTAAATTTAATGCAAATTCCCGCATTTTTTGAATCTTTACAGGATTATCCGTAACTGATTTAACTCCTGATACAGCAGAGGCAACAAGTAAACTAGCTGTTTTATTTTCAATAATTTCAAAATAATCTTTTTCTTTTATATTTAATCGTCTTGCTTTCTCTATTTGAAGAAGCTCTCCCTCAGCCATTTTCTGTACTGCCTCAGAGACAACCTCTAAAGAATCATAAGACTTGTATTTAACAGATATAAGCAAACCCTTTGCTAACAAGTAATCACCTACCAGCACAGCCAATTTAGATTGCCATAAAGCTTTAATAGAAAAAACACTGCGCCGTAACTGAGAATTATCAACCACATCATCATGAACTAAAGAAGCTGTATGAAGAAGTTCCACAAGTGCTGCACTAACGAAAGTTTTTTCATTTATTTCACCATTAAGCTTTGCGCAAAGCAAAACTAGTATCGGTCTCAATTCTTTTCCCTTATTTTTTAAAATATAAGTTAAGACAACATTAATAAGTTTTCTATTTGAAAGCATTGAAGATTTAAAAAAAAGTTTAAATTCTTTATATTCACTAATTATTGGTTTTTTTATAATATCAAGTGTACTCATCAGAAATATTTAAAGTTAAAATTAATTGAATTGAATCGTTTCCATGTTCCAAAAATAAATATTTTTATATTTGTATTATTATTTTTTAAAAAATAAGACACATTAATTCGCATAAACATTTAAAAATCAATCAATTATGAAAAAAATCACACTAGTAATTTTGCTAATTTTAGCAATTACAAATTTATTCTCACAAACTAGTTCAATAAAAGTATTACAATACAACCTTTTATATTATGGTTTAGACGACGTAGGATGCGATCAATCAAACAATAATATTGGAGAAAAAACTGAATATTTAAAAACATTAATCGAATATATAGAACCAGATATATTTGCAGTAAATGAAATTGACGCATCTACAAATGACCATGATTATTTACTTTACAATGTATTTACATTAAATGGATATGTAAATTACGCAAGAGGAACAGTAAAAGGAAGTTATTTAACATCTCAAATTTTTTATAATAAATCGAAACTTGTTCTTGTTGAAGAAAATGAAATCTATGGCAACCCTAGAAATATTTACGAATACGTTTTCTACTATAAATCAACTGATTTAGAATACGGAGATACAGTATATTTTTCATATTTCTTAGCACACCTAAAAGCAGGTCAAGACTATGAAGACGAACGAGCAACAACGATAAACAACATGATGAATTATATAAATTCAAATAATCTTTCAAATTACATTTTTTCAGGTGACTTAAATTTATACGGAGCATCAGAACAAGCATATCAATATTTAACAAACAACTCAAACTCCTCAATAAATTTCACAGATCCCGGACCAGCTGGAGAATGGAGCATAAACGAAACATATGCCGATTATCACACACAAGCTACTTTTTACTCAAGCAACGGTTGCTCATCATACGGTGGATTAGATGACAGATTTGATTTTATATTATATTCAGCAGCAATAAATAGTGGCACATCTAAAATGCAGTATAATAACAATTCTTTTACAACAATAGGACAAGATGGTAATCACTTTAACAGTTCTATCGGGTGGAATGGAAACACTTCTATTCCAAGTTACATTTTAGAAGTGCTTGAAAATAACTCAGACCACTTACCTATTCTAGCCGAGTTCACATTCGACCAAGCACCTGCAAAAGCAGAGGAAATAAGAGCAACAGAAAATTATCTTACAACAAATAATCCAATCAAAGAAAATATAAATATTCAAATACTAAATAACGAAATATTAAACACAAAAATTTTTGGGGAGATATTTGATTTAACAGGAAAACTAATTCGTAGTTTTAGTATTGAAACAAATAATCGATCATTCGAATACACTGTTGCCATATCTGAAATACCCTCAGGAATCTATATTATTATTTTTTCAAACAAAGAAAATTTTATTTGCTCAAAAAAAATTATCAAACTATAAAAAAAGCCTCGAATAGGCTTTTTTTTAAAACATTATATTTACAATTCCAACAAAAACCTCAAACATTTCTTTATATTATTTGCTACAAAAAAAGGGAAATAAAAAAAAAACTTCAACTACTTACCTCTCATCATATTCGAGCTACATCAACAAATAATTAAATTTCAAAACCAAAAAACAAAAATCACAAATAAACCCAAGCCTTAATTTC
>JAFGUD010000013.1 GCA_016938685.1 Bacteroidales bacterium | reverse complement strand
GCATTACTAAAAAGTTTGGTAGAAGAAAGCGAAATTAATTTCCCTGTTTTCATTGATAGCCCGATGCAAAAATTTGATGAAACACATTCCGAAAATATTATCCGATATTTTTATCCGACTGTTTCCGAACAAGTTGTAATTTTTCCATTGGTAAACAAAGAATTAACATTCAAAGAATACCAAATTTTAAAGCCGAAAATTTCTAAAACTTATTTGATTGACAATTTAAGTTCGGACAAATCGGAATTTAAGGCAATTGATATTAACGAATTAATAAAAAGTAACTAAATATGTTGATTAATCTTAGAACATCGGAAGCCAATCATCAAATAGTAAAAGATTTAACAAATCGTTTGCCACAAGGCACAGATGAAAATGTAATTGCAAGAATTGCAATTACTTATTCGCTTTCAAAAAACAGAAAGTTAAAAAGTGAAAATCAACAGGATAGCAAAGGAAAAGAGTATAAAGAACATACACTTTTGGGCTATAAGTACAAGCAAATTTATGTAGCTCTGATTTGCCAAAACTATCAAATTCACAGAGATAATCCCGACATTCCAAAGTATTTTAAATTACATCTTGATGACGGCTTAGAATTAATAAATAAAATATTTGAGGACAATCCGAATTATTCAGCTTTTGATTTTCTTTTACAACAACTTGATAATGGAATTAACGTACTCGAAAACACAGAAGTAAGTTTAGATGCTGTAAAAAATCATTTTCAAAATATTGAAACCGAAAGTTATAGAAACGAATTACAACTTGAAGTAGGTAAAAATGCAAATGGTGAGCCTGTTGTAATTAGTCCAAACAACGGTAATAAATATGCAAATTGCCATATAGCTGTTGCAGGTGGCAGCGGACAAGGAAAAACTCAATTTGCATTAGACTTATTAAGCCAATTTTACGAAAATTCAAATAAACAAATAAACTTTTTGTATTTGGATTTTAAGGGTTTAAGTCAGGAAGATGAGCAAAGCGAAATGTATCAAAAGTTTTTCCGTGAAAACGATACAAATTTTATAGATATTACAAAAAAGACCTTTCCACTTAATCCGTTATCTTTTATTGACAATGTAAATCCCAAAAACAAAATTTTAGGAATAAACAAATTTGTTGATATAATTGCAACTTACGGCAAAATTGGAAAGAACAAAGAACAAATACTAAAAGAAGCAACCAAGATTGCTTTTGAAGAAAGGGCAAACGGAGAATACCCATCTTTTCCAGATATATTTGAACGAGTTACAGCACTCGACCCAAACGTAAGTACTTTACGAGGAATTTTAGAGAGTTTAAGCGAACTGAAATTATTTGAAGAAAAAGTTAATCCACTTGATAATTTCATAAACAAAAATTATTATTTGTCATTATCGGGTGATTTACCAGTTTCAGTGCGATTTACATCTACATTTTTGATAATTAACTATATCTACAATGTATTTATGAACATGGAAAATGCACACATTGAAAATGATTGTGTTGCAATGCGATATGTTTTACTAATTGATGAAGCTCATACTGTTTTTAAAGACAGAAAATCACAAGATATTTTAGAAAAAATACTTAGAGAGATACGCTCAAAAGGTGTTTCAATTATGCTTTTGTCTCAAGGGATTGAAGAATTTAACCAACCAAATTTTGATTTCTCTTCAATGTGCGAAATATCATTTTTACTTAAAATTAAAGATATTAACAATATAAAAGTAATAAACAAATTCTTAGGATACAGCGAGATAGACGGTAATAAAGCAAAACGAAGTTTAGAAAAAATCGACAGAGGAAAAGCAATAACGAACATTAGAGAATTTCCACGTGGCGAACTTATGGATTTGACACAATATTATAAACGGTGGGAAAAATAAATAAAAAATGAACACAACATCGCACTTAACACAAACGGTGGTAGCAGCTTGCTTCGTTCCGGTGGCTTCGCCACCTACACTACGCAAGCCGCTACCACCGCCTGTGTAAGTGCATTTCCGATATAGGCAATTTGAAAAACGATGCAGTAAAGCAAAAAACAAAAGAAATGCTATATTTGTAGAAAATTTTAATTATGCAAGGTCAAGGAACATTATTTAAAACAGAACCGAAATATAATACTTTCAATATTGAAAATCGCAGATATATTGGCAATAAAGCAAAATTGTCGGATTGGATAATGTATTTAATTAACAATGAGATTAAGGAAAAACTTAATTCTTTTGCCGATATTTTTGCTGGAACTGCAAGTGTAACAAAGGCTTCGTTAAAATATTTTGATAAAATAATTACAAACGATTTTTTGCATTCAAATAATGTAATTTATAAAGCATTTTTTGAAAATTCGGGATGGAATAGAAAAAAACTTAACGAAATAATTGATAATTTCAACAAATTAGAAACAAATATTTTACAAGAGAATTATTTTTCTATAAATTTTGGTGGAAAATTCTATCATCAAAATACAGCCAGAAAAATTGGATATATTCGTAATGAGATAGAGCGATTAAAATCGGAACTAACTGAAAAAGAGTATAATATTTTATTAACTTCGTTAATTTACACGATTGATAAAATTGCAAATACAGTCGGTCATTTTGATGCTTACAGAAAAATTAAAATCAAAGAGCCAAAATTTGAATTAAAACTTATAGAGCCTTTTAAAACAGACAAAGTTCAAATATTCAAAGCTGATGCAAACCAACTTGTCAGGAAAATAAAAACAGATGTTGCATATATCGACCCACCGTATAATTCACGACAATACAGCAGATTTTATCACCTTTACGAAACGCTTGTAAAGTGGGAAAAACCAAAATTATATGGTGTTGCATTGAAACCTGAACCCGAAAATGTAAGTGAATATTGCAAAGTAAATGCAAAAAATGTTTTCAGGGATTTGATTGAAAATCTTGATGCAAAATACATTGCTGTTTCTTATAACAACACGTTTAATCCGAAAAGCAATTCATCAAAAAATAAAATTTCGCTTGAACAAATTGAAAATATTTTAAACAAAAAAGGAAAAACAAGAGTTTTTGAAAACTCTTACAGGTTTTTCAATGCAGGAAATACGGAATTTAATAACCACAAGGAGCTATTATTTATAACAAAAGTAAGTGAGTAAAAGAAAAAAATATTATCGTTCGCCTTTGTTTTATGTCGGCGACAAATACAAATTACTAAAAGAGATAAAACCTTTATTTCCTTCTGAAATTAAGCGTTTTATTGAACCCTTTACTGGTGGTGGTTCTGTTTTTTTGAATATAAATGCAAGTGAATTTTTGCTTAATGATATTGATTATTACGTGTATAAAATTCACGATTTCCTAACAGAGCAAGCAAAAAATGAAAAACTTTTTTTTGAAACCATAAAACAAAAAATATACGAATATGGTTTTTCTCGTTCCTACCTTGAAGATGTTGTTCCGCAAGATTTGAAAGATAAATATGTAAAAACATATTTTGCAAAATTCAATAAAGTTGCTTTTCAAAAATTAAAAGAAGACTTTAATAATGAACAAGAAAAAGATATTTTAAAACTGTATTTGCTTCTAATTTATGGTTTTAACAGAATGTTGCGTTTCAATTCAAAGGGAAAATATAATTTACCCGTTGGCAATGTAGATTTTAACCAAAATGTTGTAGCTGCCTTAAACGATTACTTTAATCTTGTAAATCAAAAAAATATAAATTTCTACAATTTAGATTTCGTTGAGTTTCTTAATATAGCAAAACCTCAAATTGATGATTTTGTTTACCTCGACCCACCGTATTTGATAACATTTAGCGAATACAATAAACTTTGGAACGAAGAAAAAGAAAAAGAACTTGTAAATTATTTAGATGCTTTAAATCAAAATAATATAAAATTTGCGATTTCAAATGTTACTCATTATAAAGGAAAAATAAATAAAATATTCCTTGTTTGGGCTGAAAAATACAAAATAGAAAAAGTAAAAAGTAATTACATTAGCTATCACGACAATAGCAATAAGACTTTTGAAGAAGTTCTCGTTATGAATTACATTCCTGAAAGAAAAGTGCATAAACAAACAAAAATGCTTTTTGACAATGAAAAAGAGGATTAAACGTAAACCTACATATAAACAGATGGCATTTGAAACAGCCGTAAGAAATCCGGAAAGATATATCGGATTATTATCGGCTGTGAAAGATTTTGAAGGCGAGATACTCAACGATGAAACTTTACTGAAAATTGTTTCGCATTTATACGTAATTGGTGAAGTATCAAGCCCTGAAATTGAAGTAAATGAACAAACAACCATTGACGATATAAGCGAACAAGTAGAATTTGTTAACAGCACACGCCGCGCCGATGGCGGTTTTCCGCAAGGTTATGCTTCCAGATTTTGGACATATATGCGAACACCTTCGGAATTAGGTTTCGTTTATGCACAATACGGTGAAAAATTCCAATTATCAGAAATAGCTAAAAAGCTGATAAAAGGCGAAATAGATGAACAAGAAGCCTTTTCAATTCAGGCAATGAAATACAACAGAAAGTCGCCGTATAGAAATGTAAGTAATGATTTCAATTTTTTCAGGTTCATCTTGAAACTTCTTTTAAAACTGAGAGAAAAAGGAAGTTCGTTGAGTTACGAACAATTTATTGTAGCAAGTTTTAGCAAAGATGGCGATGCTGATAAAATGATTAAAATGCTGAAAAACAATAAATTTAAAGATTTTTCAGATGCTTACAAATTTGTAAAAAAAGAATACGGTGCAACGACAAGTCAAAATACAATTACAAAAGATTATCCCGATGTTGTAAGACGTGTTTTAATTATTTCGGGTTTTATAACCATTAGATATTCAGGAAAAAAACTAATACAAATCAATGAAAATAAATTAAACTACATCAATGACTTGTTAAATACTGATTTTCAAATTACCGAAACAGAAAAAACGGAAGCAAAATCGTATTTTACGAAACTAAACACTAAAAATACTGAATTTCTGAAAATTGCAGAAAAATACAGAAAAGAAGATGTAATTATTGCAAACGAATATACTAACAAATTGTTTAGCATAATCAAAGACTATGAAATTGACGAAAAAATAATCTCAGAAAGTATCGAAAAAATTGGAACAAGAAAACACATTATCGAAGAATTTAAGGAAATACCGGAACCTCTGAAATTAGAGTTTTACATTTCAATTCTAATTGCACTAAAATACGGACAAGATTTTGTAATCAGACCCAATTACAAAGCAGACCACATTGGCAAACCATATTCTCACGCACCCGGGAACAAAGGCGATATTGAAGTGTTTTCAAATGCAATTTACTGGTTAATTGAAGTTACATTAATTCGCAATAAAACACAGCAATTAAATCACGAAACAACATCTGTAATACGTCATTTAACTACAAATGAAGAGTTTAAGAACTATATAGACAAATATTTGTCGTTTGTTGCACCTGTAATTCACACAGATACGAGAGAATTTTTTGATTTTTCAGTTATTAATCACAGAACAAAAGATTACAAAGTTAGCATAAAACCATATTCGATAAATGAATTTGTAGAAACAACATTACAAAAAGAAAATTTATCAAATATGGAAAAATATACGCAAAATGTATTTGATAACTTTAAAAACAAATTGAATTAAAAAGATAAAAAGAGCCTATATCATTGGCTTTGGAGTAATTTTATTTTTGCGGTGTTCTGGTCGCTACGCTCCCGACACACCACAAAAATAAAACTACTCAAAGCCATTTTCGTTAAGGCTAATCAAAATAAATATGAGCAAATTAGCAGAAATACAACCTATTGAAGCAGTAACAGAGCGAGATATTGACCTGTTGATAATTGAAGAGTTATTTGCAAATGTAGATTTCTTTAATTGGATAGTTAGCAATACAATTAAAGAACCTGATTTAAAATTTGTAAAAGCATTTCATTCGTTGAGTGATGAAACAGGCGAAACTGATATTGCAGTTCTCTGTAAAAATCAAAGAAAAAAAACATTATTGCTTATTGAAAATAAAATTGATGCCAATTTTCAACCTAAACAAGCCGAGCGATATAGACTTAGAGGCGAAAACCATATTTTTAAAAATGAATGTAATAAATTTTATACATTTTTAGTTGCACCAAAACAATATATTGTAAATAACGATGATTTTGATTTTTATATTGAATACGAATTACTTAAAGAATATTTTAAGCAGTGGACAATAGACATTAACAGGAGTAAATTTAAAATTGAATTATTGGATTTAGCAATTGAAAAATACAGAAGGGGATATAGCACAAATCCAGATGAAAGAGCTATTGATTTTCACAGAAAATTATATGAATATTCAAATAAATATTATCCACATTTACAGAAAGATAAAATAAATCCGAATGCCCCAATTGGATCGACAACATTTTGCTTTACGCCTGAAATTGTAAAAAATGATAAAAACACATGGTTATGTTTTGTCGCAAGCGGAAAAGCTGTTATTTGGTTAGGACAAATGGCAGATAAACTTGATGACGTAAAAGAAAAATATAAATCTACATTAACAGAAGAAATGCAAATTGAAAAAGCAGGAAAATCAATTGCAATAAGAATACTAACAGAAAAAATTGATATTGCAGAAAGTTTTGAAAGTCAGGAAAAGTTAGTGAGAAAAGCGCTGGAAAAGGTAGATATTTTATATAATTGGATAAAAAATAATCTTTACAAAAATGGAATTGAATAACCAATTTGCAGAAATAAAGGAATTGATAGTAACTGCCAAACAAAGGGCATATCATGCTGTTAATAAAGAACTAATAAACCTGTATTGGCAAGTCGGAAAATATGTTTGTAATAAAGTAAATAGCCAAGAGTGGGGAAATTCAGTGGTAAAAAATCTGTCTGAATATATTCAACGAAATGAACCGGACATAAAAGGATTTTCGGCACAGAACATTTGGCGAATGAAGCAATTTTATGAGACTTATTACAATAAAGAAAAACTCTCACCGCTGGTGAGAGAAATTAGTTGGTCAAATAACTTGCTGATATTAAGCAAAACAAATACAGATATAGAAAAAGAATTCTATTTAAGGCTTTCAATTGCAGAGAAACTTAAAAAGAAGGAGCTTGAAAGACAGTTGGATAGTAATATATTTGAACGATTTATAAATACAGATAAAAAACTCTCACCAAAATTGAGAGAAATTCATCCGCAGTCAGATGACTTATTCAGAGATAATTATTTGCTTGACTTTCTGAATTTACCAAAACAATTCAATGAGAACGATTTGAGAAAAGGCATTTTAAAGCATCTCAAATCCTTTATTCTGGAATTTGGAAAAGACTTTATTTTTATTGGAGATGAATATCGGGTTCAAGTTGGAAATAGTGATTTCTATATTGATTTATTATTCTTTCATAGAGAGTTACAATGTTTAGTCGCAATTGAATTAAAAACCGTAGCATTTAAACCTGAGCATTTAGGGAAAATGGAATTTTATCTTGAAGCACTGGATAGAGATGTTAAGAAAGAGCATGAAAAGCCAAGCGTTGGAATTATCCTTTGCAAATATGGCGATACAAAAATTGTTGAATACGCATTAAGTCGAAGTTTATCACCTGCATTAGTTGCAAAATATCAAACAGAATTGATTGAAACTAAAATATTAAAACAGAAACTTGATGAATTTTATCAACTAAATGAAAACAATCAAAAGCCTTAACATTGCACTTAGTGCCAGCCGTCTGCGGCAGTTTTGTTCCGCTTCGCTACACAAAACCACCGCAGACGTCCGTCATAAGTGCATTCACGTTGAACGTAATTGCGGGCAATAGTGCAAAAATTGACAAAAGTGCTGATAATTAACATTTTACTTTCAATCAACATTGTGCCGGAATG
>JAFGUD010000083.1 GCA_016938685.1 Bacteroidales bacterium | reverse complement strand
GTAGAGTAAAAATACAATTGGCAAAAATATCGCAAAGTCAATCGAATTAAAAAGCATTTTAACACCAATTAAAATTATAAAATCCGATTTACCTTACTATTTTATACAAAAAATTAAATGGGTAAAAGTTTGTTTAAATTTATTACTTTCAAATAAAATATACCACTGTTAATAACTATTTCATAAGTTACTCAAAATTTAGACATTAAGATTCTTCCTTTTTTCTTCTGTTCTCTCTGGGTTGTCATCCGCCACTTACTAAATTTAAATCAGGCGAATGTATAATTCATGCTTTGCATGTTACAGAAAAATCGAAGCGAACTACAACCCTTAAGTATTTTTTTTCATTCTGGTTTTGTATATAAAATGTTGTGGGATCGTGCGTTATTCAGTTTAAACAACCTGTCTTTCTCAATTAACCCGGAAAAATAAGTTGACCCTAAAGAATTCAAATGCACCAAATCTCCAAAATACTCGTCTTTCATTTCAATTTTACTAAAATCATAAAATAGTATGTCCGAAAAATAATCATTGTAAAATTGATACAAATTTTCTTGCCTATCATTTAATGATTTATGCAACGGTGTGTTTACCAGCACTACAACCTTGTTGTGTGATTTACAAAGATTAATTGTTTTAATCAAATATTTTGTTTCAATTTCTGATTCTTCAAAAGATATATATTCTTTCCAAATACCATCTGATTCTAATTTTTCGAGTTCATTTTTTAAATTATTGTATTTCAAATCTTCATACCCTCCAAATCTTTTTTTTTCCAATTTTATATACAGAGGAAACAGAATCTGACCAAAACAGGATGAAATCAGTTCAGATTTATCTATTTTAAATAAAAAACGAAAATCTTCAAAGTCTAACATGGGTAGATACAACTTTAACCTGTCATGCAGATGGCTTTTGTTAAATAACCACATATCCTCAATACATTTGTGTATATTATGAATACTAAATGAAATAAATACAGTATCAATCTGAGGATTCAGTTCGACTATCTGTTTCATTTTGACATAGGTATAAAAATAAGAATCTGCATTATACGACATATTGCAGACGTTATTTAAGATTTTATCATTAAAAGCATATTTAGTATGAGAATCTCCTATAATCAGTAAATGTTTATCCCGATCTAACATAAATGGATTATAATGTCGCATAAGAATCTTATTAACAATTGTGATTAACACAAGCACACTTAAAACAATTATTAAAAAGTTCACTATTTTTTTTAAAAAAAGTTTCATTGGGCTAAAATTGAAAGTAAATAAAATCTTGTTGCACTCCGCCAAAAGCAAATATTGAAAATATAACTGCTAAATAGATTGCATTTCTATAAATCGCCTTATAAAAAGAATTTTCATTTCGAAACTCTAAAGCAAATTCTTTGTTTCTACCATTCCATTCCACTATGATAAATAGAAGAAGTAATAATGTTGTGACAAATAAATGAAAATCTATGTTTATAGCAGGGGAACTAAATAATGAGTAATTAAAAATACCTTTTACATATTGCATTGCAAAATTTGTGTTTTCAGCCCTAAAGAAAATCCATGCAAAAACTGTCATACTAAAGGTCAAAAGCATTTGAAAAAACTCTCTTATTGTCGGTAATAATCGCCCTCTTCCAACTGTATCTATATTTTTACGATTGTTTTTTGTCAACAACAATGGCAAAAAATAAAGAGCATTCAAAGCCCCCCATATCACAAATGTCCAATTTGCTCCATGCCAAAAGCCGCTTACTGTGAAAATAATGAATGTATTTCTTATTTTCATCCAGTTACCGCCACGACTACCCCCAAGTGGAATATACAAATAATCTCTAAACCAGGTAGATAATGAAATATGCCAGCGCCTCCAAAATTCTGCAATATCTCTTGAGAAATAAGGAAAATTAAAGTTTTTCATTAGATTAAAGCCAAATAATCTTGATGTGCCTATTGCTATATCTGAATAACCAGAAAAATCACCATAAATTTGAAACGAAAAAAATAAAGCGCCTAAGAACAAAGCGCTTCCATTCATATCCATTGAATTATTAAACACCCTATTGGCAATCTCAGCACAATTGTCTGCAATCACTATCTTTTTGAACAGTCCCCAAAGAATTTGACGCATGCCATCTACCGCCTCTGTGTAATCAAATGTTCGGCTACTGTAAAACTGGGGAAGTAAATTTTTGGCCCGTTCAATTGGCCCTGCAACTAACTGAGGGAAAAACCCAACAAATGCTGAAAATGCAATAAAATTTCCTGTAGGGTTAAGTTTTCTCCTGTAAACATCAATGGTGTAACTTAATGTTTGAAAAGTGTAAAAACTTATCCCTACCGGTAAAATAACATTTAATGAATTTGCTTTAAGTGTTGCTCCGAAAATTGAAAAAGCATTTATAAAATTATCAAGAAAGAAGTTGTAATATTTAAAAAAACCAAGAAATCCAAGATTTACCGTGATACTTGTCCAGAGTAACACTTTTCTCTTTGTGATATTGCTTTCTTTCCCGAGCCTCATTGCCACTGAATAGTCAACAATGGTGCTGAAAACAATTAAAGATAAAAACCGCCAGTCCCACCAGCCATAAAAAACGTAACTGGCAACAACAATCAAAAGGTTTTGTAGCTGAAGATTTTTATTAAAAACAAACCAGTAGAGTAAAAATACAATTGGCAAAAATATCGCAAAGTCAATCGAATTAAAAAGCATTTTAACACC
>JAFGUD010000082.1 GCA_016938685.1 Bacteroidales bacterium | reverse complement strand
TGTTTTTCAGCGGACTGATATTGTTTTGACTATTGTTAAATTGATTTTATGATAAAACTTTTTTATATTTGTTGCGGAATTGCTGCATGAGAACTTGCTCCTTTTATTAGTTGCATTATTTTACCCAAATTTACATATTTTGTATCTAAAATATCATCTTCTTTTAAATAATTCTTTTGAATTTCTGTGTCAATTAGTATATGGACATGATTAGGCATTATACAATATGATAAAATTTCATATAAAGTCCCATTATATTTTTATAATTTTTCAACGACTATTTTTGAACATTCCGGTATCGATAAATAATTTTCTTCTGTTTCTAACTTATTTAAGAATTCATCAAATTTATTGAAATATTTTTTATTTATGTTAGCTCTTTGTATTTGCTCTTTTCTTTTATCGTCTTTCGTTATTGTTGAAAAATCTTGATCTTTTTCTTGTGCAATTTTTTTATAATAGTTGATTGTTTTTTCGTTGTGTAATATAAATGTTACGAAAAATTTCTCGAATCTTGGTTGTATGTGCGGTAGATATGTGCCAGTATATTCCATGTATTCGTTTTTTTTAAACTGAAGATATAAAACTTGAGCAAGTGAACTTGCATTTCCATTTTTTTTCAAGTAAACTTGCATTTCCATTGTTGAGCAAGTGAACTTGCATTTCCATTGTTGAGCAAGTGAACTTGCATATCCATTTTTTTTCAATTAAACTTGCATATCCTCTTTTTTAGCATGTAAACTTGTATGTTCTTTTTAATATTACAAATTTAAAAACTATTTTTTATTTTTGCTAAAAAAAAAATTGATGAAAAACTTATTTGTTATTCTATTTTTGATGATAATTGGTATTAATGTTTTCTCTCAGGAAAAAGATAAAAAATATTATTTAAACGGTTATTTATCTCAAATGAATCAGATGATAATTGACAGTATTGATGGAAATTGGGTGAATGATGGACTTATTCATAATCGTTTGATGTTCAATTATTACGGAATAAAAAATCTGACTTTTGATTTGGAAGTTAGAAATCGTGTGTTTTACGGCGAAACTGTAAAATATACTCCAAATTATGGCGATTACGTTGGAGCAGACAGAGGTTTTGTTGATTTGTCGTTTAATCTTGTCGAAGAACCATCTTTTGTAATAAATACAGCAATTGATAGACTTTATTTTCAGTATGAAATTGGTAAATTTAAAGCAACAATTGGTCGTCAGAGGATAAATTGGGGAGCTACTTTTGTGTGGAATCCGAATGATTTGTTCAATAATTACTCGTTTTTTGACTTTGATTATGCCGAAAAACCCGGCGCAGACGCAGTTTATTTGCAATATTTCAGAAATTTTGCATCGAGTTTAGAATTAGCTGCAAAAATTAATGCCGATACAGCTCTTACTGTTGCAATGAAATATGGATTTAATGCTTTGGGCTATGATTTTCAGGTTATAGGAGGAATGCTTGATGATAACGATGTGGTTGCCGGAGTAGGTTGGTCTGGCTATATTTCACAGTTGACTTTTAGGGGTGAAGGTTCGTATATTCATCCAATTGATAATTTTGTCGATACATCGGGGATTTTACTTGCCGCAGTTGGGCTTGATTACATGTTTCCCAATAGTTTAACAATAATGGGGGAGTTTCTTTACAACAGTGCAGCACAAGGTTTGAATATTTCAAATATTTATCAAATTCAAAGCGCTCCGATGAATGTGAAAAATCTGTCTTTTTCAAAATACAGCGTTGTTTTGCAAGTCTCATATCCTATAAATCCACTTATAAATGTCTCATTAGCTGCGATGTACATGGATGCTAACAATATGATGTTTTTTTCTCCTAATATTGGGTTTTCCATTAGTCAGAACGTAGATTTTAGTTTTGTAGCACAAGTTTTTACCGGCGAAATAACAAATCCAATCACTCAAAAACAGCAACATTTGGTAATGTCATTACTTTTTGCTAGATTGAAATATTCTTTTTAATTATTATTCGTGAAAAAAATAGTACTAATACTTACAATTGCTTTTTTATTTTCCTGCAATTCAGCTAACAAAAACCCCAACAGTTTATACTTATGGAAAACTGAGCTTGAATTGAATAATTCAGATTATGAATTTTTTAGGGAAAATAATGTTCAAAATCTTTATATCAGACTTTTTGATGTTACATGGGAAGAAGGGCAGGAGAGACCACAGTCGATTTTGCAGTTTTCTGGTGAAATTCCGGCTGAATTTAATGTTATTCCGGTGGTTTATATCAAAAATGAAGTCATTAAAAATGTAAAAGATGATGAACTTGACGCTTTTGCTGTTAAATTGAATTCTAAAATCAGCGAAATCTATAAAAAACGCTTTTCTTACCATCAAATTACTGAAATTCAAATAGATTGTGATTGGTCGGAAACAACTCGGGATAAATATTTCAAATTTTTAGAGTTTTTTCAACAAAAAATTGATAAAAATATTGATGTTTCTGTGACAATTCGTCTGCATCAAATTAAATATCAGCAAAGTACCGGTATTCCTCCTGTTGACAAAGGCGTTTTGATGTACTACAATATGGGAGAACTTAAAAATCCTGATGAAAAAAACTCAATTCTGAATAATGAAATTGGCGAGCAGTATATTTACGAAAATTCTTCATATCCTTTACAATTAAGCCTTGCGTTGCCAATTTATTCTTGGGGTGTTTGGTATAATTGGCAGGGGTTTAACGATGTTATTTATCAGGCAAATGTTAATACAAAGAATAGTCTTTATTATTTGCAAAATATCTCTGAAAATTTATACAAAGTTGTAAAAGATACCGTTATAGAAGAAAATTATTTAAGGGAAGGCGATTTAATTAGAGTTGAAATAATTGATATTGAGCAACTTGAAAAAGCAAAGGAAATTTGTAGTCCGCTTTTTAAAAATAATTTTGAATTGATTTTATATAGTTATAACTTTGAAAACACTAATTTATTGAACAGTCATGATTTGGAAAAAATTTACATTCGTCGCTAAAGTATTTGTTATTTGGTTAGTCCTGATGTCTTGTAGTTGGGGACCTTGGGATGGAGATTATCGTGTGCAACTTTTTGATGCTTCTGTTGGGGTTTCAAAAAATATGTATCCGTTTTATTATTCATATTACACTTTAAATTCAAATTTTGAAGCTGCTAATATGACAGAATACTTTATTCCACAGGAAAATTTGGATGAATGGAGAACAGTTGTGACCGGAAATTATTCTGATGAAGATATTGTGAGTTTGGTTTATTCTGTTCCCTTAGACTCATTATATTTGATGAAAAATAACAAACAAAGTTATGGAAACGATTTTGCAAAAAGTATTATCAATAATAATCAAAGTGATGTGTTGGATTATTTGATTTTTGCCAGAAAAGTTGAAAATGCTTTGCCAGATTATTACGATTATTGGGATGATACAGATGAGGAAACAGACTGGAAATTGCTTGAAAAATATGCTACTTTTGCTAAAAAATTCGCATTACATTATAATCACAAAAATATTAGTCAAAGATACGCTTATCAGGCAATTGTGATTTATAGATATATGTCTGAGTATAAAAAAGCTGTAAATCTTTATAATAAAACTTTTGCAAAAATTGAAAAAGCTGATGAAAGTGTCTTAAAATATTGGGCTTTATCTCATGTTGCTTTTTGCGAGGAAAATTTACAGGAAGGTGATGTTGTGGCTTTGAATTATCTTGATGTTTTCTACAATTGCGACGCTAAAAAACATTGGTCATACAGGCAACTTAAAATATCTGATTTAGAGCAATTGCAGAGTAAATTTACTGACCAACAAAATTATACTTTCTTGGTTCTGAAAGAATTACATAACCCTGGTAAAGCTTTGACCGGATTGAAAGAAATTGCAAAAATTGATCCTAATCACGAACTTTACAGACTATTAATTAACCGCGAAGTAAACAAAATTGAGCACTGGCTTCTTACCAAGGAATATATTGATTATAAGGGAAATTTGATTGACGATTCAAATAATTTACAAAATGACACTAAATATACAAAAGATATAATTGATCTTGTTAAATCAACTTTGAATGTTTTAAATAATGAAAATAAAGCACATGCAGAGCTGGTTTTGGCTCATCTTTTTTATTTGCTTGATGATTATAACACTGCTTCAGGGTATCTTAAAAACGCAAAACCTATTGTAAAAACGGAAGAAGAAATCAAACAATTTTACACCGAAAAAATTCTTATTAATAGCGCTAAAACAGATGTTTTTTCTGATGAATTTGCGGAAACACTTTTTAATGATTTTAAGCATTTGGACTATGATAACAAAAAAGTAATTACAAATTCAAAGGTTTTTCAAAGTTTGATTCAGGCAGAGTATCGAATTTTTCACGATAAAAAACAGTATGATATTGCTGCTTTGTTTATGGCTTTTGCAACAAAATCTGATTTTAGTTTTTGGCAAACGTGGTGGAATTTTAGTGACGCTTTCTTTTATCTTGATAAATATGCTTCAATAGAACAAGTCGAAAGTTTTATGAATATTGTTGAGAAAAACAATAAAAATTCAATGGAAAGTTATTTGCTCAATAACTTTGAATTTGATAAAAATAGATATTATGATTTGCTTGGAACAATGGAGCTTAGAAAAAATAATTTAGAATCGGCTTACGAATATTATAAAAAAATTCCTGCTAACTTTTGGCAAAATAAATATTATTATGCTGAATATTTGGATTTTAATCCATTTGATAATTCTTTTTTATATTGGGGACAAGATGAACAAATTGATGCAAAATATGCTGATAAAAGGTATTTTGTCGAAAAATTGCTTGAAATTAGAAAACAGTATGGAAGTTCAGTAGGTGAAGAAAAAGGAAAATATGCTTTGCAATTAGCTAATGCTTACTATAATATGAGTTATTATGGTAAAAATTGGATGTATGTTTGTTACGGTAAAAGTGCTGATGGCGGACGAGTAAATTGGACTGCTTTTAATGTTGAGGTAAATAAAAATTATCAAGACTGTTCTGAAGCTTTTAAATATTACGATGAAGCAATTGCTCTTTTGACTGATGTTGAGCTAAAATCTAAGGCATATTTTTTTGCAACAGGAGCATATACTGAAGCTCGTAGTTGGAATTTGAGAATATACGAAGGAGATTATTATTCGGAAAATTATTGGAAAGGAAATTATTCTGACGGTAGGAATAAAAATCCTTATGTGGCTAAATTTAAGGCTTTTTCACCTGAAAAATTTGAACAGTATTTAGATGGATGTGGGTATTAAGTTTTTCAATTTGTGAATTTTTCAATCTGTTAATTATTCAATGTGTATACCAAATTGTTAAAATAATTCCGAGAATTATTTTTTTACAAGTTGTTATGCCGATTGACTTTAAAACCGATTTTAAGAAAATGAAATCGGATTTTTTAAAGCATTTCGGTATAAATCATTCAATCGGAGAATGTGTAAATATTTCAATCAGAGAATCTTTCTATGTGTAAATATTTTAATCAGAGGATATTTTAAACTGGAATAATATTATTAATCATTAACTATTAATTATTTTATCGTCCGCATATTCCGGAATAATCGCAGTACATACATGCTTCAAGGTTTTCTGTTTGTTCAAAATTGATTTCTTCTTCGAAAATTTCTTCGAGTAAAGCAATTAGATTTCCTTCAAAATCAGCAAAAATATCAACGGAATTACTGTCAATTTGCTGTTTATTTACTGTGAGTTTCCCATCAGATGTTTGATTTACATCTCTGGTTTTCAGCAATAAAGGTTCAAAATATAAATTCGGATTATTTTGTTTGTAAATAATGCTGTACAGAAGCATCTGGAAAATGGCTTTTTTGCTGTTTTTTGCTTTTTCTATGTCAAATAAAGAAGTCAAATTTGAGACAGAAAGATCGTCGCTTCCGGTTTTATAGTCAATTATTCTGGTAAGATTGTTTTTTTGATCTACTCGGTCGAAAATACTTAAAAGTTTGATGTTGTATTCTTTATCTTTGATATTTATTTTGAATATCCCGTTGTATTTTGTAGAGTCTTCTAGCGAAACAATTTTAAAAGGAGCATAATCAATGTCTATTTTAATAAAGTCTTCAATGTGTTTTTTTATTACATTACTAATGATAGTATTTATGCCTTCTTCGGTTGCTTGTTCAACATTTTCAAGTATTTCAAAGATTGTTTTTTCAATAGTTGGAACTATTCTTTTTTTAATCTCTTCAAAATCAGATTTTTCAATAATTTTACCAACATAAGGCTTGTAAAGTTCTTCCATTGTATTGTGGAAAATATTTCCAAATTTCAGGGCATCTATTTCAAATTCATTTTGTTCTATTTCAGGAGGATCAATTTTTGCAATTCGTTGAAAATAAAACTTCAACGGACATGTTATATATGTGTTTAATGCACTGGCAGATAATAGTTTATCCGGCGAAAGATATTCTGTTAATTTTGCGTAAACTTCAGCGTTTTTTTCTATTTCAAAAAATGCAGGTCGTTTAGGACGAATTTGTTCTGCGTATTGTAAATGTTCAGAAATCAGATTAGTTTCGTGTTGAAGTTGTTGAACAAAACGACTTATTTCTCCACTTTTGTCTGAAATTAAGTTGCTGTATGTCAGCACTATATTTTTTGAATTTTGAATTAAACTGTAAAATAGAAACGCAAAAATTGAATCTTGGTACATCAATACCGGCAGACCGAAAGATTTGCGCATAAATTCAGAAATTAGACTAGAATTTGTTGCTTTTTTCGGTAAAATTTGTTCGTTTACATTAAGAATTATCAAATTGTCAAAGTCAAGATTTCGGGTTTCCATAATGGTCATAAGTTGCAGTCCGTCAAGACTTTTTCCTTGGAAAGGAATATGAACTCCCGAAAGTTGATTTTTCAGAAAACGCAGCATTATTCTAACCGAAATTATTTCTTTATCTTTTACCAGTTCTTTTGTGAAAAGTGTCTGAATATTAAGCATTTGTTTGTAAAATTGATAAATTGCTTCTGCCTCAACTTTTCTTTCTGTTTTACTGATTACAAAGAAAATTATTTCTAATATTTTTAATATGTTTTCAAGAAGAATTTCAACATCTGTAATATTCTTTTCATTAAACAATAATCTGAAAAGATAGTTTTTTTGAGATTCTAAATCATTAATGTTAAAATATATCTTTTTGCTATTTTTGATTTCTTCAATTACGTAATCGTGTTTACCTTCAAATATCTCTTTTAAAATTTGATTGTCTAAGAAGTTTATTAAATCGTCATAATAAATATTTGATTTTTTAATAATAATTTGCAGTGTGTTTAGCCATTGATTTATAAAATTATAAATAGATGTGTTTTTGAAAGGAAAACCTAATGTTACATTAACTTGTTCTATTTCAGTTGGCAAAGAATGAAGAACAGGAAAAAGCAGATTGTCGTCCGGCATTACAATCGCAGTTTGAGCAAGTTGCGATTTGTCTTTCAAATCAATGTTCATCTGCTCTAAAATTGTTGGAATAGCCTTTGTTTGAGCAATTTCCAGCGGAAAACCGATTAGTTTTATTTTTTTGTCTTTCAATAAACAATCTCTGTCAATTTTTAAGTCGTCGGGGAACTGGGCCAGATTTTCACGTACAAACAATCCTGCTTCGTTTTCAAGGTCTTTTACATAAAAATTGTCATAATCCCAGTAAAATAGAGCTTTCCCGGCTTTGTGAAAGGCTTCGAGCAAATATTTTTGTGATTTTGTAAGAGCATTGAAACCAACAAACATGTATTTTTCGTATTTGTCAAAATTTAGTTCGTTGTTGTCTATTTTTTTGCATAAATCTTTGTTTATTAAACCATTATAGCCAATTTTTTTGCTTATAAGGTTCGCTTTGAAATCTTCGTAAAGTTTTGGAATGCTTGACCATAATTCTTTGAAATATTCTTTTTCTTCGCTTATTGAGTCAGTAGAAAAGTGTTTAAAAAACTGCTTGATAGTTTCAATTTGTTCTTCGCTTAGATAGTCTTCTATGTAGTTAATGCTTTCATAATCAGAAATATTGATAAATATTTTTTTAATGTTGATTAAATAATTATCAATTTCGTTAAAATCTTTTAGAATAATTTCGCCGATTCCGTAAAATCTATCAAAATTATATTCAGAAAAGTATTTACTTTCTTTAAAAATATGTTTGAATGATTTGTAAAGTTCAATCATCATCACAAGCTCGTCAGTTTTTGAAAAATCGGTAAAACTGTGGCTTAATTCGCTGAGATTCATAAATTTAGGTGACCAAACAGTTTTTCTCAAAATTTTTGACAAATAATGTTTCAGATAGTCAATTGTGCGGATATTTGGGCAAACAATACAATAATTGTCTAATTCAGAGCTTCTTGAGGCAATGTCTTTTGCTACTTCTTCTAAAAAAACCATATTGAGAATTTTTTCAAAAATATATAAATTTTGACTAATATTGTAAAATAATATACATTACATGGTTAGAAAATTTATTCTATTCAGTTTGTTGATTTTTACAGGATTTGTTTCTTTTTCACAAACTCAGGATACTTCAAAAGTTTCAGATTCTACCGAAAATGTTAATCAAACCTTAGCTCTATTAAGGCAAGCTGATTCGGTTCGATTAGCCGATTCTATTTATAAAGTAATGCTTTTGAAGGAGTTGTCTGAATTGAAAGAAACTGATTATAAGCAAAAACAAGAAATTGAAGAAAAGCTAAAGTTGCTTGCAAATCAGGATTCGTTAAGAAAAATAGAGTTGGAAGCTAAAATTATAGAACTTAAAAATAAATCTTTGAGTTTTCCTATTTCTCCTTTCAAGGACACTTTATTTTTTATTTATACTCCCATAGGAAATATAACTGCAAAAGAGAGAGCTATTATTATTTCTAATAGATTAAAGCAATTATATAAAGTTTTTATTCCTGATATTGATACTCTTTTTGTTGTAGATTATGGACAATCTGTTGATTTAATTTTTAACGAACAAACTATTTTGAGTATTACTGATTTAGATGAATTGTGGTTTAATAAATCTAAATTGGATATTGCAACAGAATATAAGAATTTGATAATTCAAGATATTCCAAAATACAAGAAAAGTAGAAGTCTTTTTACTTTATTGAAAGAAATTGGTTTGACTGTTTTTGTTTTATTAATGCAATTTTTCTTAATTAAATTTGTAAATTATCTGTTTAAGAAAAAAATTGATGTTTTTCTTAAGGCAAAAAAAGGTATCTTGTTTAAAGGAATAGTGATAAAAGATTATCAGTTTATGGACGAGGAGAGAATGACAAATTCTGTTCTTACTATTTCTAAGTTTTTAAGGTGGTTTGTTAATATTTTACAGCTTTATATTACAATTCCTATCTTATTTAGTATTTTTCCACCAACCAGAAGATTAGCTGAAACTTTATTTTTATATACACTTTCGCCTCTTAAAAAAATTGGACTTGCTTTATTGCACTATATTCCTAATTTGTTTATGATTATAGTTATTGTTGTAATAACCAGATACGTTCTTAAATTTATCAAGTTTTTGGCGGGTGAAGTTGAAGAAGGAAAATTGAAAATCCCTGGATTTTATACAGAATGGTCAAAACCGACTTTTAATATTGTTCGATTTTTTGTTGTTGCTTTTATGGTTGTTATGATTTTTCCATATTTACCTGGCTCTGATTCTCCCGTTTTTAAAGGCGTTTCAGTTTTTATTGGGATTATTTTTTCTCTTGGTTCATCGTCAATTATAGGTAATTTAGTTGCAGGATTAGTTTTAACTTATATGCGTCCTTTTAAAATAGGAGATAGAATCAAAATTGGTGACTCAATTGGCGATATTGTAGAAAAAACCCCATTTGTGATTAGAATTAAAACGCCTAAAAATGAGTTTGTTACAATTCCTAATTCTAATGTTTTATCGTCAAATGTTGTAAATTTTAGCACTTCTAAGGAAAACGACGGGATCATATTACATACGACTGTTACAATTGGTTACGATGTTCCTTGGCGACAAGTGCATGAATTGCTTTTAGATGCTGCTCGCAGAACAAATAATATCATGCAGGAACCAAATCCTTTTGTGTTACAAACCAGTCTTGATGATTATTACGTTTCGTATCAGTTGAATGCATATTCTGATATGCCGAATATGTTGCCTAAAATATATTCTGAATTGCACCAGAATATTCAAGATGCTTTCTTTGAAGGAGGTGTTGAAATTCTTTCTCCGCATTATCGCGCGCAAAGAGACGGAAATATGACAACTATACCGGAAAAATATTTACCTGAAAATTATGAGCCACCTAAATTTAATTTTAAGATTTTTAATTGGCAAAAATAATAGAGTGCTGTTTTTATTAGGTTATTTGTTTTTTTCCAAAATAAACGGTTGTATGAGGGAATGGTATCTCAATATTATTTGCATCAAATGCAATTTTTAGGCGTTTGCGGTATTCTCTGCCGATTGCCCATTGTTCTCCCGGAATTGTTTTGATTCTGGCTTTTATTACAACAGCACTATCTTCAAACTTATCTAGTCCCATTATTTCAATGTTTTCAAGCATTTTTGAGCTTTTTTCTTCATCTTTAAACATTTCATCAGAAACATCTGTCATTATTTGCATTACATCAAGTATGTTTTCTTTGTAAGCAACTCCAATTTCAAGCACAATTGCCGACCAATCTTTGGTCATGTTTGATAAAGAATCTATTTTGCCGTTTTGAAAAATATGTACGGTTCCTGAGAGGTCACGTAAAGTAATAGTTCTTGATTCAATTTTCTCGACTGTGCCGGCAACTCCGTTTATGATGGCAACATCATCAACGCGTATTTGATTTTCAAGTAGAATGAAAAAACCGGAAATAACATCACGAACTAATTCCTGTGCTCCAAAACCAATAGCTAAACCAACAATTCCTGCACCTGCAACAAGCGGGGCAATATCAATTCCAAATTTGCTAAGTAAAGTAACTATAAAAAGAATCCATAAAATTGTTTTTATGCTTCCATAAGTGATATTTATGATTGTGTTTATTCTTTTTTCTGCTTCAAGTTTATTGGAGTTTTTATCGAATAATTTGCGTTTTATTAAAAAAGGTTTTAGTTTTTTTGTCACAATTTTGAAAATCCAAAGTCCGATGAAAAAAAATATTGTTAGTAAAATTACAGAAAGAAGTTCTTTTTCAGACCAACCGATTATTCTTTCCCAATACTTTGTCCAAAATTCAAGGTCAAATATTTTCTTCATTTGTTTTTTTGTTTTTACAAAGGTTGCAAATTAAGATAAGTAAGCCAAAAAAAACATTAATTGGTTAGATTTACAAGTGCATCGCCTTGATTAACAAGAGGAGAATGATTCGAGCTAATTACATATCCGTTATGTGTGGCTTTTACTTCGCGTTCAAAACTGCCGAATGGATCAGAAATCGAACCAAGTACTTCTCCATTTTTTACGTAACTACCAATATTAGCGTAAAGTCTGAAAATACCTGAGTGTCTGGCTCTTATCCACGATGAGCTTTTAATAATAATCGGTTTTTCAACTATAGGAAAAGTTTTGATTTCATCGGAAAAATCTCTCATTTCAAGATGATGCATTACTCTAACAGCGCCTTGAACTCCATTTTCTGTTACTGTTTTGCTTAGATATAAAGATTTTCCTCCTTCGAATAAAATAACATGTTTG
Organism: Bacteroidales bacterium; assembly: GCA_016938685.1. Classification (GTDB taxonomy): domain Bacteria; phylum Bacteroidota; class Bacteroidia; order Bacteroidales; family JAFGUD01; genus JAFGUD01. The sequence goes on along the minus strand of JAFGUD010000082.1, from coordinate 19,218 downwards.
CCAATTTTTGAAGCTGATTGCCTGAAAGAGTTATCGCGAGTTTGAGCATATTTTATAAATTTTGCACCAAAAACCGTTGCTAGTTCCAATAATTCGGGGTCGTCATTGTTAATTCTTAATTGAGTGTAGTTAAATCTTTCTGCTCCTCCTGTGTGAAAATCAACGCAGTAATCAATGTGGGGAACAATTTCATTCATAAGAAAATATGCAAATCTGCTTGCAAGAGAGCCGGTTTTGGTTCCCGGAAACATTCTGTTCAAATCTCGGCCATCAGGAAATTCTCTGGTCTTATTTAAAAATCCAAAAACGTTTAGTAATGGCAAACAAATAACAGTTCCAATTTCAGGTTTATTGTATTTTTTTGTAATTATTTGTCTTACTATTTCCACTCCGTTAATTTCATCACCATGAATTCCTGCTGTAAAAAGTATTGTAGGTCCGTCTTTTTTTGCACGTTCTATAATTACAGGAAGTTCTATTTTTGTATGAGTATGGAGTCTTGCAATGTCCATATTCAGCACATAGCTTTTGCCGGATTTTATTTTTGTATCAAGAATTATCATAAATTATTAAACAATTAACAATTAGAAATGCACAATGCATAATTAAAAAGCAAGAATTAACAATTAAGAAATTAATGTCGTTAAGTTAAACACTTTAAAAATTCCCAGTGGGACGTTCTGTTTGTATGTTTTGACTTAAGTCGGAACTAAAAGAGAACAAACAAGAAAGTGCCGTCAGGTACGTTCCGTTTTCTCCCTAAACTTAACAATTTAAAATTAAGAACTAAGAATGCACAATTAACAATGCACTGTACACTATAAACTCTGCACACAATGCACTGTTTTAATCAACATGTCTTTCTATGTATCTAATAATACTATTTGCAATGTCTTTGCCGGTTGATTTTTCGATTCCTTCAAGTCCGGGAGACGAATTTACTTCCATTATTTTAGGACCGGAGCTTGATTGTAACATATCTACACCTGCAATTCCCAAACCTAGAACTCTTGCGGCTTTTAGTGCTGCGTTTTCTTCATCTTCTGTTAATTCAATTATAGATCCAGTTCCACCTCTATGTAAATTTGATCTAAATTCACCTTTTTTAGCAGTTCTTTTCATTGCTCCAACAACAACCCCGTCAACCACAAAAGCCCGAATATCAGAGCCTGCTGATTCTTGAATATATTCTTGTACAATTGCTCTGGCTTTTAAACCGTGAAAAGCTTCAAGAACAGATTCAGCTGCGTTTTTAGTGTCTGCGAGTACTACACCAACTCCCTGAGTTCCTTCTAAAAGTTTAATTATACATGGAGCACCACCAACGAGATCTATAACGTTTGAAGTGTCTTTTGAATAGTTTGTAAAAACAGTTTTTGGCAAACCCAAACCTGCTCTTGAAAGTATTTGCAAACTACGTAATTTATCTCTTGACCGAATAAGAGCTTGTGATTCAGTTGCTGAAAAAACCTTCATCATTTCAAATTGCCTGACAACAGCAGTTCCGTAGAATGTTACAGAAGCTCCTATTCTTGGTATAATTGCATCAATTCCGGTGAGTTTTTCTCCTTTGTAGTAAATCTGAGGCTTACGTTTTTCCATTATAATGTCACACTTCAAATGATCAATTACTTGCATTTCGTGACCTCTTTTTTCACCGGCTTCTACAAGTCTTTTGGTTGAATAAAGTTTGGGATTTCTAGATAGAATGACAATTTTCATTTAGTATTTTTTTGATGAAAAGCGTGTAAAATTTTGATAATTATTTTTTTTTAAAAACGTCCAAAAGTAAATTATTTCCTGATTAGTTATTTGTTTTAATAGATGTTTTTTTTTGTTTTAACGAAAGGTCGTATTTGGCAGTATCTACAATAAATTTCCCATTCAATAATTTTCTACCAATTAGCACAGGAAATTTCATTCTTCCTCTTTCTGCGAGCGAGATTTCTATTGGCATTTCTTTGTCGAATAGTTTAATTTTAGTTTTTATCACATAACGCATTTCAGAAGAACCTGACGTGTTTTTTACTCTTTTTTGCCTAAAATTATAGCAAACATATTCCTTATCTTTAAATTTGGGATGTTTTTTGTCTAAAAGCTTGAATATAATTGCATTTTTCCCATCAATAATTGTTTCCTTTATTTCGAGGCAATGAAAGGCTGATGTGTATGCTCCTGTGTCTATTTTAACTTCAATATTGTATAATTCCAATTCGGGAAAATCAGCAACATCTTTTCTTCCGATTGTATGTTTTACTCTTTTCATGTAAATAGAAATGGTTTGAAGTTTTAAATTTAATTTCAAAATGGAGTTCAATTATTCAAAAATAATAAAATTATTGAAAAACAATGTTGTTTTTTTTGAGCTATTTAAAACTTTCCGGTTTTCCCATATCTGCCCATAAGTCGTTTGAGTGGTCAAAGTAAGTAATTTTTTCAGTTATGGCAGCAAGTAGATAAGTTTCAATTATTGAATATTTTCCGTGTTTCATGAATTTGAATATTTCAGGATTTATTATATGTATGCCACTAAAAGCAAAAGGGATTGGGTTATTGCCGCAATTTCTTGCCGGTTTTTCTTCTCCGGTTACTTCATTTTTCCACTTGCATAATTCATTGTTCTTATTAAAATATAGTCTTTTGTTCGATTCTCTGTTTTGAACAGCAAGAGTTGCTAATGAATCATTTTTGAGATGAAATTCACACATTTTTTTCAAGTCAATGTTGCTTAGAATATCAACATTATGAACAAGAAAAGCTTCATCTTTGAGAAAATTTGATGCTTTAAATAGCCCGCCCCCAGTTTCCAAAAGTTGTTCTGTTTCGTCTGAAATTATTATATTTTTTCCAAAATTGTTGTTTTCTGCTAAAAAAAACTTGACTTTTTCAGCGAAATGATGAATATTTATTATTATTTCATCAAATCCTGCATCTGAAATTTTTTCAATTACGTGTTGAAGTAGAGTTTTTCCTTTGTAAGGAGCAAGAGCTTTTGGGATTGTTTTTGTGATGGGATAAAGTCGTGTGCCTAGTCCGGCAGCAAAAATCATAGCTTTCATAAAAAATTAGCATGGAGCGTTATCAAATTCTACAAGTTTGAAGTCAATATTAAACAACTGTGAAAATTCCATTCCGAAAGTAAGAGAATCTTCGTCTTTTTTATTATAATACCACCTGACAACAACTGCACTTGATTCTGCTGTTTTTTCTATGCTTTTAAGTATTTTTATTAGTTCTTTTTGAGAGCTGGTGCTTAAAATATTAAATTTGAATTCAAATAGGGTAAATAATCTTGGGCTTTCAGAGTATTTCGTAATCCAGTTGATAATTGGTTTGTAAAATTCATTAGCGTTTTCGGGATATGAATTTCCGCAAAAAGTAAATTGACCGTTTTTTTCGTCAAGAATAATTTTAGGAGTTGTATCCTTAGGGCTAATTTGGAGAACTCTTTTTCTTTGTATTTCGTGATTTAAAGATATTCTAATTGAAAAAAATGAGTTTGTATCATCAATTTCCTGAAAAGTGTAAAATATTGGATTTCTGGATTTTAATCTCATGTCAAGAAGTCCCAATCCGTATGAAATTTCTTTTTCTGTTTTATAGTTCACTAGTGTGTCAAAATGAAATTTATTTAATTCATTATGTGACATATTGTTTATTTTATCAATATGTTGTTTTAATTTTTTAACTTTTTTAGTTAAAATATAATTACCTGAATTTATAGAAATTTCGTTATCATTACTTGTAATGAAGAAAACTGAATGTTTTCCCATAACATTGTTTATTTCAATGTCGTCGGCGTGTTTTACAACGTTCTGCATTAATTCAATCATCACACTAAACATTTTGTTTTTTAAAACAACTTGTTTACTCATGTGTGATTCCAAAATTGAAAGTAAATAGATAAGTTTTTCGTGGTTAAAAATACCGGTAACGTTTATAAGAATATCTTGTTCTGCAAAGAATTTATGAATAATTTTCATATTAGCTAAAGACTGAACCTCATATTCAGCAGTATCAGCAGCTAATGAAATTTTAGTATGCATATAAAAATAAGAGTGATTATCTGAAACTTCCTGAAAATCGTAGGCAATTTTACTCCCGGATTTTCGGGCTATTTCAATTAATCCTAAACCAGCTCCACCTTTTTGAGAAAATGTTTCATTATCAAGAATCTGACGATAAAATGTTTTAAGATCATCTTTTGAAAGGCTGTTTATTTTATCTAATTGAGATGAAAGATCTGCAATTGTAGTGTTTTGGATAAGATTTCCTGTTGTAATCGCGTACTCTGTGTCCTTTTTTTGAATAGCTAAAAAACCTTCATTAAAATCGTCAATTTCATTTGCTTGTTCCTGATGGCGAGTAATATTTTGTAAACCTTCAACTAATATAAAATAGACTCTTTTTTTTATTTTTACAGAGTCAGTAGTATCAAGATTTATTTCTGCGAGTGAAAGAATCCCGTCTGTTATTTTTGAGTCAAATTTGCCACGATAGATATATTCCACCTTTTCCTCATTGAGGAGGTCAAACAGTTCAAAAACGGATATTTTATTTTTCTGAATCCACTCGTTATCCATCGATAGTAATATTATTTGTAAAAGACTTGTGTCCATTATTTTTGGTTTATTAGATAATGGACAGTATTTACTCTAAAAAAGTTGGCGTCTAAATTATTAAAAAAATTAAAAATAAATAATTCTGTTTGATAAAACTGTGTCAATAAAGATTATTTACTAAGTAAATTTTTTAATTTTGGACAAATTTTAAGTTTATACAATGGATAGCAAACAAGATGCCAAAGTAAGGATTGAACAGTTAAGAACTGAAATTAGAGAGTATAATTATTATTATTATGTTCTATCGGAATCTAAAATTTCTGATTTTCAATTTGATTCTTTATTGAAAGAGTTGTCTGAGTTGGAACAGAAATTCCCTGAATTTTACGATCCAAATTCGCCAACTGTTAGAGTTGGAGATGATAGAAATCAACAGTTTGAAGAAGCTGAACATCGTTTTCCAATGTTGTCTTTGGGAAATACTTATAGCAAACAAGATTTTCTGGAATTTGACAACAGAATAAGAAAAGCGATAGGAGATGATTTTGAATATGTCTGTGAATTGAAATTTGACGGTGCTTCCATCAGTCTTTCTTATGAGAATGGGAAGCTTAGTAAAGCTGTAACCAGAGGCGATGGAACAAAAGGAGATGTTATTACAGAAAATATAAAAACTATTTCAAGTATTCCATTAGTTTTGCGTGGTAACGGATATCCTGATTTTTTTGAAATAAGAGGTGAAATTTTTATGCCTCACAAAGTTTTTGAATATTTGAATGAAATTAGACGAAAAGAAGGTAAAAATGAATTTGCTAATCCTAGAAATGCTGCTTCCGGTTCGTTGAAAACACAAAATTCCAGCGAAGTTGCAAAGCGAAAATTAGACTGTTTTCTGTATTATTTTGTTGCCGATAATTTACCTTCTGATTCTCATTTTGAGAATTTGCAAAAATGTAAAGAATGGGGTTTAAAGATATCAGATAATATGCTTAAAACTAATTCATTAGATGATGTTTTTAAATATCTTGAATATTGGGAAAATAACAGAAACAAATTAGAATATGATATTGACGGAGTCGTAATAAAAGTTGATTCAAATTCATTACAAAAAGCACTTGGCGAAACAGCCAAAGCTCCACGTTGGGCTATTTCGTATAAATTTAAAGCCGAAAAAGCTTTAACTAAACTGATTTCGGTTGATTTTCAGGTTGGAAGAACAGGTGCGGTTACTCCGGTAGCTAATTTGGAGCCGGTTTTTTTAGCAGGAACAACTGTTAAGCGTTCAACTTTACATAATGCTGATTATATTAAGGCTTTAGATTTACATTTTGGCGATTTTGTTTTTGTAGAAAAAGCAGGAGAAATTATTCCGCAAGTGGTTGGAATAGACGTTTCTAAGAGAGTTTTAAATGCACAGAAGGTTGTTTTCCCCACAAAATGTCCTGAATGTGGAACAGATTTAATTAGAAGTGAAGAAGAAGCTGCTTTTTTCTGCACAAATTACAATGGCTGTCCTCCTCAAATTAAAGGTAAAATAGAACATTTTATTGGTAGAAAAGCAATGGATATTGAAGCTGGTGGAGCAACTGTTGAAATGCTTTATAATTCAAATTTGGTAAAAAATGTTGCAGATTTGTACGATTTAAAATTTGAAGATGTTGTCAAATTAGATCGTTTTGCTAAAAAATCAGCCGAAAATCTGATTAAAAGTATTTCTAAGTCCAAAAAAATTCCATTTGAAAAAGTTTTATTTTCACTTGGAATCAGACACGTTGGAGAAAGTTTGTCAAAGGTGCTTGCGCGTCATTTTAAGAGTATTGATAAATTAAAAGACGCTTCGTTTGATGAATTAGTTGAAGTGGGTGAAGTAGGGGATAAAATTGCTGTAACTGTTAGGGAGTTTTTTGAAGAGGAAAAAAATAATATGTTGATTGAAAGGTTAAAATCTGCCGGTTTACAGTTTGAAATTGATGATGTAGAGTTAGTTGCTGATATTTTAGCCGGAAAAAGTTTTATTGTTACCGGAAATTTTGGAACTGCTCAAAGACGCTCAGAAATTGAGGATTTAGTGGAGAAATTTGGGGGTAAAAAAGTTTCGTCTGTTAGTAGTAAAACAGATTATATTATTGCAGGAGAAAAGGCTGGAAGTTCTAAAATTAGCAAAGCAGAAAAATTAAATATTCCAATTATTTCAGAAAAAGATTTTCTTGATATGATCGGTCTGGAATAGAAGTTTTTCAAGAAATTTTCATTGTTTCTTTTAAATTGCTAAGGTAATTTTCAATTTTTTGTTCTTTTTGTTTTTTAGAAGCAAAAATCAATTTATCTATTAAAATACTAATAATTTCTGTTGCCGTAACAATAGTAAATGTTTTATTTAGTTTGTTTGCCTGATTAGACATACTTCTTTTGATGTCTTCGTGGGTAAGTAAAAATCCTCTGTCCGAAGGATTTACAAAAAATTCGTAAAAAATTAATTTTGGTGTATTTGTAAAATCTTTTGTGCTTGAACTTTCATTTTTGAAATAAGCAAGCAGAAGTATATTTTTATTTTTTACCATATAAAGTGGAATTCCAAGCTTTTTTGCTAGAATGTAATATATTACAGTCATTAAAAAAGCAGAGGTTTTTTTGTCGTCAAAAGCACGGTTAATCATGTGTGTGTCAATTCTCGATTCGTCAAAATTGACCTTAAAATTGTTTGTTTTGTAAAAAATAAAGTTTAGTAAACGTACTTGTTCTATGGGTGTTAGATTTGATACATCTACCGTAATTCCGCGTTTTAATTTGTCGAAATAGTTGAAAATTGTTTGAAAATCGACGTCTGAATAGAAAAAATTTGTCAGATAATAAATACCTTTTAGTAAATCAACCTCGTCTGATGATTTCCATTTGTACAAGCTAGACTTGACTCTGTTGAAATTATAATCTTGAATTAACTCTTTCGCTTTGAATTGAAAAACAATATCATCAGAATCAGAAATAGCATCAACAATTTTAGCTTCAATGTTTTCAAATTCATCAAATAATTTATTCCTTGCTGATTGGGAAATATATTCGTCTGAATCAGCAAGGAGTTTAAATAAAGCGTTAAGTTCTTTTTCGTTCATTATAATTCTAATGTTCTGTTCAATATTAGTTCAACAAGTTTTTTTACTGCAACTTTATAATCAGAACTGTATTGTTTTTTGTATCTGTTGGCAATAATATTACAAACTGTTAGTGCTTCATGTCCTAAAAGCTCAGATAATCCATAGATAGCAGAACATTCCATTTCAAAATTTGTGATTCTGTAATCGCCGAATTTAAAATTTTCTAATTTTTGGTTCAAATTAGGATCGTTTGTTTCAAGTCTCAGTTTTCTACCTTGTGGTCCATAGAAACCAGGTGCAGAAATTGTGATTCCTGAAGTCATGTCTTTTGCAACAATTTTCAGAAGTTTATCAGATGCTTTCACAATATATGGCGTATGAAGATGTTTATCCCAATTTGTATGATTCATAAATGCTTCTTCCATTTTACTGTCCGAAATTTGCTCTCTACCGGCGTAATAATTGATTAATACATCAAAACCAAGTCCGATACTAGCAGCAACGGGAGTATCAACAGGAATGTCTTCTTGCAATGCGCCGGATGTTCCTATTCTTATAAGATTAAGAGTCTTGTGTTCATCTTTTGGGATTCTTGTGTTTAGGTCAATATTAACAAGTGCATCAAGTTCATTTACCACAATATCAATATTGTCTGTTCCAATTCCGGTTGAAACAGCACTTATCCTTTTTCCTTTGTAAAAACCGGTATGTGTAATAAATTCTCTGTTTCTTTTTTGTACTTCAATCGAGTCAAAAAAAGATGAAACCATAGCTACTCTATCTTGATCTCCAACTAAAATAATTGTATCGGCAATATCTTCGGGTAATAAATGTAAATGAAATACACTTCCGTCGGGGTTTAAAATAAGTTCGCTTTCTCCGATTCTTTCTTTCATATCTTTATATGTTTATTTTGTTAAATGTCTAGTTTATTGTAGATTATAAAATAATTTTTGTTTTTTATTGAAATTAAAATTTTAGAAACACTAAGCTATTTTACAAAAATAAAAAAATTATAGTTAAATTGATTTTTAAAGTTGAATTTCCTGATTTTTTTTAATTTTAATTCTCTATATCTACGTTTATAGTCTTTCCGTTAAATGAGTTTAATTTAACTTGTTTAATCGAATTTTCTAATTCTTTATCATATTTCACTTCAACCTGAATATAATTTTCGGTAAAACCGCTAATAAATCCGTTTTTGTTTCCGGCTTCAAACAGTACTTTTTGACTAGTATTTAAATATTTTTTATAGAAATCATTATGTTTCTGTTTCGAAAGTTCTTCAAGCTTTTTTTCTCTTTCTTTTATCCATTCCGAAGGTATTTTTTCTTTTATTTCGGTTGCTATTGTTCCCGGTCTGTCTGAATATGGGAAAATATGTAAATAGCTAATTGGTAGAGATTTTAGGAGGTTGTAGGTCTCTTCAAAATGTTTTTCTGTTTCTCCGGGGAAACCAACAATTACATCTATTCCAAAAAAAGTATTTGGAATAAGTTCAATGATTTTTAGTATTCTCTGTTTAAATATTTCTGTATTATACCTGCGTTTCATCAATTTTAAAATGTCGTCGCTACCACTTTGCAAAGGGATATGAAAATGTGGCATGAACTTCTTTGACTTTGCTACAAAATCAATTATTTCGTCTGTCAGCAAGTTTGGTTCAATTGACGAAATTCGATATCGTTCAATTCCCGTAACTTTTTCAAGCTCTTTAACTAGTTCAAAGAAATTTTCATTTGTACTTCTGCCGAAATCACCAATATTTACTCCTGTTAAGACTATTTCTTTAACTCCTTTTTCGGCAATAATTTTAGTTTCTTCTATAATTTCTGAAATTGATGCATTTCTGCTTTTCCCACGTGCTTGAGGGATTGTACAATAAGTACATTTATAATCGCAACCGTCCTGAATTTTTATAAATGAGCGTGTCCTTTCTGCTACAGAATATGCTCCGTCAAATTCTAATACAGAGTTGATATCACAGTTATATGTTTTTTGTTCCGTTTTTTGTTTTAATAAGTCAAAAACATTAAATTTTTGTTCTGTTCCAAGTACCAGATCAACTCCTTCTATTTTTTCAAAACTTTCAGGTCTTAATTGAGCGGCACAACCAATAACAATAATTTTACCTTCGGGAGAAACTTTGTTTGCTTTTTTTACAGCGTTTCTGGATTTTTTTTCTGCTTGTGCTGTAACTGTACAAGAATTAATTATCGTAACATCAGCTTTCTGACCAAAAGCCACAAGAGTATATTTTTCTTTTTCTATGAAATTTCTGATAATAGTTGCCGATTCAGAAAAGTTTAATTTACATCCAAGCGTTGTGACAGAAATTGTAGGCATAATTTAATCAAAGTTTAATGGGAAAAATAATTTTACTATAAAATAAAAAAGCCCTGAAAACAGGGCTTAATAATTATTTTTTATTCTTATTTTTCTTCTTTTTCCTTGCTTTTCTTTTCTCGTCTCGTCTCTGCTTTTCTTCAATACGTTTTAGTCTTTCTTCTTCTGTTTCACCTGCAAGTTTTTCGCTATTTTCGTTTAGAATAACTTGTTGTTTTTGTTCAACTACTTTTTGAGCTTTTTCTTCTTTTGTAAGAGTTTTTCTCATAGTATCTAAAGTAATTGGAGAAGCAATAAACAATGAAGAATATGTTCCAACCAAAATACCTATTAGTAGAGCAAATACAAAACCTTTGATTACTGCACCGCCAAATAGGAATATTACTAACAGCACAAAAAGAGTCGTTAGTGACGTATTTAAGGTTCTACTCAAAGTTCCATTCATTGCAGCATTCATGTTCTCTTGTTTATCTCTTTTTGGATGTAATCCAAAATACTCACGAATTCTGTCGAAGATAATAACGGTGTCGTTTACAGAATAACCAACAACTGTAAGAATTGCGGCAATAAATGCCTGATCGACCTCTAATGTAAATGGAAGAATTCCGTAGAATAACGAAAAAATACCAAGAACAATGATACTATCGTGAAGAAGCGCTACTGTAGCTCCTAAACCAAATTGCCAATTTTTAAATCGTATGAAAATGTACAAAAATATGAACAACATCGATAGCAAAATAGCGTAAATTGATCCTCTTTTGATACTACTTGCTATTGTAGGTCCAACTTTTTGAGATGATTGTATGTAATTTAATCTGAAATCGTCAAGAGTTACATTGTTTAACAATGGTGCAAATCCTTTGTACATCATTTCGTCAATTTCATTCTCTATGTTAGGATCTTCACTGTCAATCATATACTTAGTTGTAATTTTGACTTGTTTTGCTGATCCATAAGTTTTTACTTCCGGCAAAGTTCCAAATTCTTTTTCAAGCATTGTGGCAAGCTCAACTGCGTTTACGTCTTCTTTAAATTCAACTACATAAGATCTACCTCCAACAAAATCAACTCCTAAATCTAATCCTCTTATTCCTAGTGAAGCAATACTTATGATGATTAAAATTGAAGAAATGATGTAAAATGTTTTACGTTTTCCTAAGAAGTTTATTTTAGGATTAACTAAAATATTTTCACTCCATTTTGCAGCAAATTTGATTGGTTTATCTTTTTTCAAAAATCCTTCAAAAACTAATCTTGTTATAAAGATAGCTGAGAATAATGAAGAGAAAATACCAATAATAAGAGTAGTTGCAAAACCTTGAATAGGTCCGTGTCCAAATATATAAAGAACAATACCCGTTAATAATGTTGTAACGTTTGCATCAATAATAGCTGAGTAGGCATTTTTGTATCCATCAGCAATTGCTTTTTTCATGCCTTTCCCGGCTCTAAGTTCCTCTCGAATCCTATCGTATATGATAACATTCGCATCAACCGACATACCAATTGTCAGAACAATACCTGCAATACCAGGCAATGTAAGAACGGCTCCAAGTGAGGCAAGTACACCAATTATAAAGAACATATTTGATATCAAAGCAATATCTGCAACCAAACCAGCTTTGTTGTAATATAGGAACATATAGATCAATACTACCAAGAAAGCAATAAGGAATGATAAGAAACCGGCTTTAATAGACGCTTTTCCTAAAGAAGGTCCAACGTGATTTAATTCTGCAATGTTAATTTTAACAGGAAGTTTTCCTGATTTAAGGACGTTTGCTAAATCTTGTGCTTCTTCAATTGTGAAGTTACCTGTGATTTGTGAAACTCCTCCTGTTATTTCTCCGTTTACTGTTGGATACGAATAAACATTACCATCAAGTACGATTGCAATTGAACGACCAACATTTTGTCCGGTTAAGTCTGCCCATATTTTAGAAGCACTTGCGTTCATAACCATTGTTACTTCTGCGCTTCCTTTGTTTTGGTTGAAGTTGTGACGAGCTGTAGTTATTACATCTCCTCCTAATTGAGATGATCCGTCAGGTGTTGTTTTTAATGCTATAAGGTTGTAATATACACCTTGTGTAATAAATTCATTAGGTTTTACAGACCATGCTAAAATAAGATCTCTAGGTAACATCGCTCTTACTTCGGGCATCATTAAATACTTATTAATGTATCCTGTGTCCGAAACAGAAACATAACCTAAAACCGGTCCTGGTAAAAGTTGTCCGTTTTGGTCAGTAGCAGGGTATACTCTTCCTAAAAATGGATGTTCTTTTAGAAATTCTTCTTTTGAAAGATTATCTTCAATAGTATCATTTATTAGAGTAGTAGTATCCTGAGTAGAGTTATTAAGTAATGATTGGTTTGTGTCAACCGGTATTGCTGCTGTGTCTAGCGGTAAAAGAGTGTTAGTGTCAACAGAAATTTCTTCTTCGTTTAAAATTTTAGATAATTTCACATCAACTTCTTCTAAGATGTTCCAAACTTCACCTGCTTCATAAGTTAAATAAAAATCTAAAGATGCACTTTGTTGTAAAAGATTTCTTACACGTTCTTCGTCTTTCACTCCCGGTAATTCAACTAAAATTCTTCCTGATTGTTCAAGTTGTTGAATGTTCGGTTGGGTAACTCCAAAACGGTCAATACGAGTTCTTAAAATATTGAACGCGTTATCTATTGAAGCCTGAGCTTCTGTTCTTAATAAATCTATTACCTGATCGTTTGTAAATGAATAATCAATTTGTCCACGAAGTTGAGGAGCTGTAGCAAAAATAGACGCTAATTGTCCATTGGGTGCTAATTCCTGATAATATTCGTAGAATAGGGTTATAAAATCTTTTGTGCTGGTTTTTGATTCTTCTTTTGCAAGGTCTATAGCCTTGTTAAAGATAGCATCTTCGCTGTTGTTCGACAATTCATGTATTAAGTTCGGAATTGATACCTGAAGAACAACGTTCATACCTCCTTGAAGGTCAAGGCCAAGATTAATTTGTCTTTCCTGACATTCTTTTAGAGTATATTTTTTAATCCAGACAAAATTATAAACTTCTTGATTAGCCATTGAATCAAGGTAAGCTGCTTCTGCTCTGAAGTCTCCACCTGCATAGTTTTTTGCATATTCCTTTGCGTCACTTTTTGCGTCTAAAACAAAAAAGGTGAATGATAGCTGATAAAGTGTTACTAACACTAGTGTGATAATTAGTAGCCTAATTGCTCCTTTGTTTTGCATTTCCTAAATGTTTTTTTAAGTTCTTCTTTTCTTTGTATTTACACAATACACCAAAATTTTGAGACTGCAAAGATATTTATTTTTTTTATTAATAAACAAATGTTTTTAATTCTTATTGAATAAAAACTAATAACACGTTAAAAGACTATGATTTTCAGTCGTTTAAAATCGTCGATTTCTTTTTTTTGATTATTTAATCTTTAAAAACTAAAAAAAATCTCTATATTTGGTTAAAAATACAAAATCGAAATTTTTAAATTTAAAACTTATTAATTATGAAAAAATTATTGTTTGTTATAGTTGCTTTTTTGACGCCTTTTTTGATTAAAGCGCAAGATGTTAAAGAAATTGAAATTAAAAGTGAAATTTCATCAGCAACTGTTTATTTGAATAATGCTGAAATAACCAGATTGAAAAATGTAAATCTTTCTGCTGGTAGAACATTGTTGATTTTTAAAGGTTTGTCTCCTGTTCTTGATGATGCTAGTGTTAGGGTTACTATCGGAAAAGATGTTGATATTTTGCAAATTTCAACAGTTTCTAATTACATGACTAAAGATGAAGATAAACCTCAGATTAAAATGTTGAATGATTCTTTGAAATTAATTAATTTAAAACTTCAAAATTACACCGATGAGCTAGATGCTTATAGAATTGAAAAAGACCTTCTGATTACGAATAAAGAAATGGGTGGACAGAATGACGGAGTTTCTATTGATGAATTGAAAATTTCTGCTGATTATTATCGAAACAGAATTATGGAAATAAACAAAAAAGTTTCTTCTATTAACTTATTGTATCAACAATTGGTTAAGGATAAATCCAGAGTTCAGAATCAACTTTATGAATTAAACGCAAATTCTAGTTTTACTAGAAAAGAAGTTCGTATTTTAGTTGAATCAAAAACTGCTTTGAATGCAGATGTTGATTTAAAATATCTGGTTAGTTATGCAGGTTGGTCGCCTATTTACGATTTAAAAGCAAAAGATACTGATGCTCCAATTTCATTGGTGTATAGAGCGAATGTTTACAATAACACAGGAATTGATTGGAAAAACATAGACCTAACATTGTCAACTAATGATGCAAATTTAAGTAATTCTAAGCCGGTATTATCAACTTGGTTTTTGAAAGAAACAGCTACTGTTTATTCTAATATGGCAAAAGGTGAAGGGTATGTGCAACAAATGGCTGTTCCTCAGTCAAATGATGCCTTTGATATTTCAGGACAGCTTTATGGAGGTGAATTAACAAATGCTTTTGAGTATGAGGCTGTTGTTCCTGTGCTTTCTCATGAATTTAAAATTGACAAAAAATATTCTGTTCCTGCTGATGATAAACCTTACCTTGTTTATATTACAGAAGAAGAATTAAAAGCAGATTACCAGCATTTTGCAATTACAAAACTAGATCCGGGTGTTTTTTTATTAGCTAAAGTTATTGGCTGGGAAGATTTGAATTTAATTGATGGACCTGCAAAAATCTATTATGCCGGTAGTTATATTGGTAATTCATTTATTTCTACTAGAAATGTAACTGATACTTTAGATTTTTCATTGGGACGAGACAACAGAGTTATGGTAACCAGGCATGATTTGAATAAATTTAGCTCTTCTCAAATGATTGGGAATAAGAAGAAAACTACTTTTGAATATCAATATGAACTGAAAAATAATCATAAATCGCAAATTAGTTTAGAATTAACCGATCAGATTCCTATATCTCAAAGTGATGAAATCGAAGTTAAAGTAATTGAACTATCAGGCGGAGAGTTGACTGAATCAACGGGTGAAGTTGTGTGGAAAGTGACATTAAATCCCGGAGAAATGAAAAAAATTAATTTCTCTTTTTCAGTAAAATATCCAAAAAATTCAAATATTCCTTTAAAACAAAATGAGTCGAAAAATTTAAGGTATTTTTATTAAAATTAAAAACGTGAAAGCTGCTTAAAAGGCAGCTTTTTTTTACTTGGGTTTTATTAAATGTGTGTTGATAATTTATAAATCTACACTATTAATTTTATTGTGAATTAAATATTTAAGAAATGAGAATTTTTTGATTATGGTTTTTTTTATAAACAGTAATTCTTAGTTGAAATCCTATAAGTTGCTGATAATATATGTTTTGCTGAATTGTATTCTTGACAATCATTGACAATTAGAATTTTTAAATAAGGACATATTTAAAAATAATGCTTTGTGTATTTGAAAAAAACACTTATTTTAGGAGCAAAAATATTTTTAAAAATGGACAATCACAAATATCAACCACAGAATCATATCAGAATAGTAACTGCTGCTTCATTATTTGACGGTCATGATGCTGCTATTAATATAATGCGTAGAATAATGCAGAGCACAGGAGCCGAAGTAATTCATCTTGGGCATAATAGATCTGTTAATGAGATAGTTACATGTGCTATTCAGGAAGATGCTCAAGCAATAGCTTTAACTTCTTATCAAGGAGGACATACTGAGTTTTTAAAATATATGTTCGATTTACTGAAGGAGAATAACTCATCGCATATTAAAATTTTTGCTGGCGGTGGTGGAACTATATTGCCGGAAGAAATTGAGGAGCTCGAAAACTATGGTGTTTTAAAAATATATACTCCTGATGATGGACGAAAACTTGGACTACAAGGAATGATTAACCATTTGCTTGAAAATTCGGATTTTCCTACCGGTAAAATTTCTGATTTTGACATTAATGGTATAAAAAATAAAAATGTTACTGCATTAGCGCAAGCAATTTCGGCATGCGAAAATAATATAGAAAATATTGAAAATCAGCTTAATGAGTTAAAAAAATCAGCCCAAAGTACAAATATTCCGGTTGTTGGAATAACAGGAACTGGCGGGGCAGGAAAATCTTCTTTAATTGATGAACTTGTTAGACGTTATCTTAACTCAAATCCTGATAAAACAATCGGAATTGTTTCTGTTGATCCTTCACGAAGAAAAACTGGTGGTGCATTGTTGGGTGACCGTATTAGAATGAATGCAATTAATCATAAAAATGTTTACATGCGTTCGTTGGCTACTCGTGGAGCTAATATTGCTCTTTCGCCTTATATTCAAGATGCGCTTGATATTCTGAAGGTTGCGGAATTTGATTTAATTATTCTTGAAACATCAGGGATTGGACAATCACAAACGGAGATTACAGAACACAGTGATTTGTCAATTTATGTAATGACGCCTGAATTTGGTGCTCCTTCGCAACTTGAAAAAATTGACATGCTCGATTTTGCTGATATTGTTGTAATTAATAAGTTTGATAAATTTGGTGCAGATGATGCACTTCGTGATGTTAGAAAACAAGTTTGGCGAAACCAAGAAAACTTTAATGTTAAAACAGACGAAATGCCTGTTTATGGAACTGTTGCCTCTCAATTTAATGATGATGGTGTTAATACTTTTTTTAATAAATTGATTGAAAACCTTAATAAACTTGGGAAACGTCAATATTTATCTCCAAATTATACAGGAATAACAAAACAGGAAATGACATACATAGTTCCGCCAGAGAGAAGACGTTATTTATCTGAAATTTCCGAAACAATTAGAGATTATAACAAAGATGTTCAACTAAAAAAAGAAACAGGTCATAAGCTTTACAGTATTTACAATGTAATTCAATTGTATAGAAATGGTGAAAATAAAATAGTTAGAGACGAATTGCAAATTCAATATGATAAATATTGTGATTCTTTGGATAAACAAACTCAAAAAATAATTGAAAATTGGGATAAAAATCTCGAAGAATTTCAAAAAGAGTATTTTACATACAAAGTAAGAAACAAAGAAATTAAAGTTGAAAATTTTTCTGAAACTCTTTCGCATTCAAAGATTCCTAAAATAGCTGTTCCTAAGTTTAAAGATTGGGGACAAAAAATTGAATGGTCAATGCAGGAAAATTTCCCTGGATTTTTCCCATATACAGCAGGAGTTTTTCCTTTTAAAAGGGAAGGAGAAGACCCAACGAGAATGTTTGCCGGCGAAGGAGGACCTGAAAGAACAAATAAACGTTTTCATTATGTTTCGTACGGAATGCCGGCAGTAAGGCTTTCAACTGCTTTTGATTCTGTAACTTTGTACGGCGAAGATCCTAATATTCGTCCTGATATTTATGGAAAAATTGGCAATTCCGGTGTTTCAATTTCTTCTTTAGATGACGCAAAACGTTTGTATTCCGGTTTTAATCTTTCTGATGTAAAAACGTCGGTTTCGATGACTATCAACGGACCAGCTCCAATAATGACGGCTTTTTTCTTTAATGCTGTAATTGATCAGGAATGTGAATTGTACATCAAAGAAAATGGTTTAGAAAAAGAAATTCAGACAAAAATTATTGATTTTTATAAAGAAAAAAATCTTACACCACCTGTTTATCGCGCAGATATTCCAAAGGGACATAATGGTTTAGGACTGATGTTGTTGGGTATTCCCGGTGACAAATTATTACCTAAAGATATTTACGATGAAATAAAACAACGCTCACTTAAATCTGTCAGAGGTACAGTTCAGGCTGATATTTTAAAAGAAGATCAGGCACAAAATACTTGTATTTATTCTATTGATTTTTCATTAAAATTAATGGGTGATATGCAGGAATATTTTATAAATAATGCTGTTCAAAATTTTTATTCAGTTTCAATTTCCGGGTATCATATTGCGGAAGCAGGCGCTAACCCTATTACTCAACTTGCTCTAACTTTGGCAAATGGCTTTACTTATGTTGAATATTATCTTGCAAGAGGAATGAATATTGATGATTTTGCTCCTAATTTATCATTCTTTTTCTCAAATGGACTTGACCCTGAATATTCTGTTATTGGTCGTGTTGCACGTAGAATTTGGGCAAAAGCAATAAAAATTAAATACGGTGGAAATGAGCGTTCTCAAAAATTAAAATATCATATTCAAACTTCCGGACGTTCACTTCATTCGCAAGAAATTGATTTTAATGATATTAGAACAACATTGCAAGCTGTTTATGCAATTTATGATAATTGTAATTCTCTCCACACCAATGCTTATGACGAAGCAATTACTACTCCAACAGAGGAGTCTGTTCGTAGAGCGTTAGCTATTCAGATGATTATCAACAAAGAATATGGACTTGCAAAAAATCAAAATCCATTGCAAGGTTCATATATTATTGAAGAATTAACTGAACTGGTAGAAGAAGTTGTGTTGACAGAGTTTGATCGCATTACTACACGAGGAGGAGTTCTTGGTGCTATGGAAACTATGTATCAACGAAATAAAATTCAGGAAGAGTCTATGTTTTACGAACATAAAAAAATGTCCGGAGAAATGCCTATTGTTGGTGTTAATACATTTTTGTCAAGTACCGGCTCTGAAATTCAGATTCCTGACGAAGTTATTAGAGCAACCGAAGAAGAAAAACAACATCAGCTTAATTCTTTGAAAGAATATCACATTATTTGGGAAGAAGAAAGTCAAATTGCTCTTGCTAAATTAAAACAAGTTGCTGAAAATCACGGGAATGTATTTGAGGCATTGATGGAAGTGTCTAAATATTGTTCACTAGGGCAAATAAGCAATGCTTTGTACGAAGTTGGCGGACAGTATCGCAGAAATATGTAGGAAGTAGGAAGTCGGAAGACAGAAGATTGAATGACCGAAGACCGAGACTGCGGACTGAACAACTGAAAAACTGTTACTTTAATTTTAATCCAACAATGGTTATGTCGTCTCGTTGATAAGTATTTGTCATCCAGGTTTCTAATTCCTTTGTTAAAACTGATTTTTGCTCTTGCATTGATTTATCAATTGTATTTGAAATCAAATCAATCAAATTGTTTGTGCCAAAACGCTTTCTTTCTTCATTGTTTTGATCAACAAATCCGTCTGTTGTAAGGTAAATAATGGCTCTGGTTTAAATTGACGATGGTATTTCAATTATTTCAAAGTAATGTTTTTCTATGCTTTTAAAGCGTTTCCAACTA